>JAKSNC010000002.1 GCA_024400195.1 Bacteroidales bacterium
AAAAAAAAAAAAAAAAAAAAAAAAAAAAAAAAAAAAAAAAAAAAAAAAAAAACAAGACAAAATGTCACATTATCCCTTGGCACAACTTTTGAAAAAACCGCCGCCGTATCTTTGAATTAACAATTAAAAACTTATATCATGAAAAACGGTTCTATCGGGGTGAAAACGGAAAACATATTCCCCGTAATCAAAAAATTTCTGTATTCTGAAAATGAAATATTCCTTCGCGAGATAATCAGCAATGCTGTCGATGCAACATTGAAACTCAAGACATTGGCAACTGCCGGAGAATTTAACGGCGAAATCGGCGACACGACTATCAAAATCAAAATAGACAAGGATAAGAAGACCCTGACCATCAGCGACCGAGGCATCGGAATGACATCAGAAGAAGTCGATAAATACATCAACCAGATAGCTTTTTCAGGTGCTGAAGACTTCATAAACAAATTCAAAGACAAAGGTGATTCAGCAAATATAATAGGACATTTCGGACTCGGTTTCTACTCGTCGTTTATGGTGTCTGACAAAGTGTCCCTCATCTCGAAGTCGTGCAGACAAAATGCTGACGAACAAGGCGTCATCTGGGAATGCGACGGCAACCCTGAATATACTATGACCGAAATTCCCAAAGGCGACCGCGGTACAGACGTAATTCTCTATATTTCAGACGACTGTGCCGACTTCCTCGACGAAGGCAAAATACGCGGTCTGCTTGAAAAATACTGCAAATTCATGCCCGTGCCTGTACAGTTCGGGACTAAGAAAGTCGAAGAACCCGTTGAAGATGAAAAAACAGCAGACAAAGACAAGAAGACGAAAACCGTCGAAAAGCCATGGATAATCAACGAAACGGCACCTCTCTGGAAAAAAACGCCGTCTTCTATTGAAGAAAAGGAATATGACGACTTCTATCACGTGCTCTACCCAATGAACTTCGACACTCCTCTCTTCCATATCCACCTCAACGTCGAATATCCGTTCAACCTGACGGGAATTCTTTATTTCCCGAAGATAAAGAACAAATACGAATTTCAGCGCAACAAGATACAGCTCTACTGCAACGAAGTCTTTGTGACCGACAGCGTCGAAGGCATACTTCCCGAATTTCTGACACTGCTTCACGGCGTCGTCGATTCGCCAGACATCCCGCTCAACGTAAGCCGCTCCTTCCTACAAAACGACCAAGACGTTAAAAAGATTTCAGGCTATATCACAAAAAAAGTGGCCGAGAAACTTGAGGAAATGTTTAAAAACGACCGCGCCGACTTCGAGAAGAAATGGGACGACATCAAAGTCTTCATCGAATATGGCATGATAACCGACGAAAAATTCTGGGAACGCGCCGAAAAATTCGCACTTCTCAAAGACACCGACGGGAAATACTATACTATTGAAGAATATCGCAAGTCCATTGAAGAAAAACAGACCGACAAGAACAAACGCGTGATTTACCTTTACGCGACAGATACTGACACACAATATCCGAACATCGAAAATGCAAAATCTCACGGTTATAACGTCCTCATGATGGACGGCATCTTAGACACGCACTTCATTAGTAACTTCGAACAGAAAAACGAGAACACCGGTTTTGCGAGAGTCGATTCGGACAGCATCAGCAAACTCATCGAAAAAGATGACGATAAAAAGGAATCCAAACTCGACGACAAACAAAAAGAACTGATTAAAAAGACGTTTGAAGACGTTATCGACAAATCGCGCTTCACCGTCGTCATAAGCCAAACCGGAGAAGACGCGACACCTGTCGAACTCACCCAAAGCGAGTGGATGCGTCGCATGAAGGATATGAGCGTCATGGGCGGCGGAATGTCGATGTGGGGCGATATGCCTGAAAACTACAACATCCTCGTCAACGAAGACAACTCCATCATATCAGAACTTATCGACAAAGACGAAGAGACACGAAAGAAAACCGCCACACAACTTTACGACCTCGCGAGACTGTCGAAAGGCCTGCTGAAAGGAAAGGAACTCGACGACTTCATCAGAAGAAGTCTTGAAAAACTTGTATAACAAAAGGTTAATTCTACAAACGTTGGTCACCTTACGATGTCTTATGTACAGCGTAAGGTGATTTTTGTTTACGATATTTATGTTTGTCCGTTTGACTTAAAACCAACAAATATTTTTTATATATTTGCGCCGCAAATACTCATTCTATGAATTTTATGAAAAGAAAGATAGGTGCCGTCGTCATTGCCGTTGTGCTGATTGTGGCTTATTGTGTGATCTCAACTTATTTGTCTATTTCCGATAAAGAGAATTTGGTTTACACCTTATGGGGCGACGTGGAACGTACATGTTTCGAGAAAGTACGTGCCATCAACGACATCATCATCACCACGAAGGAACTGCCGCACAACGACAATAAACTCGTCGATTTAAAGAAGCAGCTTGATGAGAGCATCAAATGCATTATCGGTGCAAGCGAACTGACAGACGAAAGCTTTGCAAAATTCACAAATTCGCAAGAAGCAGTCAATGTTGCACTTCATGACTATATGGATGGCGAATCATGGTACACATCTCCAGAAATAAAGACAAAGAGAGAAATGATAAACAGATTCGACAACCGTCTTTTAATTGAAGTAGAAGCCTACAACAACAGCGCAAAAGACTTTAACGCCTACATTTCGCGCATTCGTCACAAATACATTGCCCGTTTGGGTGATTTCAAACCGAAATTCTTCATCGAATCGTCAAACGACACAATCGTTAAATAGACATGACAAACGAAACGCTCATCAAACTTGACAATGCGCAGATTTCTCAACTCGGCAAGCGGGTACTGCGCGATGTGTGTTTTGAAATAACCAACGGCGAATTTGTATATCTCATAGGACGCACCGGAAGCGGGAAGTCATCACTGCTCAAGACTCTCTACGCCGACATTCCACTCGGCGGCGGCAATGCCGAAATCGTCGGTTTCGACCTTTCTTCAATGAGAAAAAAAGACATTCCGTTCCTAAGGAGAAAAATAGGTATCGTTTTTCAAGATTTCCAACTCCTTTACGACGTATCAGTCGAAGAAAACCTCGCGTTCGTGCTGAGAGCCACTGGATGGAACGACAACGACAAAATAGCCGCCAGAATAGCCGAGGTCCTCAACCTCGTCGGACTTCAGGATAAAATAAAGGAAATGCCGTATCGTCTTTCGGGCGGAGAACAGCAGAGAGTAGCCGTTGCACGCGCCCTGCTCAACGACCCGATGCTCATTCTCGCCGACGAGCCGACAGGCAACCTCGACCCCGAAACAACCAACGACATCATGAGGCTCCTAATAAAAATAAAGGAGAAAGGCAAAGCCGTTTTCATGGCTACACACAACTACAACATCATACACAAATATCCGTCACGAATAATAAACTGCACCGACGGAATCGTGATATGCTCAACAAACAGCACTAATTAAATCGTTGATTATCTGCTTATTATCACAAAAAGCACTCATAATTTCCCTCCTTTTTGAAATCATCTCCAAAGAAAGATTCTCGTTCATGAGAGTTAGACATCTCTCTCGCAACGATTTTGCGTCGTTTCGTATCTCACAAGCCTCGGCCAGCCCGGTTCCAACAACCATAGCTTCGTTGACGAGACAATGACGGCCGTTGTAAAGAGCATTCAAAAGCTTTAGCTTCAAACCGGTATCTTGAGCCGTGACGAGAAGATTAACCTGAGCGTTTCTGACTAAACCCAGCATCTCTTCATCAGAAGGATTTGCAATAAGTTCGGTGTTTTCGCGTCTATCGACCTTATCATAAAGACATTTCGGAGGATTCAGGCCCGCTATTTTCAACTTCACGGCATCGTCGGGAAAGATTTCATCAAGGATGAAGCAGACAGCATTGAGATTTTCGACCACATCAAGGCGACCGTGATAAAGGACATAGTCGCCGTGACCCTCGGATGGTACAACTTCGGGGAAGGCACTAAGCGGAGGCACAAGGCTTACATTGTCATAACGTGATGAAAAATAATCGTAATCCTTCTTCGTGATGCACAAAATGCCGGAAGCGCGTTGAAGCACATTTTCATATTTCTTCAGTCTTTTCGACTCCAACCAGAAAAACGACTTTTTAAAGATATTCTTCTCAACTTTGGCAAGTTCGGAATAATAATCATGCTCGACATTATGCGCACGGACGAAAATTCGGCGGTTCGATACTTTTTCAAGCACCGAACAACAATGCAGACCTTCAAGAAGAATCGGATAATCGTCTTTTGACAGATTTTCAATCAGTTCGCGACAATCACGCGATGTCACAATATACGGGCGCATCGACAACTGACGCAAAAACGACACGTCGCGACGATAATAATTCACCGACCAACACATTTTCTCCAAGCATTCAGACGGCTTTCTGTCGTCATACTGGAAACAGTGCAGATGTATCTTCAAGCCATTCTCGGCAAGTGCCTTGACACGGAAAAAGACATCTATCACGCCGCCATAATCAGCAGGAAAAGGAATTGCAAACGATACTATGTGAATATGCTGTGACATTATTTATTCTTCAAATACCTTCTATATATAGACAATGAGACATTCTGCTCGTTTTCCCAACAGAGTTCGTCTGCGGCTTTTTTCAGGTTATCCTTCCATTTCAAATAGCGGTTTCTATCGTCGATAGCACTGCGAACAGCATCGGCTATGGCCTTAGGTTCATGGCTGTCTATAAATGTTCCGACATCATATTCCGTTATAATGCGCTCTATTTCAGGCAGATGTGATGCCACTACGGGAATATTTGCCTGTATATAGTCGAATAATTTATTGGGAAGGCTAAAACGATAGTTGAGGTTGGTGTCCTTGTCGAGAGTGAGTCCCAGATCCGCGAGTTGCGTTATAGACATCATCTTCTTATACGGCATTCTCGGGAAGAAACGTACTTTCTCATCAAGTCCGTAGTCTGTCACCATTTTTCTCAAAACGGGAATGACATCGCCTCCGCCGACGATAAGCAGAATGCAGTCGTCAAGCAGGCGCATCGCTTCTACAAGTTCCTCGGAGCCGCGGTGTATATTGATTCCCGAGCCTTGCAGGATAAGAATGTGTTTATCTTCGGGAAGCCCCAAAGAAGCCTTGTCCGCAACATCCGGAAGTGCTGCCTTCAACGGTATATTTCTCACGACATGGACTTCTATTCCGTATTTTTTTCTGAACAAATCGGCTATAGACTCGTTAACGGTTATCATCTCCTTCATCTTCGGGAGGACAAACTCTTCGATACGCCGCCATGTCTTTTGAACAAAAGGCCTCCCAACGATTTCAGGAACCTCGGTAAAATACTCGTGGCTGTCGTAAATGAGTCCGATTTTCTTCAATTTTGAAATAAAAAAGTTAGGAAGAAGAGTATCCAAATCATTGGAAAGGAGACAATCGGCGCGATGAAAGAGAAGGAAAACGAAAAGCCTGATATTAAACTCGGCGTAAAACAACGGACCTTTCTCGAAAATCAGTTTCATACGCTTGCAGACGTACGAACGCGCGTCCATCGGAGGGCTTTTCCGCTGACGACGCCCGACAAGAAGAACCTCAAAACCCGCCTTCTGCAAAGTCTGACACGACTTGGCAACGCGCTGATCCGTAACAAGATCGTTAATAACCGATACTATTACCTTTTTCATTTTAACACAAAGTCGTTGAGACTTAATTTGTTTATCCGGAGACGAATGTACAACGACTTCCGAACTCCAAACAATTGTTAAAATTACAGAAAAAACCTTATATCTCGTCAAAAATGTTTAATTTTGAAGAAAATTAGTTGTGATGGCTTTTTCTCTAAAAAAATACAACACATTTGGGTTAGATGCCTTTGCGAGACAGTTCATGGAGATTGAATCGGAAGACATTTTCTCTGAGCTCATTGGAAATGAAGGTTATAAGCAAAGCAGGAAATTCATTATCGGAGGCGGGAGTAATGTCTTTTTCGAAAACGGTCATTTTGACGGGATAATTCTCCATCCCGTTATGAAAGGCATAGAAATCATTGATACTGAAGATAACGACGTGATTATCAGATGTGCGGCGGGTGAAAACTGGAAAGATTTCGTCGATATGACCGTCGCCCGCGGTTGGTACGGACTTGAAAACCTGAGTGATATTCCAGGCAATGTCGGGGCGGCTCCGGTTCAAAACGTCGGAGCATACGGAATAGAGGCCAAAGACTGTATATCAAAAGTTTATGCTATAAACATCGAAAACGGCGAAAAAAAATGCTTCAAAAAGCCGGAATGTGAGTTCGGCTATCGTACAAGCATTTTCAAAAACGCCGCCATGCAAAACTTGCTGATTTATTCCGTCGAGTTCATTTTGAAGAAAAATTCGACTTTGCATCTCGACTACGGCAACATACGCTCGTATCTTTCAGAAAAAAACATTCTCAATCCGACAATCAGTGATGTCGCTCAAGCCGTCAAGGACATTCGCGCGTCCAAACTGCCGCAGGTAGGTATCGTTGGCAGTGCGGGAAGTTTTTTCAAGAACGCCGTCGTTCCGAAAGCAAAATACGGACAACTCAAAGACGAATATCCTGAAATGCCTGGTTTTGAAGGAGAAAACGGTTATGTAAAAATTCCGACGGGATGGCTGATAGAAAAAGCGGGGCTGAAAGGCTACAGAGACGGAGATGCCGGCGTTTGGAGCAAACAGGCCCTTATCCTCGTAAACCACGGAACGGCAACGGGAACAGATATAAAAAGAGTTATGCAGAAAGTCATTTCAGAAGTAGAAGACAAATTCGGAATAAAAATCGAACCCGAAGTCGTCATCGTTTAGACGACAAATCTTCTACGAATTTATATCAGCTTGTTTATCAGCAAGTTGTTTATCCAAATCGAGAAGAAATTTTTTAGTGGCGTTGAGTGTCATAATGACGGAACTCTTGTCCTCCAGCTTATCGAATTTTTCTTTAATGACGTTTTTAGCCCCTTCTAAGGTATAGCCCTGCACTTTGACGAGCTGATAAATAACGTGAAGATAACGAATATCGCGCTCTGTAAACTTGCGGTTGCCCGTAGTGCTTTTGCGCGGACGCAGAACGGAAAATTCACTTTCCCAATAACGAATGAGCGACGTGTTCACATTAAACATCTTCGCCACCTCACCTATGTTGTAGTATAATTTCTTTGTTTCCATAGTTAATCCATTGTTTGTGAAGGCATTTGCGACAATTTCAGAATTTCTTCATATTCTTCGGGCGTTATATCGTTGAGGAAGAAATGTATCGGATTGACGGGCCTGCCGTTTTTTATCACTTCGTAATGTAAATGCGGGGCCGTTGATTTTCCGGAGTTTCCCATGAGAGCTATTTCCTGGCCCCTCCTGACTTTCTCCCCTACTTTCACTTCGGCTTTACTGATGTGCGCGTATCTCGTCTTATAGCCGAAGCCATGATCTATTAGGACGTGATTGCCGTAACCGACATCCGATTTGACCAATTTTTCAACAACGCCGTCGCCTGTGACATAAATAGGCGTTCCAATAGGTCCGCTGAAATCAAGGCCCGCGTGGAATTTCATGACCTTGTAAATCGGGTCTGTCCTGCGTCCGAAGCCAGAACTAAGCCTCATTATGTCTGAACCGCGCACCGGCATAATGGCCGGAATCGAGGAAAGCATCTCGCTCTTATTCATTATTAAGCCTACTATCGTGTCAAACGATTTCGACTGTATCAACATCATTTTCGAAATCTTATCGACTCTGTCTGATATTGCTTCAACTCTCGCGGTACTTGCATATCCGCTCATTGCTAAGCGTTTACCCGTCCTCATGATATTCATTATCTCCTCTCGCGGCACCGGCTCCGACTCGAACATCACCCTGTAAATATTGTCATCACGCTCCCGCATATCGGTCAAAACGACATCCATCTCATCAAGTTTGTCATTCAGAATATCATATTGAAACCGAAGATAGGCATTTTCCTTTTCCAACATCCTTTCCTTCGGCGAACCGAAAAAGGCCTCGACCAAGACAAAAAACAGGAATCCGAAAATGCCCGCAGTTAGGAGAAATATCAAAAAACGCCAGATGCGCCTGCCAACGGAGGCCCGATATTCCTCAAACTTAAGCGTAGAGTCGTTAAATATGAACTTTTTTTTACCCAAAGTAAGAATTTATTCCTATTTTATTCCGCAAAAATAATAATTTAGATTAAATTTGCAGTCTTTTTAGAGTGAAAAAAATTAAAAAATATAATAACAATGTTAACCGCTAACGAAATACGTGAAAAATTTTTAAGATTTTTCGAATCAAAACAGCATCTTATTGTGCCTTCATCGCCCATCGTGGTCAAAAACGACCCCACACTGATGTTCACCAACGCCGGAATGAATCAATTCAAAGATATTTTCCTTGGCAATAAGACACCTAAGACGGCTCGTGCCACAGATGTCCAAAAATGTCTGAGAGTCAGCGGAAAACACAACGACCTCGAGGAAGTCGGACATGACACTTACCATCACACGATGTTCGAGATGATGGGAAATTGGTCGTTCGGGGACTATTTCAAGGAAGAAGCCATCGCATGGGCATGGGAGTTTTTGACGGAGGTCATCGGCCTTGACAAAGACCGACTATATGTAACAGTTTTCGGAGGTGACGAGAAAGACAAACTCGGCATTGACACCGAAGCTTACGACTTTTGGAAGAAGCATGTTGACGAATCAAGGATAATTTACGGAAACAAAAAGGACAATTTTTGGGAAATGGGCGAACAAGGACCATGCGGACCTTGTTCTGAAATACACATCGACATTCGTGACGACAAAGAACGCAAAGTTGTCAGCGGAAGAGACCTCGTCAACAAAGACAACCCGGAAGTTATCGAGATATGGAACCTCGTCTTCATGCAATTCAACAGGCTTGCTAACGGCACACTCGTCAGCCTTCCCGCCTGCCACGTTGACACCGGAATGGGATTCGAGCGTCTCGTCAGAGTGGTTCAGGGCAAGAAGTCGAACTACGACACCGACGTCTTCCAACCCATCATAAGCAAGATAGCCTCTGTTTCGGGATTTAGATATGGCGAAGACGAAAGGCGCGACATAGCAATGCGCGTCATTGCCGACCACCTTAGAGCGGTCTCATTCGCTATTACAGACGGACAACTGCCGTCGAACAACGGAGCCGGATACGTCATCAGACGCGTTCTGCGCCGCGCCGTGCGTTACGGATTCACGTTCCTCAACCTAAACGAGCCCTTCGTCTATAATCTGCTACCAACTCTCGTCGAAGAAATGGGCGGACAATATCCCGAACTCAAAATGCAGCAACAACTCGTCTCAAAAGTCATCTTCGAAGAAGAGTCATCATTCCTGCGCACCTTGTCGCAGGGAATACGCCGATTTGAGGCCTATATCGAACAGAAAGACAAAAAAATCATCGACGGCGACTTTGCTTTCGAGCTTTTCGACACATACGGATTCCCCGTTGACCTTACCAACCTCATGGCATCTGAAAAAGGGCTTTCCGTTGATATGGAAGGCTTCAAAAACAACCTCGAAGCGCAGAAGAATCGTTCCCGCAAGGCCGCCGAAAAAGTGTCGGGCGACTGGGTGATGGTGAACGAAAACACAACGACGACATTCACTGGATATGAAAACACTGAAGAAACAGCCAAAATAGTACGTTTCCGCGAAGTAGCCGCGAAAAACAAGAAACATTTTGAAATCGTTTTAGATAAGACGCCGTTTTATGCAGAAATGGGAGGACAAGTCGGCGATATAGGAACACTGTCATCATCTGATGAGACAATACAGATTCTGAACACTGTCAAGGAAAACGACCTTATCATTCATATTGCCGACACACTTCCGGAAAATCCCGAAAGCGAATTTCACGCTATAGTGAATAAAGACAGGCGCAGCCGCATCGAGGCCAATCACACTGCCACGCACCTTATGCACGCAGCTCTACGTCAGGTTCTCGGCACACATGTAGAACAAAAAGGCTCACTCGTGAATGATGAACGCCTCCGCTTCGACTTCAGCCATTTTGCAAAAATGACAGAAGACGAGATTCGCCAAGTCGAAAATATTGTAAACAGGAAGATACGCGAAGACCTGAAAAACGAAACCGCCGTTGACGTTCCTGTCGAGAAGGCTAAAGAAATGGGAGCGATGGCCCTGTTTGGGGAGAAATATGGTGACAAAGTCCGCGTCGTGACGTTTGGAGAAGATTTTTCACGCGAACTCTGCGGCGGCACACACGCAGCATCAACGGGACGCATCGGAACCTTCAAAATCTTGTCGGAAAGTGCCATCGCAGCCGGAATAAGACGTATTGAAGCCATCACAGGAGAAGCCGTAACAGATTTCCTCAACTGCCAAATCGAACAGATAACAAAAATAAAGGAAATCGTCAAAGCACCAGATGTCGTCAAAGCTGTCGAAGCACTCTCATCGCAGAATGCCGCACTTCAGAAAAAGATTGAGGCAATGATGCAGGAAAAAGCCGAATCTGAAGCGAACAATCTTCTTGAAAAAGCCGAAACTTTCGGAGATTTCAGAGTCGTCATTGCAACACAAAACGCAGATGTCAATCAGATGAGAAACATCGCTACGGCCATCAGCAGCAAAGACAAGAACGCACTTGTTCTTCTCAGCGGTATCTGTGACGGCAAACCATCAATATGTCTATCGTTACCACAACTTTTTGTTGAAACGCGCAATGTTGATGCACCATCTTTGATTCGTCTCGTGGCCAAGGAAATACAAGGCGGAGGCGGAGGACAGAAAACGCTTGCTACAGCCGGAGGTAAAAATCCGGATGGTCTTGATAAAGCCGTAAGCATACTGAAAAATAAAATTTCAGAACTTTGTGCCGTGTAGTTTCGATTATTATTCGTAACTTTGATACTTTTAAATCATTCATTCATAAAAAATGAAGAAATCTGCATATATCACATTGTTGATTATAGCATTAACATTTGTTTTTAGTTGTACTAAAAACGATGAAACGACTATGATTCTGCTTGGAGAAGAAGAGTATATCAGCGATTATTCCGACGTGATACCGCATTTTATCGAAAGAACAGACACTATCCTTCAAACGCACGACTTCTATCTTGATTCCGTGGAGGAAATCATGTGCGATATACTTGGAACGCCAACTATGCCTGAAGGATATATACCGGCTGACGTTGAAGGGAACTACATCGTTTCACCCAAAAAAAGGATCAAGTCGAATTACGCGTATTGGCCGCACTCTGTCACCGAGCCTGATTTCGAGTTCTCGTTTTTGTCACAACACAATGGAATTTGCGGTTACTATATAGATGAATCCGGGAACCAGCACTCCATTGACACAATTTATGTAAGAGGTTATAGGAAAAATTTTACCGCTTATTTCATAGAGGAAAAGACTGTCCAACAACAAGATTTTTACGCTTACATCAAACGTGCGGTACTTGTCGCAGGTAATATTTGCGACGACGGCATAAAAAACATGTGTTATTTCACCGTTGTTCTTGACGCGAGCAATAATTCAGAGGGTGCGATAGGCTACCTTCCAAAAGGAACTTATTTCATTTACAAAGACGGCAATGGTCTTGCCGAAAGGATCTTGTAAAAAAGTAATACCATGAAGAAACATCTTTTAGTCCTACTCATACTTTTTGCTTGTTTTGATTGCGCAATCGCTCAAACAACAGTTGAGGCGATTCGAAACAAACGTGGTAAAGAGCGAGGATCAGCCTCAATCATTGGTATCAAAGGCGGAGTCAACATCGCGACAATGAGATATACCTACGACAATATAAAGAACCTGTCGGAATACGCTGTACGTCCGGCATTTGGTGTCTTTGTCGAAATACCGGTGAACCGACACATGTCTATCCAGCCCGAATTTATGTATATGGGACGCGGAATGTCTGCATCATACACATACAAACAAAACTACACTGTAGATTATAACATAAAGTCCAACTATGCCGACTTTCGTCTCCTTTTCATTGGAAAATATCCGCTGAAGCATGTAACGCCGTACATCTTTGCAGCTCCTGACGCAGCTTTTCGCCTCGGTGGTAAGATGTCTGTCAAACAGCATGGTCTTGAAATTTCAGAAGCAATAATAAACATCGGCGAGTCAAATATGAAATCCTTAGATTTCAGCGTGTTGGCAGGAGCTGGCGTTAGTCATCATTTCGTATTTCCGACATTTAGTCTGATAGCCAAAATCGAAGTCGGATATAACTTCGGATTGATAGATACGTTCTCCTCAATGGAACGTGATGAGACGGCTATACCGGCAAATGTTTACGCCTACAAGCACCATGGTGAACGCTTCAACAGAGGACTTGAAATTATGATAAGTCTTGGCATACCACTCAGATTCGAACAAACGAATTGTTACGACTTTGGGAGTCGGTAAATATGTAAAAAAACAGACTGATTTACAAATCAATCCTATTATCAATAATCTTTCTACTTCATACCATTTAGGAAATCCACAAGTTTGCGTGTGGCCATTCCTCTGTGGCTTATCTTATTCTTAACATCAGAAGCCATCTCGGCAAATGTTTCGTCATAACCATTTGGACGAAATATGGGGTCATAACCAAAACCTGCATCACCATATATTTCAGTCGTTATCTCGCCATTAACACAGCCTTCAAAGAAATACTGTCGTCCGTTCATATTGAGACAGATAACAGTACGGAAGCGAGCCTTTCTATTTTGAATGCCCGTCATCACACGCAGCATTTTATCCACATTATCGCGGTAAGAGCAACCTTCGCCGGCAAAACGCGCCGTATAAACTCCGGGGGCTCCATTCAAGGCCTCTACTTCTAACCCAGTATCGTCAGCGAAACAGTCAAGAGCAAATCTATTAAGCACAAAATCTGCCTTGATTTTAGCATTATCCTGCAATGTCAGACCATTTTCAACAATTTCCTCCGTACAGCCGATTTCTGACAGTCCTACGACTTCAAAACCTTTAATTATAGAGCGGACTTCTTCAAGTTTGTGTAAGTTATGTGATGCAAAAACAAGTTTTTTCATATCAAATTCCAATTTATAGGTTTTATTCCATTTTGTTCGAGATACTGATTTGCTTTTGAAAAATGACGACATCCGAAAAATCCGCGTGATGCCGACAACGGCGAAGGATGAACACCTTTCAGGACAAGATGTTTGGAATGATCTATCAAAGATTCCTTTGCTATCGCATAATTACCCCAAAGAATGAAAACGAGATGTTCCTTCTTTTCTGAAAGAGCCTTTATTGCTGCATCGGTAAACCTCGTCCAGCCGATATTAGCATGCGATGCTGCCTGATTCGCACGGACTGTCAACGAAGCGTTAAGCAATAGTACTCCTTCTTTTGCCCATTTTGAAAGGTTCCCACTTTCGGGTATGACCATGCCTATATCGTCGTGTAATTCTTTAAAGATATTACGAAGGCTTGGCGGAAACACAACTCTATCTGGCACGGAGAATGCGAGTCCGTGAGCCTGTCCTTCACCATGATAAGGGTCTTGGCCTATTATCACGACTTTCACTTCATCGAACGGAGTTGAATTAAAAGCGTTAAATATCAATGGTGATGGCGGATAGACGACATATTTTTTCTTTTCCGCGAGAAGGATTTCCTTTAATTCGGCAAAATAATCAGCTTCAAACTGCATTTTAAGAACCTGATACCAACCTTCTTCAATATCTGGTTTTCTAACTTGTGCCATAAAAATACTATTGAATTGACAAAATTCGGCAAAAAATGCGTACATTTGTCATCATTATAGAAAATTTATATAAATACATAAACATGAAAGCAAAAGTTTTATTGATTATCGCGGTTATTGGCTTTGTAATGCTGTTCACGTCGTGTGGCAGTTCGGAGCCTTGTCCTGCTTATGGTGATTATAGCAGGTATCAGGTTGACAAGACCAAGTAAAAAGTACGGCACATGTAAATAAAATAAGGCGGCTCTTTCGAGCTGCCTTATTTTATTTACATGAGAATTATAGTTTTAGTAAACGATAATTCTTGCGGTGCTGGCCTTGTTACCTGACTGAAGACGGAGAATATAGGCTCCTGACGTCATATCAGAAAGGTTGACTGTTGCGGTATAGTTACCTGCAGAATATGTACCCAGATTAACGTTCTTCATAAGGCGTCCGCTGAGGTCATAAATCTGGCAGTAAACATTAGCCTTTTCGTTAACGTTGAAGTTCACGTTGGCATTATTTCTGACCGGGTTCGGATAAACAGAAACCATTGATTCTGTTGCTGCTTCTTCATCATTGACTGCTAATGGGGAATCTTCAGGCATGACCCAGTAATCAGCACATTTATAAGCACCTCTTCCGTATGTTGCGGCATAAATCATACCTTCGTTTTTGATTCCGGGATATTTAATTATCGTGACATCGCCGGCTTCATCAACAAGTCTTCTTTCTCTGTCGGCACGGTTAAACATTCTCTGCTGTTTCAGATCCATAACGGGGACATTGTCCATACCTGCGCTCTTGACCCATTGTCCGTCACTGACACCACGATAATAAAGACCGTTGTCAGTACCAATCATAATTTTGTAGTCTTCGTCGTCGTTGCCATTTGTTCTTGCTATTACGCTTGAATAAACAGGCATCTTGGGAAGATTGTTTTGGATAGAAACGAATGATGGTGCTGCATCTGTTGCATTTTCCGAAACAAACACGTAATCACTATTGCCGTAGTTTCCTAAAGTAAGGAGAACTTCATTGGCATCGTCAGGGTTTATGGAGATACTTGTGATAGCTTGTGTGAAGTTGCCGATCGAATCAAGAATTTCCGGATTAAATGTCTTCACGGTAGTAATGACGGTATCGTAACTTGTATCTTCCTCAACGATAATCATATTGATAACGGTATCCAGTTCATAGACTATCTCGTTGAAATTAGTGTATCTGCAGAGATTACCTTCGGCTGTACCGACCCAGACGATGTCTCCATCGGAAGACTGTGCTATAGCCGTCGGGAGTCCGGAGCATTCATAACTATGCCACTCTGTAACTTTGTTGAAAAGAAGAGCGTCGCGTGTAGCAAGAAGTTTTCCCTTAATGGCGACAAAGAATTTTGAAGCTATTGAGTCTGCAACGAATATGGAGTCACCCGGAAGGAGTTGTTGTTCGAGATTATAATAGATAGGATAATCGCGTGTGTTACTCGGCACAGTGTATATACCTGGGAACATCGTATCTGCCTCTGTTCTATTCTTGAAGACAGCATAAACACTCGTATCGACATTATCGTAAATCTCTTCAAGGAGAACCGGCGTTCTAAAGGCGCTTTCATTTGAGAACACAACGGCCTGGTTGTTGATGTCATAATTAAAGTTGGACATATCATAGTCAACAGCACCTTTGTTTTCTGTTCTATAAACAGGAGACAAACCTGATTTTCCAGCTGTTGTGACAAACATAACTTCGCCGTCTATTGTTGAGATTGCGCTTGGGCCGCCAGCCATGTAGTAAGAGAACATACCGTCGTTAGGATAAATCTTCGTACCTGTGGTTATATTGTCAACGTTTTCATCGCCGAGAATGAGCACTGTACCGTAATCGATATTACCTGTTGTGACTCTGTTAACATAACCTGAAACACCGATGTTTGTGAGACGGGCCACCGAGGTATGGTTTTCTGCTGTCACGAAGTAGCGGTTCGTATTTTTGAACGAATACTGATCCTGATAGAATTCGGCTTTGAACACACCACCTTCGGTTCCGACATAGAATGAATTTGCATTATCGCCACCAAAGACAATATTTTGAACACCATAATGGCTATACATGAAGCGTGTGGCATCAAATGGGAGTGACGAATATTCATACGCGCCATCTGAAATCTTAGTAGGCACGAACACGTCTGTATTAGTCTTATCTTCAAGCACCCACAAGTTTTCGCCGCCTATGAACACCTTACGCGGATTGTTCGGATGCACGGCCATTGCGAAATCGAAATTACCACGTCCGGCGAAAATGTCATATACCGGAGTTTTTTTCATAGCCACGCCCCATGTTTCGCCGCCATCTTTCGTAAACCAAATCTCATCGCTGTTACCGTCTTTGTCTGTGAGAGCCACGTAGATGTAGTTGTTATCTGAAGGTGATATCGCTATCAATTTATTATATCCGAAGAAGTCATCCATAAGTTCGAAGCCATCCCCTCTGTCAAGATACAGATTGGTAAACACATCATTGGACACGACCTCGTCCATAGTGACAATCTTTATCGAACCGTCTATCTTTATGCTGCGGGTGTTTTTGTCGAGAGCGTTTCCGTTTTTGTCGTTAACGACCGACCATGTTTCACCGCCGTCATAACTAACCATGAGGCCTCCGTTTGTAGCAGCATAGACGTCGTTTCCTGAAACGGCCATTTCGTTGACGAACTGCCATCCTGTGTTACTTTCGGAAGGAACTGTTGCAGGGAGTTGTGCAAAATGCTGGCCATCTTCCGACTTATAGACACCTGTACCGCGGAAACTCGTTTCATAGTTCAGGTGCGACAAACCGTTGTGAGCATGACTCGCACGACCGTCGCCGGTACCAACGTATATCTTGCCGTCTGCATCCTGAACCATGGAGCTGACCATCATGTTGACATCACCGATGAGACGCCATGTAATACCTCCGTTAGTAGTCTCAAAAATCGTTCCGCCAAGAGTTCCAATAATAACTCTGTCCTGATTTTGATTGTCGTAGATAATACCTCTCGTAAGTGAGCCGATATTATCAGGACCCATGTTTTGCCAATTCAAATCAGCCCCGCCTCTGACCGATGCCGAATAAGCCTTGATAAGGTCTGACGGATCAATCAGTCCTGTGGTCTGATTAGCACGGATACTTTTAAAGTAACCTTGCGCGGTAGCGTTGTCTTCACGCGGAACGTACTTGCTTTGAGCATTCACGGACACTGAAACCAGCATCAACGCGGCTAAAAGCATTCCAAACGGTAAAAATCTTTTTTTCATATTTGGTGTATTAAATTATTATCAATAAAACTTTTTACACTTTTAGGGTGTAAAGTTACGACAAATAATTTATACCTGCAAATATTTTTTCATTTTTCACCGATGTTTTTTCAAAAACAGCTTCTAAACATTTTTTCAAACTCACAAAGTGTCTAAAATCTCACCATATTATCAACTGGAAGCCAACCATTACTGCCGTTGGCAATCTTTATCTTGTACCAGTCATCGACGACTTCCTGAATTTCAACCTTTGTTCCTTCGTGAAGTACGAATTTATCGACACTATTATTGGCGGGCGCGCTTTTAACAATCGTCGTCGGTACTATTATTATAGCTTCATTGTGTGTCGAGAGGTATTCGTTACGGCTGTGGCTCGCCCTAAATCCGATAATGGTCAGCACAAGCATTATGACGAAGGCGAAAAACATAGTCTTCTTCAAACTTCTGTTTCGGGCAGTGAAATAACAAAAAGCAAAAATCAGAAGAACTGCGAATAATACCAAAGACAACGTCGTCCACTGCCTTGCATCGAATAAATTGACAATATTTTTCCACCATTTGGACAAAAAAAGTTCCGGCATCGGTTCAATCTTGTCTGACGTATGCAGTCTCGCCATTTCAAGATTTTGTTTTGCATAGTCGTAATTGGGTTTAAGTTTCAATGCTTTTTCATAATTAAGTATTGCCATTGCGTAGTCGTTCAACTTGTAGAACGCGTTACCCATATTATAATATAGTGTAGCAGACTCCTTCCCCGACTTCAGAATTTCTCTATAAAAGATTATAGCCGTATCGTATTTGTTTTCATTGTAATAGGCATTTCCCTTAACCAAAAGGTCTTCAAGGCTTGTCTGACCGGACTCGTTTTGCGCTTTTGCCGGCAAAAGCGCAAAAATCATTAAAAACGACAGGAAAAATATGTTTTTGATTTTCATAACTGACATTATTTCAAGTTTTTTTCGGCTTTGATTATTGCGTCTATACCCTGACTATATAGTGAATCCATTTTTTCTTCGGCTGAACCAGGAGCGAAACGGGCAAATTCACAGGAATTTAAAAGTCCGACGAAATTATCGATAACATCTGACGGTGCTTTTTTGGCGGACATCATATCTCTGACTGTGTCCATTGACAATTGAGAGCGTGCTATGTTCAGTTTGTCGGAGATATATCCCCACAAAGCCTGTGAAAATTCTTCATAAAAGTTGTCCTGTTTCTTTTCCTTCATAAATTCGTATGCCTTCTTCAGACGTTTTTTCGCCGTCTTCGTCGCTTTTTTATTTCTGACGAGTACTTCGTTTTGATTGAATTTATGAATCTTCTTATCAAGACAAAGTGCCAATACAAGAAGAACAAACAAACTGAATATCAATATAAAATAGGCAGTGCTACGATAAAACGCATTACCTTGCCCAACCAAACGTGTATCGGTCATATTGATATGTTGAATGTCGTTACCTATGTATTTTATGTCTTCCTGTCCGGAATGATAAACGACATTACCGCCTGATTCGCTGCCTTTTGCCACATGCATCTGATAAACGTCCGACTTAAGAGTAACGTATTTTTCCTTTTGCGGATCGAAATACGAGAATTCGACGGACTTGATGTCGAATGTACCTGCAGAACGCGGAATAATCACGTACTCAACGGTTTTTGTTCCACTAATACCAAAACTATTGTTTTTAGTCTTAGTATTGATTTTCGGGTCGTAAACTTCGAAATCTGGTGGAAGGTCAGGTTTCGGCATATCGAAAAGTTCGATATTTCCTTTGCCTGAAACTGTAAAAATAAGTGTAAAGGCCTCGTTAGCCTTCAGTTCGGTCTTGTCAATTTTTGAAGTGAAGGTATATTGTCCGACGGCACCTTGGAAACTCATCGGCTTGCCTTCTGTAGGAAGTGGTTTTACCTCTATTTCAATAGGTTGCGACTGGATTTCTCTTTTCACGGTGGAATAGCTGTTGCTAAACACGTCGTTAAAGAAATTGTCGAAGGGGTCGTATCCGTTTTGGCGGTTGTTGGAGTTTCTGACCTGAGTGTAGCAAGTCAGAGAGAGAGGATCTATTTTTAATGTCCCGACAGATTGTGGAATCGTAACGACCTCCATGATGGAAGCTGTCTGATATTGTTTTCCGCCGACCGAAATCGTTGACTGTTGTGGTGCGCCGTTGTTATCCGTTATGTCCTTCGTCCAAAATTTTGCATACGACGGTGACTTGCTAACCTGCAGTTGTGACACTGGAACGCTGAAATAAAGCCTATATGTTATGAGGTTTTGTTCGCCAAGATAGAGCGTCTTCTTGTTAGACGAACTTTCAACGAAGATGTCGCGACCATCAGATGATGTTTGATTATTAGATTGTTGACCCTGTTTGCGCACGGTCGCGTTATTTGCATTATTTCCATTTGCCGAGACTATAATTTCAAATTCTTCACCTCTGACCTTCTTTCCATCAATAACGGCAGAGGCAGGAGCAATCTTGAAAGAACCTTCTTCTATTGCAACTAAATAATATGAATAAGTCTTAGTCTGGCTTTTCGTTATAGAGCCATTGATTATCTGAACGCTCGAACTCGAAGACTGATAAGGGCCTCCGACAAGTTGAAAATGTAGAAAGTTCGGTGCGTGAAAGTCCTTACTGTCACCGCTCACCTCGAACGAGATCTGAAACTGCTCATTCAACAGCACATTTCGCTTACATTTGACCGTGATGCCGTCATCTTGAGCGAAAGCAGTCGTCGAAACTGCCATCAAAAATATGCAAAAACTTAAAAATCTCCTCATAACCAATTATTTACCAATCCTTTTGTATTCTTCTCTTTGGAAGAGCCGCCGCTTTTTTCTCGTTTTGGTCTTCCATAACCTCTTTTTCCTGATTTTCAAGAGCCTGCAGGATTCTTTCGGCTTCTTCTTTGGAAATATCCTGTTGCTGTTTGTTTTGCTGTTGCTGTTGATCCTGCTGTTGTTGTTCTTGTTGTTTATCCTGATTTTTTTCTTCCTGCTGATTCTGCTGTTCTTGTTGCTGCTGATTTTCTTGCTGTTCCTGATCTTGATCCTTATTATCCTGCTGATTCTGCTGATTCTGCTGCTGCTGTTGCTGCTGAACAATCAACTTTTGTCTCGCATACTCGTAATTATACTTAGCATCGGCATCATCAGGATTGATTTTCAGCGCATTTCTATAAGCTTCCATCGCTTCGGCATATTTATCCTGTGAAAGAAGCGAGTTGCCGAGGTTGTAATACGCATCCGCCTGCGAGCCGTCGTCCGACTTACGTTGTGAGACGCTCTTGAACGAATTGGCGGCATCGTCGTACTTTCCCTGCATATACTGAGCATCTCCGAGATTAAAATGCGCCTTGGGATTGTACTTTTCATCCAAAGAATTTTTATAAAAGTTCTCAGCTTCGACGTAATTCTCTTTATCGTACAAGCCGTTCCCCTTGCGTATCAACGTTTTATACTTCTGGGCATTCAGCGATGTCACCGAAAGGCACATCACCAACATCAATAACTTTATCTTACTTGTCATCATTAGGTTCGAAAAATTTAAATTTTGATTCCCATTGTCTTTTTCCTGAAGAGATGAGCAACTCGATTATCAGTAAAAATATTGCAGCGCCTACGAACCACTGAAACTGGTCGTCATAGTCGGTAAACACCTTTGTTTCGATTTCTGCCTTCTCGATTTTGTCGATGTCGTTGTAGATGTCATCGAGGCCGACGTTTGAATTGGAGGCGCGAACATACATTCCGTCTCCGATATTGGCCAACTGGCGCAAAATATTCTCATCAAGTTTGGTAATGACGGTATTGCCTTCCTTATCTTTTTTATATCCTATCCTCTGTCCGTACTTGTCAAAAACCGGTATTGGTGCGCCTTCATCGAGGCCTATACCTATAGTATATACCTTGATTCCCTGTTTGACGGCATCCTGAACGGCTTTGACGGCGTCTCCGTTTTCGTGATCCTCGCCATCTGAAAATATTATTATGGCTTTGTTCTTTGCATCCTTTCCGAACGACTTTGCCGCAAGTTCGACGGCTTCTCCAACAACTGTCCCTTGGTTCGGAATCAAATCGGTATTGATAGTTGATATAAAGAGTTTAGCGGCGGAATAATCCGTCGTTATAGGCAGTTGGACGTATGCGCTTCCAGCAAATACGATAACTCCGATGCGGTCGCCGTTAAGTTTGGAAATCAGGTTGTTGATTGCCTGTTTCGTGCGTGCGATACGACTTGGCTGAATATCTTCGGCATTCATCGAATTTGAGATGTCAACGCAAAAGAAGATGTCAATTCCTTCGCGTTTCACCTCTTCCATCTTGCTACCCGTCTGCAAGTTGGCAAGGCCGAATATTCCGCAGGCGAACACGAGGCACAGCAGAACGAATTTCAAAGTCTGCCTGCTTCCGGAATATTTCGGCATAAGGATTCCGCGTTGTGTCACGGCGGCAAAGCGAGCGAACATATTTGTACGCCATCTTCTCACTACGACATACGCTATCACGAGTACCGGAATCGCAAGGAGCCAGTACAGATATTCTGGATGTTCGAATTTCAATATTTCTGTTTCCATCGCCTATTCGTTTACAGTTCTAAAAACAGTGTTTTTCAGTAATAATGCCAAGGCCAAAGCCACCAAAGCCCACACCGCGAATGGATAAAACTCCTCGCTGACGCGCTTAAATTCGGTGACTTCGATTTTCGACCTTTCGAGTTTGTCGATTTGTCCGTAGATTTCCTCAAGGCTCTCTTTTGACGTGGCGCGATAATAATGTCCGCCAGTCTCATTGGCGATATGTTGAAGAAGTTCTTCATTTATCACGACAGGAATCTGCTGATACTGAATAGTTCCGAAAGGTGTCTGCACAGGATAAGGGGCGGTTCCGTTTTTACCGGCGCCGATGGTATAAACTCTTATTCCGTACAATTTGGCAAGTTCGGCGGCAGTGTTAGGGTCAATGCTTCCTCTGTTGTTATCTCCGTCCGTCAAAAGGATGACCACTTTTGATATGGCTTCACTGTCTTTCAGTCGATTAACGGCTGAAGCGAGACCATCGCCGATGGCTGTACCATCTTCAAGGAGTCCGCACGACATATCTTTAATCATATTTTTCAGCAAGCCGTGATCTGTTGTGAGCGGAACCTGCGCATAAGTTTCTCCAGCGAACACAACGAGTCCCATTCTGTCGTCCGGGCGGCCTTCGACGAACTCCGAGGCGACTGCTTTGGCGGCCTCGAGTCTGTCGGGTTTAAGGTCGCAGGCGAGCATACTGCTTGATATATCCATTGCGAGCATAATATCAATACCTTCGACGTTAACGTTCTTACTCACCGAACTTTTCTGCGGACGAGCCATCGCCACAATCAAAAGTGACATGGCGATCATTTCAAGTGCGAACACTGAGTGCCGCAAATAGATTTTGTAGCTTCGCGGAAGTTTGACGAAAAACGAGATGTCGGAAAACCTCAGCGACGGGTTTGTTTTATTATGAAGAAACACATAAAGCGTTATCAAGATTGGGATTATCAACAGAAGATAAAGCCAATTCGGAGACGCAAACTCTAATCCGTTCATTGTTTTTCCTCCTTTCTTGCGGCTTCGATGCGGGATTTCTCCTCAACCCAGCGGTATGTCCCTTCGATGAAGGCATTCGTATCGTCGAAATCGGCCCTGCCGGTTTCCGGCGAAGGTGCTGCTTTGGCAAACTTCACCAAGTCGGCTGTCGTCAGGGTCGCTTTCAATTTCATTATCAGATTTTCATCAATTTTATTTTCAGAGACAGAGGCTATAATCTCGTCGGAAGTCATCTCTACAGCATCGATAAGGAATTGTCCCTCAAGATATTCCCTCACCACGTCGGTCAGTTCGGTGTAATATTGTTTGACGTCGTGGATGTTCCAGCGTTCTTTTTCGCGGATCTCCGTCATCTTGGCACGGGCTGTCACAATAGCCGGAATCTTTGGAGTTTCTTTAACCTTTTCCGTCTTGACTATAGTCGGATTTTTCTTTTTCTTTGTGAAATAACTTACTAAGACAACAAAGACCGCTAAGACGACTACGGCTCCGGTCATCTCAGATACTTCGACTATCGTGATTGATTGTCGCTTAGGCATTCTGATTGGTTTGAAACTCTGCGTCGTATCAATGGCGGCAGCGTTAACAAAGACTGTCAGTGCGCGTGTCGAGGCAGTGTTGTTAAGAATCGTATCGCGGCCATAGTTGAATGTCTGCGACGGAATCTCCGTTTCGCCATCTCCGAAAGCAGAAAGGACAAGTCTTCTCGACTGCATTTCACCTTTTTTCTCAATCTCGCCCACTTCGACGATTTCGACATCCTTTGTCAAGGTATCGCCGAACTCAGGCCATTCGACAACTATCTCATTATCAGGAAGGACGAGTACAATATCGAAGTCGAACCTTTGTCCGACGCTGACCGTATCCGCATTGAGTTTGGCTTCCGCCCGCAGATATTGCGCATCGACATTGTAGAATGTCGAAAACATGAAAACAAATGTCAATATTGCCAAAAACTTCTTCATCATCTTCTTGACTCTCTCTTTTTAAAAAGCTGCATCAATGGTTTGACATAATCCGAATCGGTGTAAATCAAGGAGTTATCAATTCCGTTATTGGTAAAGACGCGTCCTAATTGGGTCTCAAGTCTCTGCACATATTTCTGATAAGCTTCGCTCCAAGCCGGATGCGATGTATCGGCCCAAACATCTTTACCTGTTTCGGCATCGTGAAACATCACGAGGCCCATTCGCGGGATGATGAGTTCACGGTTGTCTGTGATTCTCAGTGCTACGAGGTCGTGCTTGCCGGCCGCGATGCGCATCTCTTTGTCGAAAGGCTTCTCTGTCATAAAATCGGAGATGAGGAAAGCCGTCGTTTTCTTTTTTATCGCGGAAGTCAGAAAACGGAGGCCTTCGGCTATGTCGGTTCCCTTATGTTGTGGTTTGAACGACACTATCTCGCGGATTATTCTGAGGATGTGACTTGATCCTTTCTTTGGCGGAATAAACTTTTCAATGATGTCGGAGAAAAAAATGACGCCGACCTTGTCGTTATTCTGAATGGCAGAGAAAGCGAGTACTGCGGCGAGTTCGGCGGTAAGGTCGCGTTTTGATTCGAAACCCGATCCAAAATCGTTTGAGCCTGACACATCAACGATCAGCATGACCGTCATCTCGCGCTCTTCCTCAAAAATCTTAACGAAAGGCTTATTAAGTCTGGCCGTGACGTTCCAATCTATGTTACGGACATCATCGCCATACTGATAATCACGGACTTCGCTGAACATCATACCTCTTCCCTTGAACGCGCTGTGATATTGTCCGGAGAAGATATGGTTGGACAGGCCTCTCGTCTTGATTTCTATCTTTCTTACTTTTTTGAATAGTTCAGATGCTTCCATGTTTTTTACGGAACTTCGACTACATTAAGTATCTCGTTGATTATCTGTTCTGTTGTGACGTTTTCGGCTTCAGCCTCGTATGTCAGTCCTATACGGTGGCGCAACACATCAGGTGCGACGGCGCGCACGTCTTCGGGGATGACATAGCCTCTGCGTTTGATGAAGGCGTATGCCTTCGACGCGAGTGCGAGGTTGATGGATGCACGCGGAGAACCGCCGTAGCTTATCATTCCGTTGAACTTCTTGATTTTATATTCTTCGGGATAACGAGTCGCGAAAACGATATCGGTAATATAGTTCTCAATCTTCTCATCAAGATAGACTTCGCGCACGACTTCACGCGCCTTGACAATATCTTCGACCCTTGCAACCTTGTTGACTGTCGGGAACGACTTGTTGATATTCTGGCGGAGAATCAGTTTTTCCTCTTCTTTTTTAGGATAATCTATCACGACTTTGAGCATAAAACGGTCAACCTGTGCTTCGGGAAGCGGATATGTACCTTCCTGCTCGATAGGGTTCTGCGTCGCCATAACGAGGAACGGGTTCGGCAGTGCGAAAGTCTGTTCGCCTATTGTAACTTGATGTTCCTGCATGGCTTCGAGGAGTGCACTCTGAACCTTTGCCGGCGAACGGTTTATCTCATCAGCGAGGACGAAGTTGGCGAAGACGGGGCCTTTACGCACCACGAATTCCTCTTTTTTCTGACTATAGATGAGCGTTCCGATAAGGTCGGCAGGCAGCAGGTCGGGAGTGAACTGTATTCTGCTGAAATCGGCATCAACAACGCTCGACAGGCTCTTGATAGCCAATGTTTTAGCGAGTCCGGGAACACCTTCGAGAAGGATATGTCCGTTTGAAAGCAGTCCTATGAGAAGTCTCTCGGTCATCTGTTTTTGGCCGACGATGACTTTGCTCATTTCAAGGTTGATAAGGTCGATAAATTGACTTTCCCTTTGAATTTTCTCATTCAATTCTCTAATGTCAGTCTCAATCATTGTGTGTGATTTTTTAGTTTTTGTCTTTGTTTCCGATATAACAAATAATCTGCAAAAATATTGTTTTTTCTTATCGGTTTACGCAAAAAAACTCAAAACGTTTTATTTGGGACGAGGTAGTTTCTCACGTAGTCGTTAACGCCGTCTTCGAGCGAGGTGAAGGGCTTGTCGTATCCGGCCTTGCGGAGTTTATCCATCTTGGCCTCCGTGAAATACTGATATTTGTCGCGGATGTCTAACGGCATATCGACGAAACGGATGTCTGGTTCGAGATCCATCGCGCGGAAAGTATTTGCCGCAAGGTCGTAAAAGCTTCTGGCTTGTCCTGTACCGAGGTTGTAAAGACCGCTTTCGGGGCGTTTATCTATCAAAAACAATATCACCGAAGCGATGTCCTTAACATATATGAAGTCGCGAAGCTGAAGTCCGTCCTTATAATCAGGACGATGCGAACGGAAGAGGTTTACATGTCCCGTCTCGTTAATCTGATGGAACGAATGAAGTATGACCGATGCCATTCTCCCTTTGTGGTACTCGTTGGGGCCATAGACATTGAAGAACTTGAGTCCTGCCCAGAACGGAGGCGTCTCACGCTGCCCGAGAATCCACTTGTCAATTTCGTTTTTCGACCTGCCGTAAGGGTTCAGAGGTGCGAGTCTGTTGACGATGTCGTGACTGTCGATGTAACCGTTTTCGCCGGCTCCGTATGTAGCAGCCGAAGACGCATAAACAAGCGGTATCCCATATTTGGCACACGCCGACCACATCGTCTCAGTGTAATTGACATTGAGTTTCACAAAGACATTCCAATCAAACTCCGTCGTATCGGTACGCGCGCCGAGATGCACCACGAAATCGACATCAGCGTGGTTCTTGTCAAACCATTCGAAAAAGACGTTTCTATCAACAAGCTCGCGATATTTCTTGTTGGCAAAATTCCTTTTTTTCTGTTCTTTGGAGAAATCGTCAACCAAGACAAGATCTTCCATTCCCTTCATATTAAGGCTGCCCGCCACAACCGAGGCGATAAAGCCAGCCGCACCTGTTATCACTATCATAAAGTTGAATTTTTTACAAAGTTAATTATTTTAAACACTACTTCTTTTCAATAAATCACAAATTATCAGTTTTGAGAACCCGACATCACAGACTCCAACTTCTCTTGCAACTCGCCCCACTCGTTCATCAGATTCTGTATTGATTCCTTTTTCTTTCCGTATGACCAATACCAGTCGTCAGTCTGTGTGCCCTGTTCCGCCATAATCTTGTCCATTTCGGCGAGTTCGCTTTCGGCTTTTTCTATCTGTTCCTCCTTCTTTTGGATTTCTCTTTCCAACTTCTTCACTTCCCTGTCGAAAGCTTTTTTAGCTTCATAATCAATCTTATTTTTAGAGACGACAGGTTCTGCCGGAGTTTTAACATTTTTCTTATTTCTGTTGAGGTCGTCGAGTTCCTCAATATTTTTAGCTTCGAGAAAATCATAGACATCTCCGATATACTCTTTGACATTCGGTTTTTTGAACTCATAAACCTTGTTTGTCAGTCCCTGAAGGAAGTCGCGGTCGTGCGACACAACTATCAGAGTACCATCGAATTGTATCAAAGCCGATTTCAAAATATCCTTTGAGAGCATGTCAAGATGGTTGGTCGGTTCGTCGAGAATCAGCAGGTTCGTTGGGAAAAGTAGCATCTTGGCGAGAGAGAGCCTCGCCTTCTCGCCGCCCGAAAGCACCTTCACTTTCTTGTCGATTGTCTCGCCGCTGAAGAGGAATGCGCCGAGCAGCGACTTCACCTTCACGCGCATGTCGCCGGTCGCCACGTCATCGAGCGTCTCAAAAACAGTTTTGTCGGGGTCAAGCATATCTTGCTGGTTCTGAGCGTAATAGCCGATTTTCACTTCATGTCCGAGTTTCACCTCACCTGTATAATCGAGGACGCCGGCGATGATTTTCGACAGTGTTGATTTCCCTTCGCCATTACGTCCGACGAAGGCTATTTTCTCGCCGCGCGGAATCAACAGATTGATATCGTTGAGGATACATTTCTCGTCATAGCATTTCCCGACATGATTCAGTTCGAGTGTCACCTTGCCGGAATGCGGCGCGGGCGGGAACTTGAAGTGCATCACCGACTTGTCGCGGTCGTCGATTTCGACGATGTCCATTTTCTCGAGCTGTTTCACGCGCGACTGCACCTGTTTTGCTTTCGTGGCCTTATAACGGAACCGTTCGATGAACGCCTCGATGTCTTTTATCTCACGTTGCTGGTTGTCGTACGCAGCCTTCTGCAAGTCAATGCGTTCCTCGCGACGCTCCACAAATTCGGTATAAGCGCATTTGTAATCGTAAATCTTTCCGCCGGAAATCTCTATTGTCCTTATTGTGATATGGTCGAGGAAAGCGCGGTCGTGCGAAACCATGAAAATCGAGCCGTAATAACTTTTCAGATAACCCTCGAGCCACTGAATTGATTCAATATCAAGGTGATTCGTCGGCTCGTCGAGGAGGAGCAGGTTCGGTTTCCTCAGCAGAATCTTGGCAAGTTCCACGCGCATCTGCCAGCCGTTGCTGAACTCGTTCATGGCGCGGTACATGTCGTCGTGGTCAAAGCCGAGACCGACGAGGATACGTTCCGCCTCGCCCTCTATCGAATGCCCGCCGATGAGATTTAGACGCTCGTTCAACGCGCTCATCTTCTCGCAAAGTCTCTGGTAACCGGCACTTTCGTAATCAGTGCGTTCCGACAGTTCTTCCTGAAGCTGCGCAAGCCACCTCTCAATCTGATGATATTCGTCGAAAGCGGTCATCGTCTCATCGAGGACGGTCTTTGTGGAATGTATGTTTTTCTCCTGCGGGAGATAGCCGACGGTGACGTCATCCGACATGACGACGTTGCCGTGCGACGGCTGTTCGAGGCCTGCGATGATCTTTATGAGCGTGGTCTTTCCGGCGCCGTTTTTCCCGACGAGGCCTATGCGGTCTTTCTCACGAATCATGAAGCTGATGTCGGTGAAAAGATCCTGGCCGGTGAAATGTATCGAAAGATTCTGTATTGAAATCATAATAAAAAACAAAAACCGATTTATATCCAACAATAACTTAAAAAATACATTTATTTCATTACCAACGAATTAATTTTTAGAGGTTACCCACCACTCACACCGGACATTCTCTTGTGGGTAGTCATGGAGGAGGTATTGTTGTAGTTCGAGCATATTCTAATCATTTGACAATTTCCCAAAAGCCACCATTATCAGGGCCGTTCCGCTTAACAATACCCCTGTCTTGCAGTTCCTTCATTCTCGTTGCAATCGTTTGCCGTGATTTCCCTATTTGAGCAGCCATCTGTGTGGTTGTAATGAAATTATCAGACACTATTAACTCAATGATTTTTTTGTCTGTTTGTGTAAGGTTTCTGTAAAGTTTCTGTAAAGTTTCTGTAAAGTCGCCCTTCCGACCATCCTGCTCTTCAATATCTTCTGCGTCATCTCCATTACTTACACAGACACCTTCGATTTCAACGACATTGAACTTTGGCAATGTCAGCACAAAACTGTCCCATGGAGTTGAGAAAGCTGGATCAAATCCCTCTTTATAACCTTCGTGTTCTTTATAGGCAGAGATAATCTTCTTGAAACCAGAGCCTCTACGCTCCATATACTTCAATCGGTTAAACACATCTGCCAGAACAGGGTTTCTTCGGCGAGAGGCCATTTTCATCACGTCCATGTCTTTGATGGAACCGCCGTCCATAAGTCCACCTGGCGAGAATATCTCAAGCCGATCATCATACATGTCAATGTGTATCTCACTTCCCAACTCCAGATAATTTCGATGAATGAGAGCGTTCACTAATCCTTCTTCCACGGCACGCTCTGGGTATTCTGGGTATTCAAGACGATTGTCCGGAGTCTTGCGCCAAGCCTTCTTGGAGTTTCGTTTGACAAAGTCCATACCTGCTTGCAGGAGTGTAACCAAGCTGCCGCTGTATTCCTCATCGTCCAAGGCATCCATCACACCATTTGCCTTGTCCACTCCATTCCAACGAGTGCAGAAAAGACGTGAATGACGCACAGGCGAGTAGTCAGCAAGGAGGGCACCAGCATTAGTCAGTTCGCCCTTCTCATTGACGATGCCAAATGACTCGTAATCACTATCTTCAAACGAGCGGTTGGTGCGTTTGAAGTAAGTAGCACGCAACACAGTAAATGCCATGTCCTCAAATCTCCAGCGAGACACTTGGCTGTCATACGACACATTGGAACCCTTCAGCACCAGTTCCTTATGTTTCGCCACACTTGCAACCACACTCTCATTTCCCACACGTACAAAGGCTTGCATCTGTCCATCACCAATGTAATAATAAGGTGTCTGATCACCTGGCATTACATCGAGTATCACAAACTCCTTGTCCTCCCACTTAGCAAACGAAAGTTTGAAGTCGGGTATAGGGTCAATGTGGCTTTTGATAGTCTCGCTGATTTTTTCCGAATCGCCTTTTGCATCAGCAAGTCCCAGCAATGTATCATCATCAGCGATGCCCCATACGAGCCTACCGCCGATACCATTGGCAAAGGCACTCACGCTCTTGCACCAGCTCTTTGGTTTCTTCACCTCTACAGCCTGCTTCTTATCGTATTCTGTTGCTTCGCCTATCAGTTGGCGGATGTCGAGTATTTCCATATTCTTATCTCATATTAGAACGGGTTCTTCAGATTCTTAAATTCCTTCCACACATACCGAGCATTCTCTTGTGGGTACTCGCGGGGCAGGTGTTGTTGTGTATACTTTTCCCTATTTACAGACGAACAACAATACAGTCAAAATAACTATTCCAGCAATAATAATCCATCGATTGATATTCACGTTTTTCATAATTTTCTTTGAAGTAGTTTCTTGCTGATTCTTCAATGAATCAAGATCACCCTGAAGGGTGTCAATCTTTGCTTCAATGGTAGTAAGTTTAGCATTAAGTTTGTCTGCATTCTCCTTACTATTTTTTTTGACTTCATCAATTACATTTTTAGATTCATCAGCAATCTTTGTCTCAAGAGATTTCGATGTTTCATCCAAGGATTTGGAAATCTGCTTGCATGTAGAGGCAATGTCATCATTCTTAGTGGAGATGGTGACTTGGCCTGTTTTGAGTGTGGACAGAGATTCGTCTTGGACCTTTTGAGAATTTTTCAATTCCCGCAACACTTCGTCAAGCTTTTTAGCCATATCTTCACAAGAAGAATGAATTGTTTCAGTTCTTTCACCAATGGTTTTAATTCCCAATACTTCAGTCTGTCTTTTAAAATCTTCTAATAATTCTGAAAGTTTTTTTGTTGCATTTTCAATATCGTTTTTTCTCTCTTTTATCGAAGAACTGAATTTGCCAGATTCTTCACTAACTGCCTTTGCAACATCTTTAAGGCTATTTTCAACGTCTTTAAATTTTGTTGAAAGATTAGACAGAGAAGAAGAATAGATTTCAAGGTTTTTATTGATGGTTTTATCTGCTGCGACAACAGCTTCCACTTGTTCTTTGGCAGACTTTATTTCCGCCAATTCTTCCTCCATATCATGGAGTACTTTTAATACATCGTTTGCCATATCTATTTATTTTTATATTTTTTACCAAATGTGCACAACCATTCTGAATGAATCTCTAACTCAGCTTCCATTTCATATTCTTCAAAACTCTTTAGATTGTCATCGGATGCCACGTGACGATTCTTCACATTTAATTCTCTCTTGAATTTTTCTATTGTATTTTGAAATTCGTTATAATCAGCATACTCTTTATATAATGCCAAATACGCAGAAATATAACTTTCCTTGAGTTCATTTTTGAGGTTTTCATTATCACCGACGCCCAAAAATAACAGGCAAAATACATTTAGAAGATCTATGGTGAAATTGGTATCTGTAAGAGAGCGTCTAATCAGACGAACCGCACCTTGAAGGTGTTTAGCATTATCTATCTGAGAACTAGAATCAAGCCCGGTAATATCGTCGTCAATAACACGCATATATTTATAAACAAGTTCGATAGAAGATTGTTTTCCTTCTTCAGTATCGTTGGTTAAAGAAAATGATTTGTCATCTTCTTTTAAATCTTCGTACTCAAAATCCCTTCTTGCATACTTTGAGTTGAAGTAGTAGTAAATGAAATCTTTGAGTTCCTCGTTCTTTTCAAGCCAACTGCGTCCCTCTTCTGCTCCAAGCATACAGAATGTCCGCATATCATCAATAGCACGTTTGCGTTTGACAGCTATTTTATCGTAAATGAACTCCGTTAAATAACCGAGGCATTTATGTACTTCATTATCTCCTCTATAATCTGGAACTTTTATTATTTCTTCTGCGGCTTTCTCTTTTGAGTAATATCGTTCCAAGAATTTTTGCAGTCCTTTGTAATATTCTCCGTCTTTTTTTCTTACAGTTACGATACGACATCGGTCATTCCCATAGTCTTTAGTGAAGTCGTCTATAAGGCCTATGCAACACATACGATAAACAGCCTTATCTATATCAGCTTTGTCTCTATAAATAGTCACACTTGACGTTTGAACACCTTGTGTTCCACCAGTGTTTATATCTTCAATTATAGTTGTCTTTTCCTTTTTGTTTATTTTATTTACATAAACAAACTGACTGTTGTAAATTCCAATTGTCCTTGTCGAAATAAATGCGACCAATTCGGTCCCTACTTCAGAGCAAAGTAGTCTTTCTAAAAAGTTGGAAACCTCTTCAGTTGGTTCTCTCATCTCCACATTATTACCAACAAATATGGAAATGGTTGATCTATTAAGGATATCATACATTGTTCGTTTTTCAATGAGTGACCCTTTAAAATTGTTGTTAAAAAAATACATGACGGTTTCGTAATCGGCATTCATGTATTCAATGTTTTCTTTACGAATGAAAATCCCGTTAGATTTGAGTATTTCATCTAAATCGTCTTTGTATTGAAAACCTTTAGCTGTTTGGGGGACATTTTTTAATGTACAATAGTTATATAGAGAGCATTGCGTTTGGCAAGGGCCTTTATTACACATAGTACATATCTGATTGCAAAGACCAAATCCAAATCTTGTATTACAAACTTCGCACTTCAATTTCACCATGTCTTGTTCTGGTGAGAATACATCAACATCGTCTTTTGATATAGAAATATTGAATTTATTCAGATAGAAGTTCAAATCCTCTTCTTTGAACCATTTACCTTTAATAATTCCCATCGGGAATTGTGATATTCTACATCTTGGATTTATTCTAACAAGCTTATAATCATAAATGAGAATAGCAGAAAGTGCAATGTGCCGATCGCGTCCTGCGCGTCCTGCTTCCTGTACAAAACCTTCTAAAGAGCTGGAGTAGTTCATATTTATAGTAAAACGCACATTGGGTTTGTCAATACCCATGCCGAATGCTTTAGTAGCAACCATTAACGGCAATTTGTTGTCACGGAACAATTCAAGATTTTTGAATGATTCTTCGTCATTTTTTTTACTTTCTTCATCATCTCCGTCACTGCTACCCATAAAGGTGCCAACTTCAAAAAACTTGCTCAATACTTCAGCGTTTGGGTTGACAGCAATTCCACCTCCATTTTTATGAGGACAAAAAATAATACCAGATTCTGTATATTCTTCTTTTTTAGATGCGTAATCATCTGGCATTGCTGTTATTAGGTTGGGAGTGTTCGTCCGTTGTTTGTTTTGTCGCTCGAAAAATCTACAAATAATAGTCTCTGTTTCTTGCTCAGTTTGAAGTCCCCTGATATGAGATGGGATTATGTTGACATAATGTTCTAGAAATTTTTGCTTTGCATCATATGCGACCCACTTGTCTTTAATATTCAAAGCACGTGGATCTCCATCTAAATGATGATTTGGATCAAAAAATTTATCTTCCTCATACTCTACAGGAACCTTCTCTATCTTATATTGTAATTCAAGTCTATTGGTGTTTTCATCTCTCACTATTGTGTCAGAATCCAATGGGAATTGGCCGTTCCCAGAAAGTTCTCTTTCCACATCAGCCAGCACATCAAACGATGCTGTAGCGGTAAGGCCAAAGAGTGTCAAATGCTTCCTGTCATTTGTTTGCTTTGGCAATACATAATTATAAAGATTTCGTCCTAAATGTAAATATGTAAACCTAAAATCATGTCCCCATTCGGAAACGCAGTGAACTTCATCTATAACTCCATACGAGAAGTACACACCTAACTCGTGCATATTCTTAAGTTTTTCCCGAAAACTATAAATACACAACCGTTCAGGAGATAAAAAAACAAATTGGAGAAGAGAATCTTCCATCGCTTTACACCGCTTCTCCTTTTCGTTGGCATCCACTGTGGAATTAATGAATGTACACGCATCTATTCCAGCTTTGAGAAGACCATCGTATTGGTCTTTCATCAATGAGCGAAGTGGATCGACAACAATTGTAACACCAGGTTGTAACATGGCGGCAATCTGGTAGGTGAGAGACTTACCGCCACCTGTCGGAAGCAAACCTATGACGCATTTATTCTGTAAAGCTCTGCTTAAAATCGGCAATTGCCCCGGTCGGAAAGATTGCTTCCTAAATAGTGTTTGCATGAAGTATTCAAGATGCACCTTCAATTCATCAATATCCTCATATTCCCCATTGGATTTCTTGGTAACTAATGGCTTGTAATCTATTACGTCACTGGTGTAAATCTGCCTTTCACTATGGATATAATGAGACGAGCGAATATTGAAATAGCAATCATTTCGGCTCTTGAAATCGCTGAAAGAAATATTTTCCAAATTGGCTCTTCTCATAACAGAGACATCTATTACCAAATCAAATGTGTGATTTTTAATAGATTCACTTGGTTCAAGAAGAATTGTAACAGGAATATCATCTACTTTATGAAGAGGAGATTCTTTAAATTCAGGAGAACTGATAATAGTTAGTTTGACTTTAGGAAATTTTAATTTATTATATTCTTGACTTAACGCAATCAGATGAATAAACATTTCTTTGAGTTCTGCGATAGCCAATGCCGCGCAAGGTACATCCCGTTCTTGAACTAATATATCCCAACCTGATGCATTGATGTCCAATTTCCCTATCAGTAATGCTTCTACAATGGTTTTCTGAATTCTGGCAATACCAATTGGAGATAATGTCAGTTGAAGATTCTTCTTCCAGTCATCATCAAAAGTTTTATAATAGGCAGTCTCGACATTCTTTAAATACTCACTACCAAAGCAATTGAAATCAGAATTAGATATTTCTGTTTCATTAATTCTTTCACAATGCCATGAAATTCGTTTGAGTGCTTCGACTCGAGAAATGTCATTTGCTTTTTGATCGGCAGTAGAATGATATTTGTTTCCATCCAATTCAAGAACAAAGCCTTTCCGTCCGTTTGCATATGGGAATTGGCATGCAAAATCCACTCTTTGTAATTGATGACCAGATTGATTTGTAATAGAGATAAGTTTTCTTTGAGGACATAGCAATTGCTGAAATATTTTTGGCGCAATATCACATATATAACGGGATTCCAAATCGGAATCAAGAATACCTCTATTATATGTGTCTTTTGTCAAACTCCATCTGCTATCAATAGCATGAAGTGCCAAAAACAAATCATCCGGTTTCAGATTCTCTAATGAATACTGTATTCCACCTAAGTCATCCGTTTGTTGCTTATTACCAAAGTCGGCAAAAGCTTTTTCAAGTCGTTCACTACATTTTGTGGGGAGTCCTCTTACAATAATATTGTTGAGAACTGCAAAAATAGGATTAACATCTTCATATATACTGGCACCTATATCAAAGGGAGTAGCAACTTCAAATGCCGACAAATACTTATATAAGGCATCAACTTTATCTTTAACAGTTTTTTGCTCTTCTGAAGAAAAAACATCTTTAATACAATCAAGTCGGTAAGCGGCATGAAATTGTTTTGGAGGATTGTATCTTACAAGTATAGCTTCATTTTCAAAGCGTTCTATTTTAAAGACCTTGTATCTGGCAGTGTAATTATGTGTCTCCTTATTATGATTAGCCGACCAAATCAACTCGGGATTTTTAAACCAATTATAAAAAGCCTCAATCCTTTGATTTCCAGCGTTCATTGGCCCAACGCAAATAAAATAATGTTCACCACTAATAGCATCTGCGACAGTTTGTGCCAATTTTTGCACATCCACGGATTCAACATCAAGAACATTTGAGAAAAAATGAATTGTTACATCAACATCAGAAACGATGTCTTCTGCAGTTATTTCATTTGCGAATTTATTTAAGACGGCTATCTTCTCTTCATTAATATATGCTCCGACATGCAAATTAGCACGTTCCAATGCGCTCTTGGACGGCTCGATAAGTACGGCACGAGAAATTTCTGTGCTGACATTATTTGTTTTAAGAAAATCTAAAAAACAGATTGTTGCCAAACCTTGACCACATCCCCAGTCAATTATCTGAATATTCTTATTGCCATAGGCTTTTGTTCCTAAATGATTTAGAGCCGCTAAAATCTTAGCTTCATGCATATTGCCATAAGAAAACAAGTATTGGCACATTTGTTCGTGTGTGTCGAGGAGATTGATTCCTCTGCCAAGCGAGTCAAATAATGATTTTCTATCTTCGTCAGATAGAGACGATATGGCGTTACAAGCAATCCTTCTTATTCCTTGAAAAGAAGGATTTTTCAATGCTTGTATTTGTGCTATATATTCTTGAATTGATGCCATTTATTTCCCCGTTATTGTTTCAGAATTTTTATTCAGACAATACCTTTTATAGTTTGCCAATGCTATCTCTTTACTTGCATTTGCATAGCAGTACTCACACAAATGGACACAAGTGTTATATTCACCAATGTCCTTGCTCTTCATGCAACCGCAGAACTCTCGCTGACCTTTGTCTCTGTTGTCGCCTCTTGTGGCATACTGACCGTTGCCAAGAATTATTGCGTCTGCTGGAAGTGGCTCCGACTCTCCAAACAGATTTGGTTCAGGCATTGGCCGGACATCCGCTTTTAAGAAAGCCATAAGTTCCTTGTCATGATAAGCTCTGCGAATTATCAACTCGTCATCAATGCAATGATTTGGTTCAACACCCGGGTATCTTCCCTTCTCACCACATGTGGCAAGTTTATAATTCCAACCTTTCCGTTTGTTCAGTTCCACCAATCTGCCGGCAAAATCCTTCATTTGCTCTTCCGTCCATTCATGATACGGAATTCTGTTAGCCTCAAGATTTGACTTTACCTTACGATACAATGCAATGTCTGCAAAGCTGAACACAAGTTTCTCGGTATAACCTTTTAGCTGATCGCCTATGTTCTCAATCTTTTCCAGCAACTTATCAATATCTATATCATCAGTTAACATTAGTGGGTCAAAGCGCCAAATAACGCCACCAAAACCGAGTGTGTCAACGAGTTTTTTGAATGTATCTATCCTCTCTGCAATAGGAGGAACGCCACGTTCAAGTTTTTCCTCTTCGTAATCATTAAGAGAGTATTGTATGTAACAGCCAATTTCTCTCTCTTTCAACTCATTAAGATGATTAAGAAGCGGACGAGGATTTTTTGACCAGAACACAATGAAACGTGTCTTGTCGTATGAAACATAAGACTTAACACCATTGAAAGGATTCGTCCATGCGGAATATCCTATTTCAAGGCGCTTAAAGAACCAATCTGCATAAAAAGCCGGAATATCTGTGCTTCGACTTGCTGACACAATGACGGGAGCTTGAGCTTTGAAAAGTTGTCCGTCAATTGTTAGATCTATCTGTTTCCAAGTTGCCATAAAACCATTTGTATCTTATTCAATCATCACCTCCCAGAAACCTCCTTTGTCAGGACCTACTCGGTTGAGGTATTTGCCTCGCATGGCTGTGATGTTGGCGCTGATGGATTTTACGCTAATTCTTACAGCCTCGGCCATTTCTTGTTTTGTGATATATGGATTGGCTAGCACCAAACGGAGAATCTGCAATTTGTTTTCTGTCAACTTTTCGCCAAGATTGTTTGCTTTTTCTGTCACCTTTTCTATCACCCTAACGTGATTTTCTATCACCTTTTCCTCGTTTTCTATCACCTTTTCTTCGTTTTCTATCACCTTTTCTTCGTTTTCCATGACTTCAGACACCTTTTCAGACACCTTTTCTATCAACTTTTCGTTGTTTTCTGTCAACCCAACCTCATTCTTGCGAACAGTAACCTTTAATATGAAAGCGTCAAGATGAACCTTTGGCTCGGGAGTATGGTTGACATTGAGTTCACGATAGATACGATCCATACCCTCACCAAACTCCTTGACATACTTGTATGCCTTGAGGTATTGGGCTATCTTGGGATTACGAGAGAAATGGGTATGACGGATATTGTCGGGACGCACAAGCCCAGGGAGATCACCCGGTGTCTCAAAGACAATACGGTCATCGAACATCATGAGTCGTTTCTCGTTTCCATCAACACCTTCTATTCGGCGAGTTTTGTCGGACACACCGATAGCAATCGTGCCTCCATCAGCATTTGCCATTGCCACTATAGGGACGGCCAACGCCTTTGGCTCTATCTGCACACTTTTACAGTCGAATGTTTGTCCTTCCTTTCGTGTTATTATGTCTTCTATCGTTAGCGCCATATTGCTGTTTTACTTGTTTCTTTATCTCAAAAAACATTCAACCCTCCCGCCACTCGGCGTAGCTGTCTCTTGTCTCCTGCAACCTGACACTGTATAAATCAACGTTTTGCGGCAACTTTACTTTTATTCTTTCAGCGAAATCCGTCAGCATGTTCTCCGTCGTCGGCTGATAAGCAACGCTAACGATTTTGTTGAAATTCTGCTTCGCACTCTCAACGAAATCATCCGGCATATTCGTCCCGATGATGAAGGAATGGTCGAGACGCTCTACGACTTCCTCATTAACAATCTGCTTAAGGTCATGAAAATCAATCACCATCCCGTTTTTAGGATTCCCCGGTTCATCAACGGGTTCACCCTTCACTGTGACCTGAAGTTCATACGAATGACCGTGGATGTTACGGCATTTGCCATCGTAACCGACCAAAGCGTGCGCGGCCTCGAAATGAAATATTTTTGTAATGTAAATCACTATTTTACAACAATTTGTCTCGTTACAACCGAACCATCGACTTTGATGACGCTGACGAGGTAAAGACCGTTTTTAAGGTTCTCGACATTGATGGAAGTCATCGTATCGCATTGGGCGACCTGCACCGCCGTGACGAGCGCTCCATTCAGCCCGTAAACCTTAATCATCTGAATGTCAGCACCTTCTACATTAAAATAAGAAGCAGCAGGATTCGGATATACGTTGATTTCGCTGCTTACAATTTCATCTTCAAGTCCCCACGACGGATTCCATATCATCTCGGCGAATTCGGGGTTGTCGATGAATGGGTTTCTGTTATGTTGAATGTCATAAACGGCTTCGTTGCGGTCAATTTCCTTCTGGCTGACGGGGTCGCTGCGGTGCCATTCCAAGAGCATGTTCAGAGCCCATTGCTTGATTGTGCATTTGTTAGTCATATCGCTTGAGTCCCAACCCGAATCTTCGCCGTAATATCTCACGGTCATATAGAACATACTGCGTGCTATATCACCTTTATATTCGTCGATCGGCTCGAAAACCGTCCCGTTGAATCCCGGATACTTGCATTTTCCGAGTTTGGAGCCGTTTGTTGACGACCATTCGACATTACCGACTTCACCGAAAGCGTAGTTGCTGCGTTTCCCGTTAACGTAGCCGTCAGTCGGGACGATATGGAAGAAGTCGCTCTTCATCGGAGCTTTCTCGTTAAACCAACTCTGCGGCCAAAGATGTTCACGGTTGTAGCAATCGCCTTCTCCGCTGTAGTTTCCGCAGTTATCATTGAAATTATATTGATAATAAGGTGTTCCACCAGGAATATCGGAATACATATCCCACACTTTTCCATTGGGTTTGGCATCCGTCTGAGGAAAATGTTGCAGCATCTGATTATACGATACCGAAGTATGCCCTTTTATGATACCGTGAAGGGCTGCACGTAAAACTTGTCCCGTTTTTCCCTGGGCTGCGTCATAATAACCCTGAGGTTGAGCCGATGCGATTACTGCGATAAGGAAAAGGGCGATTGTGATAAAAGATTTTTTCATTTTGATTTTGGTTTTAATGGTTAAACAATTTATAATTATTAAATAATGTAAATAATTCCTGAAATCAATATTATTAAGGCTGAAACGAGATTGATGAAACTGTTCAGCAGCAGTTTTGTCTGGGAGAATCTGACGAATGTGAAAATCAAAGCCCAGACGAAGGCCGCGAGACCGATGTATAGGAAGGCTGGTCTTTCCGACAGTGGCCAGAACTCGTGGAAAAGTCCTGCGAGAAAGGCGTTTATGCCGGAGACGAGTCCGAGCAGAAACATGTCGCGTGTTTTTTGCGGGACGATTATCTTCCTACCGTTTTTGATGCTCAGTGTGTCGAGAATCATTCTGAAGGCTATTGCGGCGCAGAGGCAGATGACGACGGCTTTATCAAAGTCGCGGAGGATATAGATGAACGAGGAGCCGAGAAGTGTTCCACATTCATAGAGAAGGGCGATACACGAAGCAACGACAAAAGAGAACAGCATATTTTTTGTCCAATGCTGTTCTTTTTCGACATTAATGCCGGCGGCTGCTGAAGCCGCCGGCATAGTCAGTGCTATAATAAACAGTGTATTCAATTACTTAAGTCTTCTGAACTGGCATGTAAAGTGACGCATCAGTTCTGCTTCCCATGTTATCTCCAATCCGCGTGTGATGGTGTCGCGGCGGTCATAGACGTTTTTCAAAGCTGCTGCGATGACATCCATGTGGTTGTTGGTATAGACGCGGCGTGGTATGCAGAGACGCACGAAGTCAAGGCCGCCGAAACGGTTCTCACGTGTGACGGGGTCGCGGTCGGCGAGAACATAACCAATTTCACATGCGCGGATTCCGGCTTCGAGATAAAGTTCGCAGGTCAGTGTCTGGGCCGGGAACTCTTCTTTTGGTATCTTCGTCAAGACTTTGTCGGCATCAACAAAGATGGCGTGACCGCCGGCAGGACGCTGGTAAGGAATGCCGTATTCGTCAAGTTTACCGGCAAGATAAGCCACTTGTTTGACGCGCGTTTCAATCATATCGAATTCGAGATTTTCGCGGAGACCGACGGCGAGGGCGTCCATATCGCGACCGTTCATACCTCCGTAGGTGAGGAATCCTTCAAAAGGAATACAGAATCTCTTCGCTCCCTCGTACCATTCTTCTTTGCGTGTGGCAATGAAACCGCCCATATTGACGAGACCGTCTTTCTTAGCCGACATCGTCATACTATCGGCGTAGCTGAACATCTCCTTTGCAATCTCGGCGATGGTCTTGTTCTCGTAACCTTTTTCACGTGTCTTAATAAAGTAGGCATTCTCAATGAAACGGGCTGAGTCCATATTGACCGGCACGCCGTATTTGTGGCAAAGTTCGCATGTTTCACGGATGTTTTTCATGCTCACAGGCTGACCACCGACGGTGTTGTTGGTGACGGTGAGTACCATAAAAGGAACGTTGCCCTTGTTCTCCTTCAGGACTTTCTCAAGTTTCTCAAGGCCGACGTTGCCTTTGAACGGGACTTCAAGCTGAGTGTCGTGAGCCTCATCGCAAGTCACGTCGATAGCGAAAGCCTTACGGCTCTCAATATGACCCTTCGTTGTGTCGAAGTGAGCGTTTCCAGGTATTATCATTCCCGGCTTCACGAGGTATGAAAACAAAACGTTTTCGGCAGCACGTCCCTGATGTGTCGGTATGACGTATTCAAAACCTGTGATGTCGGTGATAGTCTTCTTCATGTTGAAGAAACTGCGTGCGCCGGCGTAACTTTCGTCTCCGAGCATCATCGCACTCCACTGACGGTCACTCATCGCACCCGTTCCCGAATCGGTGCAAAGGTCAATATAGACCTGGTCGCTTTTAAGCATAAAAATGTTGTTGTGGGCTTCTTCGAGCCATTTCTCACGCTCTTCACGAGTGGATTTCTTGATGGGTTCGACCATCTTGATTTTCCAAGCTTCTGCAAATGGTAACTCCATAATGTTATTTTTTTATTTATTGTTAAAATTTATTTAGTCATCGATATATCTGAATTTTCCACTTTTACTGAAGACATATTCGACACTGCCAACGCTGACTTCTATTTTGCCGTCATCTTTTTCAATCCTCGACACACGTCCTGAAACTTTGGACGTTATATAGGCGACGAGGTTCTCAGGAAGATAGTCGGCAAATGTCAGGTCTATATTTCCTTCTATCTCCTTCCATTCGCCTTCGTGATTGAACTCAACCTTTGTGAGATCGTTTAGACGCACGGTATATTCGAAACGCCCGTCATCCATCTCCCTTGTGACAGACTTGACTTCCGAATTATAGAAGTACTTGGTTATAAATTGTTGTGCCTGCTGCGGCAGTTCCGAAAACGTAATCGGCGTGCCGTCATCATTGGAAGCGGCAAGATGCAGAGTGCATAAAAGCACCATCAATGCAAAGAAAATTTTTCTCATAACTATGTCTTTTTGTCTTTTGCAAAGGTAAGAAAAAAACTCGGATTTCTCCGTTCGGATTCGACATTTTTAGGTTGTTTTTTTGATAAAAACGGTAATGCAAAAAAGGCTGACCACGTCTATGGCCAGCCTCTGTTTAGCAAACACTTTTGATTTTTAGAAGCAGTATTGTGCTCTAAGGTTTTCTATACCGACTTGTGAAAGTTCGACGACCGAACCATCGTTGAGTTGGACATGCTGTTCATCAACAAATTCGAACATCTTGACTTGGTTGCCGTTCTCGTTGTAATACCAGCTGTCACCGTCTTTCACGAAACTGACGGTCTGGCCGTCGTTGGTGATAGTATAGCCGTTCCCATTCTGTTCGACGACATACTGGCCGTTGTCTGTGTTGATTACTCCGCTGTTGTCGGCAACAGGATTGCTTCCGCTCCAGAACTCAATGCTGTTGATAACGAGGACGTCAGCAAGATAAGCAACTTCATAAATAGGGATGATGTTAAAAGCGAAAAACACGACCTCATTAACGAACTTACTGCTAAGGTTGTTGTTCCAGTCTTTAAGTCTGTTGAAAAGTGCGAATGAACCGATGCATGAACTGAGCAGCATCGTACCTGCTAACGAAAGAGCAGCGAAAAGTTTCATTGATTTCTTCATTTTGTAAAAATTTTAAAGTTAAACGTTTGAATTTTCTATGCTGCAAAGGTAAATCTATTTTTTAGAAATGTCAATCAAAAAATTCAAAAAAATTGTCAACACAAAAAGATATTTTTGAAGTTTCACGACGCGATTTTAACTATCTTTGCGACTTGATTTTTGTAAAACAGTGTATGTCTGATGTCATCCTTTCTATGGGTTCCAATATCGGCAACCGCGAGATGTTAATAGCCGGAGCCGTAAAGCTCATATCGGAGCGTTGCGGCGTTGTGGCGATGAAGTCGAGCCTTTACGAGACAGAACCGTGGGGGTTTGACTCTAACGGCATGTTTCTGAATCAGATTATTAAGATAAATACCGAACTCGACCCGACATCGCTTCTTGAAAATATACTGCAAATAGAAATCGAACTCGGCAGAAACCGTACAAAACCCCGCACCGGCTACGAATCCCGCCCGATTGACATCGACATAATATATTTTTCAGACCTCATAATAAACACTCCCGACCTGACCGTTCCACATCCGAGGATGCAGATGCGCCGCTTCGTCCTCGTCCCACTAACAGAAATCCTTCCCGACCTTGTTCATCCATTATTCAAAAAAAATTCCTCGGAGCTTTTAAAATCATGTTCTGATACATCAATGATTGAAAAATATCCAAATTCATAAAGAAATAAGATGCAGTACAACTACATAGCGATAGAAGGCACGATGGGAGCCGGAAAAACGACGCTCTCATCAATGATTTCCAAAGACTTTAACGGGAAACTCATACTCGAAGAGTTTGAACCTGACAAGAATCCCTTTCTTGCAAAATTCTATAACGAATCGGGAAAATACGCCTTTCAGATGGAGATGACCTTCCTCGCGCTGCGTTTTCAACAACTCAAGGACAAGCTTTTAAACTTCGACCTCTTTCACGACTTCATCATCAGCGATTATTATGTGGCAAAATCGCTTATCTTCTCCAAAGAAACTCTGCAACCCGACGAATACGACCTGTTTTCAAGGTTTTTCAATATCGTCTTCGCCAATATTCCACGTCCGGAACTCCTCGTCTATCTACATTTAGACGTTCCGCATCTCCAAGCCAATATTCACAAACGTGGACGCGAATACGAGCAGAATATCAACGATTCGTATCTCGAACATCTTCAACAAGGCTATTTCGACTTCATCAAACAACAGACTAACATGCGTATCTTAATATTAAATACGAATAATATCGACTTCGTGGCCAACCGTTCCGATTACGAAAAAATCATCGATGTCATCAATAAGCCTTACGACATCGGTGTTCACAGAATGATTTTATGACGACTTGACGATTGGACTTTTGGACTGTTGGACTTTTTGACTATTGGACAAATATCTTTTGACCCTACATAAAGAAAAATGAGGAACGATGTGTTCCTCATTTTCGTAATAAGTTTATAACAAATTTTAGATTTTTCTTCCAGGATAAACCTTCAGGGCTTCTTTAAGGATTCTCATTGCGTCTTTAAGGTCTTCTTTGCAGAGGCAATAGCTGATGCGGACTTCCTGCGTGCCGAGGTTCGGCGTGGAATAGAAGCCGCATGCCGGAGCCATCATAACTGTCTTGCCCTCATAACTGAAATCGGTGAGCATCCATTTGCAGAACGTCTCTGAGTTGTCGATAGGAAGATGGGCGACGATATAGAACGCGCCTTTCGGAATCGGGCAGTAAGCACCTTCAATCTGTTTCAGACCTTCGACAACGGTGTCGCGGCGACCTTGATATTCATCTACGACTTCGCCAAAATAGGATTTCGGAGTGTCGAGAACTGCTTCAGCTGCAACCTGACCGAGTGAAGGCGGCGACAGACGGGCCTGAGCAAACTTCATCGCCGTGGTGATGACTTCCTTGTTCTTCGTGACAAGGCGACCGACGCGTATTCCACATGCGCTGTAACGCTTCGAAACTGAATCTATCATGATGACGTTGTCTTCAATGCCGCTGAGGTGCATGAGGGATGTGTGTTTGCTTCCGTCGTAGCAGAACTCACGATATACCTCGTCGGCAATAAGGTACAGGTCGTATTTGAGAGCGAGCTGCTTCAAGACTTCCAACTCCTCTTTTGAATAAAGGTAACCCGTCGGGTTGTTGGGATTACAAATCATAATGGCCTTGGTGTGAGGCGTTATGACTTTTTCAAAATCGGCGATAGGAGGAAGTGCGAAACCGTTTTCGATACTTGAGAAGATTGGTTTCACCTTGACGCCGGCTGTTTGCGCGAAGCCGTTATAATTGGCATAAAATGGTTCCGGAATGATGACCTCGTCGTCTGGATCCATAATCGTTTCGAAGACGAAGAGTAACGCTTCCGAAGCACCCTGCGTGACGATGATGTCGTCAGGAGTGACTTCGATGCCTATTTCATGATAATATTGGCACAAACGCTTACGATACGACAAGTTGCCTGCAGAATGGCTGTACTTAATCACCTTGTCGTTAAAATCACGAACTGCTGCCATAGCGAAAGGCGGAGTCTCGATGTCGGGCTGGCCGATGTTGAGGTGATAAACATGAACACCTCTTTCCTTAGCCGCATCGGAGAAAGGCACAAGCTTTCTTATCGGCGATGCCGGCATTGTTTTTCCTTTTTGAGAAATTTTTGGCATAATATTTTTTTAATGGATTCGCCCTAAAATGGACTCTCCCGTTTTATTTTCTCACCTCTTTGTTGCGTGGCGACATTCCTCCGTCGTCAACCTTCATAGGTACCACTTCGCCCAAAACCTGACCCTTTATGATAAGGATTACGGAAGCCTTGCTCGTGTCGTTGGACAAAATCGTCACGCGTTTATTGAATGTTCCCGGTTGGTGCGTGTTCTTATACGTAACCTTTATAGAGGCCGTCTCACCAGGCGCTATCGGAGCCTTGGGCCATTCCGGAACGGTGCAGCTGCACGACGGCTTGGGTTTTTGGAGGACGAGAGGTTCGTCACCGACGTTGGTAAATTCAAAGTCGTAAGTCGCTTTTCCTTTGTAAGCTATCTGACCGAAATCGTGAGTCAATTCGCGAAACTCGATTATAGGGCCTTTCTTGTCTGTCTGGACAGGCTTGTCTGTTTTGTCTGACTGTTCTGTTTTTTCCGTTTTAGCTACTTTACCTGTCTTATCAGCCTTGCCTTTAGCAGGTTGTTTGACATCTTGAGCAGAGGCAAGAAGGCTCATTGAAAGGACAAGGCCCAACACAAAGAATAATTTTTTCATAACTGATTTATTTTAAACGCGCAAAATTACTACTTCTTTTTATAATAATCAAGAAAAATATTTCATCTTTTTTTTCATAAAACATACAATCCTATCGAAAAAAAGCGTACTTTTGCACTCGCATTCGGCGAGGTAGCTCAGTAGGTTAGAGCGTCGGATTCATAACCCGGAGGTCATGAGTTCAATTCTCATCCTCGCTACTGCAGAAAGGTGGCTGTTCAAGCTGCCTTTTTTTTGTATCCGATTTTTTATCAAAAACAAAAAAACGCCGAGCAAAATTGCCCGGCGTTTTTTATATCAAAACATCAACTACTGTACGACAACAAGACGTTGTGTTGAATTGTTTCCGTTGGCTTGCTTGACATTGATCAGATAAATGCCTGTGTTGTAACCGGCAAGGTCAAGTTCGACAGCCTCTCCGTTCACGTTAAGCACTTGGACCAAAGCACCAAGAGTGTTGTAGATGCTGATAGTCTGGATTTCAGACTCAGCCTGGACATAGACGCGGTTGTTGGCCGGGTTGGGATACATTCTGAATGCCTCGACTTCGGCATCTTCTTCAACCGACAGACCTATTCCGATTCCGGCGACGGCCTTCACAGAGTTAATATCTTCGCCATATATAGCTTGGACTTCAACGACATAGAATAATCCGTATTCAGCCGGGAACGTATATTCCTTTGCCGTAGTGTTTTCTGCGACAAGTTCGCCGTTCAAGAAGACATCATATCCTGTAGGTTCGCCAAGTTCCGGAGCGTTCCAAGTTGCAACTACATCACCCTTGGCTTCTTCAAGAATGAGATTTGTGGCAGGATACGGATGAGCCACACTCTCATAGAGGAAGTGACTGTTGTGAATAATCTTTTCAGCATGATTTTCAACCCACACAGAGACTTCGAGGTCGTCCATCTCCTCAACATTTGTCGATGACATATTCTGAGTAAATTCAATGTGCTGGTATCCACCGGCAGGAATATTCATCGTAGTACCATTGGCATCCGGCAACATCTTCATCATAATATGGTGGAACAAAGTCTCTCCGTTTCCGCCTACATTTCCACGTGTATCCTTTTCATTGATAGTAACGACAACAGTTGCGTTGTTCAAATCGACATACGACATAATGTCGGCGGAGACGTTTACGGTGTTTCCTTCGACTGTGAATGCACCACGAATCTCAGCAAAAGCCGGCTCGTTGTACTCATTGTTGAATGCGTTGGTCTGTATTGGTGCAGAAGCAGCCTTTCCGTCAAGGAACATTTGAGGAACAGCGTTAACACCGTAGTATGTCCTTCTGGTACCGCCTTCATTTGTATAATACGGGTCACCATTGCCAGGCCAGTTCATCGGATATTTGGTATAAGTGAATCTACCGGCATTGTTGTTGCAGAAATTATTCATAGCAGTATTGACGCTGACGCACGGTCCGCAACTCGAGGACGAGAAGTGCTCAATCATAGGAATTCTCTGGGCTGTTCCCAAAGCGACAGAAATAGTTTTTGACATACTATTGTTGCTTTCGTCATCATCTGTAGTACCGTTTACACTTAAAATATTGATTGTCAAATCACAAGAACCAGGACCCAAATTAGCAGGCACAGCAAAGTTTAATGTTTTCGATGTCAAAGGCATCACATTGACATCAAATGTCTGAACGACAGGAGCATTATTGTCAATCTGATAACTGGCCTCTATCGAATTAATTGTAGCGCTACCGTAGTTGAATGCCGTAGCAGCAATTGCGATGTCTCCGCTTCCGACAAAATCGGCGACATTGATAGCGGTCAGACCAAGATCAAGGTTGGCCATCGTATATATTTCGATGTCATCGAAATACCAGTCATTGATGTTATAGGAATCGCCGGTGTAATATATACAGAACTGAACTGCCGGCTGTCCCATATCGGGAGTGGTTATTTCTTGGCAAACAGAATACTGTGTACTGCTCGCGTAAGCTTTACTCCAGCCAACGTTCCATGTTGTACCGCCATCCGATGAAGTTGCGACTCCTATCGTGTTGGAACCTGAATAGTTGTCAAGGGCGTGTTTGAATGAGACGACCACGCTTCCTATACCGGTGAGGTCAACGGTAGGAGAAACGAAACGTGTGGTACCGTTGAACTGCGGATTCCAGTCAAGCACCAGTTCGTTAGGTGAACCTCCAGCCTGGTTTGAGGCAACAAGATGCCAATTGTTGGCACCAAGGCCTGCAATCGTCCAACCCTCTACGGTAGTTCCGTCAAAAGACTGCTGTAACACAACGTTACGCGTCTGGGCGAACATTGTCATTGAAAGCAATGCTATCGCCACCGAAAGTAATGATTTTTTCATACTAATATTATTAAGGTTAATAACTTTTTCGTTTCACGCTTACAGCAGATTTCTTCCACTGCAACGTTTGCAAATGTACGAAAAAAAGGAAACACAACGTAGGTAAAAAAACATAAAAAAAACATTTTTTTTGCAGAAAGCGATAATCGGCTTTTGGTTAATGATAAGACATTTTTCAGTATCTTTGCAGAATATCAAACGAGCGTATTTAAAAGATTCGCAATAATTAAGTTTTACAATGAGAATACTTATAACAGGATGTAACGGCCAACTCGGTACGGAACTGCGAAAAATTTCCGTCGCAAGGTCTGAACATCAATGGTTTTCAACCGATATTGATGAACTCAACCTATGTGACGAATGTGCCGTTGAGAGATTTTTTTCCGAAAAGAAGATAGACATCTGCATCAACTGTGCGGCATATACTGCCGTTGACAAGGCCGAAGACGAGCCGGCAAAAGCAGCAAAGGTAAATAGTGATGCCGTCGGGATACTTGCGAGAACCTGCAGTAAAAACGACGCACTGCTCATTCACGTCAGCACCGACTATGTCTTTGACGGGAAAGGCACACGTCCTTATCGCGAAGACGATGCGATATGTCCGCAGTCGGTCTATGGATGCACCAAAGCCGACGGTGAACGGCAGATACGCGAATCACGATGCAAACACGCGATAATACGCACTTCATGGCTTTATTCGTCAACAGGGAATAATTTCGTAAAAACGATGCTACGTCTCGGCAGCGAGCGTCCCTTTGTGACAGTAGTAGCCGACCAAAAAGGCAATCCCACATGGGCTGCCGACCTCGCAAAGGCAATAGACGGCATCATCACGAAAAACGGCAAAAACGAGATACACGAGACTTTTCATTTCTCCAACGAAGGAGTCGTCTCATGGTGCGACTTTGCCAATGCCATCTTCCAACTCGGGAAGAAAAACTGTTACGCGAAACCTATCACCACGGCAGAGTATCCGGCAAAAGCATCAAGGCCGGCTTATAGCGCATTCGACAAGACAAAAATCAAGTCATTCCTCGGAATAGAAATTCCCGAATGGAAGGAAAGTCTTGCCAAATGTATTGAAGAACTGTCAGAAAAACAATAAAATCATCAAAATAATAATTCAGATATGGAACAAGTGTCAAACGAAATCATCGAACGCGCAAAAGTATGGTTATCAAAATCATACGATGCAAAAACGAGAAAAAGAGTACAAGAACTGCTTGATAACGACCCCAACGAACTGACCGAAAGTTTCTATAAGAACCTCGAATTCGGCACGGGTGGTTTGAGAGGCATCATGGGTGTCGGAACAAACAGAATGAACGTCTATACCGTTGCGATGGCCACACAGGGTCTTGCAAACTACATAAAGATGATGTTCCCCGATATTGAGACTCCTCAGGTGGCTATCGGCTACGACTGCCGCAATAATAGTGCTGAATTTGCCAAGAAGACCGCCGATGTCATGACGGCTAACGGTATCAAAGTTTTTATGTTCAGTGCTCTACGTCCTACACCGGAATTATCGTTCGCAATACGCTATCTAAAATGTCAGGCCGGCGTCGTCGTCACCGCATCACACAATCCAAAAGAATACAACGGATACAAGGCTTATTGGCAAGACGGCGGACAACTTGTCAGCCCGCACGACAAAAACGTCATCATAGAAGTCAATAAGATTGAAGACATCTCGATGGTAAAACAGAAAGGAAATAGCAAACTCCTTGAATATCTTGACGAAAGTTTCGACGACATCTATCTTGGAGAGGTAGCAAAACTGTCGTTGTCGCCAAAAGCCATCAAAAACAACAGCGATTTGAAGTTTGTCTATACTCCTATTCACGGCACCGGCGGACAAGTTATTCCAAAATTCCTCAAAAAAATAGGTTTTCAAAATGTCTATACCGTTGAAGAACAGATGGTTGTTGACGGCAACTTTCCTACCGTCGTGTCGCCTAATCCCGAAGAACCTGCCGCTCTGACCCTCGCCATCGAAAAGGCAAAGAAGACAAACGCCGACTTGGTTCTCGCCACCGATCCTGATGCCGACCGCGTCGGAATAGCCGTCAAAGACGATACCGGAAAATTCATCCTCCTCAACGGAAATCAAACGGCATCAATCTTGACGTACTACATCCTTACACGTTGGAACGAACTTGGCAAATATACTGGTAATGAATATATTATCAAAACCATCGTCACCACAAATTTACTTTTCGACATCGCCGACAAATTCAAGGTGAAGAAATATGATGTCTTGACGGGATTTAAGTTCATCGCTGACAAGATAGAGAACAATCCCGAGAGTAAATTTATCTGCGGAGGTGAAGAGAGTTACGGTTTCCTCGTTGGCGACTTCGTACGTGACAAAGACTCCGTCATAGCCGTCTTCATGCTTGCAGAAGCCGCAGCTTGGGCCGCAGAACAAGGCAAAACGCTGTATTCCATACTCAAAGACATTTATAAAGAGTTCGGTTTCTATAAAGAAAAACTTCTGTCTTTAACAAAGAAAGGCATAAGCGGAAATGAAGAAATCAAGGCGATGATGAAAAACTACCGCGAAACACCTCCGACAGAAATCATGGGTGAACGTGTTCTCGAAATTCGCGACTATAAACTGAGTATCTGCAAAGACATGGATTTCGGTGTAAACACAGTGTTAAATCTTCCCAAATCTGATGTATTACAGTTCGTTACGAACAAAGGGACGATAATAAGCATCCGTCCTTCAGGCACAGAGCCGAAGATTAAATTCTATTTCTCCGTAAAGGAAAATCTCAACCACATCGCTGATTTCGACGAAGTTCAAGGAAGCCTTGACGCAAAATTAGATGAACTCATCGCGATATACAATCAATAAGACCGGGCGCGTTAACCCAAGACAAAAAAATTTAAGGTAGGCTCTAAAATAATAGAACCTACCTTAAAAAATAATTTAACCTTTATCTTATTTGTAAGTTTTGGCTTCCGTTTCGCCGTTAAGGACGCGCAAACCATTGAGTGCGAGTGCTGCCATCTCATCTTCACCGGGATAGACAGTCATCGGAGCAATCTTGCCGACATGTTCCTCAAGTATTGAGCAGAACAGTTTGTCGTATGCCATTCCACCGGTAACCAAAATTCCGTCAACATTCATGCTGAACGCTGATGCTGCCAGACCGCCTATTTCCTTAGCGACTTGATAAGCCATGGCGCGATAGACGACTTCCCATTCCTTATTGCCGGCACGGACTTCCTTTTCAACAGTCAGAGCGTCGTTTGTGCCGAGATAGGCAACGAAACCGCCTTCGCCTTTGAGCATCTTGTCGATTTGCTTTTTGGTGTATTTGCCGCTGAAGCAGGCATCCATAAGAAGACCGGCCGGAATGGTTCCAGAACGTTCAGGAGTGAAAGGTCCTTCGCCGTTGAGGGCGTTATTCACGTCAACAACATCACCTTTGCGGTGGGCTCCGACGGAGATACCGCCACCGAGATGCACGACAATGAGGTTGAGGTCTTCATACTTACGGCCAATTTTTTCGGCATGCTGACGTGCGATAATCTTCTGATTAAGAGCGTGGAAAATCGACTTACGTGGAAATGCCGGATGTCCTGAATAACGTGCAAGCGGATCCATCTCATCAACGACGACAGGATCTGCAATATAGGCTTTCACGCCGGGCATATCCTTAGCGATGTCTGCTGCGATAAGACCGCCGAGGTTGCAGGCATGCTCACCTACGGGGCTGTTCATCAAGTCGCGAATCATTGCTTCATTGACATCATAAACGCCAGATGTGAGCGGGTTGAGAAGTCCGCCACGGCCCATGATGACCGAAATATCGCTAATATCCTGTCCTGCTTCCTTTAACTCATTGAGGATAACCTCTTTACGGAAAGGAAACTGGTCGCTTATCTTTTCGAATTTAGCTATTTCTTCGACAGGGTGTTTAATGTTCTTTTTGAAGACGCATTCCTTATCTTGGAAGATAGCTATCTTCGTTGAAGTTGAACCTGGATTGATAATCAATAATTTGTGCATAATAATTGTTTTTGTTGATTATTAATTATGTTATTTTGCCAGCATTGCGGCGAGTGCTATCGAGTAAAGTTTTGTCTTGGAGGAATCGCCGCGTGACGATAGGACGCATGGGACTTTGGCACCCATAAGGATTGCTCCGACTTCCGATTTATCAAATTTAGTGCAGCATTTATAGAAGACGTTGGCACTTTCGAGGTTCGGGAAGACGAGGCAGTCGGCATCGCCGGCGACAGGGCTGTTCAGTTTCTTTATTGCCACTGTTTCAGCATCAAGGGCGAGGTCGAGTGAGAGAGGTCCGTCAACGAGGCAGCCCTTTATCTGACCGCGGTTTGCCATTGTTGCAATGATAGCTGCATCAACACAGGCCGGAATGCCGGCACTCATTTGTTCGGTTGCGCAGACCATGGCTATTTTCGGAGTCGCGATGCCTATGGCTTTTGCTGTTGTCTGGACATATTTGAGGAGCGTCTGTTTCTGTTTAAGGTCAGGAAGCGGTATGATGGCGCAGTCGCTGACGACAAGAAGTTTGTGATAGTGAGGATTCTGCATCACGGCAACGTGAGCCAGTGTGACATTCGGCGGGCACAGACCGCGTTCTTTGTTGAGAATGGCGCGCATATATTTGTCAGTAGGAAGAAGACCCTTCATGAGGATGTCGCCTTCGCCGGCGTTAATAATGTCGCATGCTTTTGCTGCAGCCTTCACATCATCAGTTTCCTGAATGATTTTGAACTTCTTGATGTCAATCTTCTCCGTTTCACAAACTTTGGCGATGGTTGCCTCGTCGCCGACAAGAGTAGCCTCCACAAGACCGTTATCGACAGCGGCACTGACGGCGCAAATCGTATGGTCATCATTAGCATAAGCGGCTACAAGACGTTTCTTAGGCTTACTCCTGAGAACGTCAAACATTTCATCCAATTTAGTGATATTCATGATACTTAATTTAAATTGATTTTGTTAACTTTTAAAGTTGCAATTTACAAAAATTTACGATTCAAAACTCACTCTTTTAGATTTTAAAGTCAAAATGTCTAATCGTCAAAAAAATCTAACTGTCTAATTCAGTATGTTTCTTGAAATGACGAGTTTCAGTATTTCGCTTGTTCCCTCTCCTATCTGAAGTATTCTTTGGTCGCGGTAGAAGCGTTCCATGTCGAAATCTTTCAGAAGTCCGTGGCCACCCATAATCTGAACCGCATCGTCGCACACTTTCGCGGCAGTTTGCGAGCAGAAAAGTTTTGCCATGGCAGCTTCCATGCCGTATGGCACATGAGCGTCTTTCATTCGGCATGCTTTATAGAGAAGACTTCTCGCGGCTTCAATCTGCATTGCCATTTCGGCGAGCATGAAGGCTACCGCCTGAAATTTGCACACTGGTTTTCCAAATTGGACTCTCTGTTTGGAATATGCGAGTGCCATCTCGTATGCTCCCTGCGCGCAGCCCAACCCCATAGCGGCTATTGAAAGTCGTCCCGAATCAAGCGTGGCGAGCATCATGCGCGAACCCTCGCCCGGCTTACCGAGGACAAGGTCTTCCGAAACCTCAACATTATCAAAAACCAGCTTCCCTGTATTGGAGGCACGCCACATCATCTTGCGGTTCATCGGTACCTGCGTGAAGCCGGGGGTGTCGTTTGGAACAAGCACAGCCGTAAACTCAGGCTTGCCGTCTTTCACATCGGAGACGGCTTGAACGCTTGTGCCGAGCGTCATCGGAGTCGCGCTGTTCGTGATAAAAATCTTCGTTCCGTTGATGATGCACCTACCGTCCTTTATTTTGACCGTCGTCTTCGTTCCGCGTGAATCGGAGCCGGCATCTTCCTCGGTAAGTCCGAAGCCCCAGAGTTTGTCTTTACACAAAGCCGGCAGGAAACGCCTTTTCTGTTCTTCGGTGCCGTAATCCTTTATCGGGCCTATGCCGAGCGAATTTGATGCCGCTATCGTCGCAGCCGTAGAACCATCGACGCGGGCTATCTCCTCGACAGCGATGATGTACGACAACGTGTCAAGACCGGCACCGCCGTATTCTGGCGACACACACATTCCGAGGAGGCCTTCGTGCCCCATCTTCTTCGTCAGTTCGACATCAAAAAACTCGTTTTCATCGTTTTGTGCGGCGACTGGCTTTATCTCTTTCTCCGCAAAATCACGCACTTTGGCACGAAATTCAACTTGTTGCTTGGTGAGTTCAAAATTCATATTATCTACTCCGTTATTATCAAATCCTGTTTGGCTTCAACCTTGTCGTTCTCTTTCACGAGAATACGCTTGACAACACAATCGCCGACAGCCTTTATCTCGTTTTCCATCTTCATGGCCTCAACGATGCACAACGTGGTACCGCTTTTGACGACCTCGTTCTCTTTCACGTTTATTTTCAGCACTTTACCAGGCATTGGCGATTTGAGTGCCGTGGCATCATCATTCCTTGTTGTGTCGGTATATTTTTTTCTGCTGAGGACATCATCCCTAAAACACACAAAATCAAATCCGTTCAAGTGAACAAAACAACCGTTCTGCGCCGTTTCGGAAACGAACAAAGTCTCTGTTCTGCCGTTGATTATGACCTTCATCGTCTCGTCTCCGCTGCGAGTGGCTGCGACATCATAATTCATGCCGTTAATATCGCAAAGAAGGTGAGAATGATTCAGTTTCTTTATCATAACGGGAAATGAGATATTGTCAACGATGATGTTCATCCGCATGTCGAAACGCCAATAACCGACTGTATTCCAAACACTTGCGTCATCGGCCTGTTTGTTAAAATATCTGCTGTTTATATCATGAAAGAGGAATAATGCGGCCACGTCTTCCTTACTCACCTTATCCCGCGCCTCTGAAACATATGACAATATCGCTTGATGGCGGCGCGTACAATAATGAGTATCAATATCATTCTCCACGAAATCTTTGTCGTTGACGATTCCGCAAAGATAGGCTATATTAGTATTTTCCGTTTGAATGATATAGTCGTTCAATGCTTTACGGCATATCTCTATTGCGTCTTCGCGTGTCTGTCCAAAACAGATAAGTTTGGAAATCATCGGGTCGTAACTGCCGTTTATCTCGCATTCTCTGTCGATGCTGCTGTCGATTCTGACGCCTCTCTGCTGCGGTTCATGATAAAGCATCACGCGGCCTGGCGAAGGAAGGAAGTCGTCATCAGTCTTTTCAGCATAAACGCGGCATTCGATGGCATGTCCTTTGGCGATGATGCCATCCTGCACATAACCCATCTCCTTACCTCTCGCAATGCGTATCTGTTCTTCGACAATATCAATACCTGTTCTCTGTTCCGTAACGGGATGTTCGACTTGGATACGCGTGTTCATCTCGAGGAAATAGAAATTCATCTTATCATCGACGAGAAATTCGACTGTTCCTGCATTCGTATATTTGGCGGCGCGGCATAGTCTGACGGCGGTGTTGCAAATGGCGGCGCGTGTCTTATCATCGAGTGTCGGCGACGGCGACTCCTCAATGATTTTCTGGTAGCGTCGCTGTATAGAGCATTCGCGTTCAAAAAGATGAATCACGTTTCCGAAGTCATCGGCGAGGACCTGGACTTCTATATGATGTGATTTTTCTATATACTGTTCAACGAGGACTTCGTCGGAGCCGAAATAGCGGTCGGCTTCGCGCGAGGCTTGAACCAATGCTTCATGAAGGCTTTCTGGATTTCTCACGATGTGCATTCCCTTGCCGCCGCCGCCCAACGCTGCTTTGATGAGGACGGGATAGACAAGGGCGGCGGCCTGCGACTCTATATCGGAGACGCTTCCTATAACGCCGCGCGCCACCGGAATGCCGTGCTCCATCGCGAATTGGCGCGCGGCGGTCTTATTGCCCATAAGCCTCATCACTTCCGGCTTAGGGCCTATGAAAATAAGGTTGTTCGCTGCACAAGCCTCGGCAAAAGCGGCATTCTCGGAGAGAAAACCGTAACCGGGATGTACAGCTTCGGCACCTGTGTCCAAAGCCGCGTCAATAATCTTTTGAATATTGAGATACGTGTCTTTCAACGTGCCGATACCGAGAGAACGCGTCTCATCGGCAAGACGACAATGCAGAGCATCGGCATCATCTTCGGCGAAAACAGCCACCGAAGCTATTCCAAGACGCTTCAACGTCCTGATGATACGGACGGCTATCTCTCCACGATTAGCTATCAATATCTTATGAATCTTTTTCGATGACATGACAAATGATTTATTTAAAAAATTTCAGGCAGTTTTCAAGGTCTTGAGGTGTGTCGATGGAATAACTCTCAAACTCTGTCACACCCATCTTGATACAGAAGCCGTTTTCCAACCAGCGAAGCTGTTCAAGCGATTCGGACAACTCAAGCCTCGACTGGGGCAGACGGGCAATGGTCTTCAAGACATCTGTGCGATAGGCATAAATACCGATATGTTTATAGAAAACGCCGTTTTCAAGCCATTTTTCGCGCTCAAAGCCGCGCATATACGGCATCGTGTTACGGCTGAAATACAAAGCTCTGCCGTTTTTGTCGAAAACAACTTTCACGGCATTGGGACTGAACAACTTGCCTTCGTCCTTCACGACTTTGCAGAGAGAGGCTATGTCCGTCCCTTCGGTGCTGATAAGGCGTGCAATCTGGTTTATCTGTTCGGGGTTGATGAAAGGTTCGTCGCCCTGAATATTGACGACAGCGTCAATACCGTTCATATTTTCGACGACTTCGCAACAACGATCGGTGCCGCTTCTATGCTTGTCGGATGTCATCACCACCTTTCCGCCGAATCCTGTCACGGCATCGGCTATGCGTCCGTCATCGGTGGCTACCACGACATCGGAAAGCATATCGGCTCTGAGTGCCTGTTCGTAAACTCGTCTTATCATAGGCTTGCCGTTGATGTCGGCAAGAGGTTTCCCAGGAAAACGCGTCGAAGCATAACGCGCTGGAATTAGACCTGCAATTTTCATTATTATTATGATTTACAATCAGTTACACCAATCCGTTAAGCGAAGCCGTGATTTTATCGATTACCATTGCCAAGTCTTCAGGATTTTCGAGTTCTATATTATCACTTTCAATGATAAGAAGTTTGCCGAGATTATAATTGGAAATCCATTTTTCGTATTTATCGTTCAGAGATGTCAGATAATCAATACGAATAGACTGTTCATAGTTACGGTTTCGTTTGGCTATCTGTCTGACGAGAGTCGGAATCGAGGCACGCAGATAGATAAGAAGGTCGGGAGCCTGCAGATAAGAACTCATCAATTCAAAAAGTGAGTTGTAGTTATCAAAATCGCGGGTCGCCATCAAGCCCATATCGTGGAGGTTGGAGGCAAAGATGAAGGCGTCTTCGTAAATTGTGCGGTCCTGCACCACATTATCACCGCTCTTCCTTATGTCGTTAACCTGACGGAAACGGCTGTTGAGAAAATATATCTGAAGATTAAACGACCATCGCGCCATATCTTCATAAAAGCTGTCGAGATAAGGATTATTATCGACTTCCTCATAATGAGGCCGCCATCCGAAATGCTTTGAAAGGAGACGCGTCAGAGTGGTTTTCCCTGAACCAATATTACCTGCTATTGCTATATGCATAACTGTATTTTTTTGCCGCTAAGATAAGAAATTTTATTGATTCTCCGACCGTCATTTTGGTGCTTTCTTCAGGAAATAAATTCCCACGAACGTGAAAATGATGTTGGGAAGCCACGCCGCGAACATAGGTGACAGAGATCCCGACAATGCGAAAACCCTCGTAAACTCCATGAATAGGATATAAAGAAATGTTATAGCAATACCTATTCCGAGGTTGAGTCCCATTCCGTCTCGCGATTTTCTACTTGACAACGCCGCCCCAATTATTGTCAGAATAAGGATTGCGGCCGGTGACGCAAGACGTTTGTGCATCTCTATCTCGTAAGCTATGACGTTATCGGAGCCTTTCAGCTTAGAGGCGTTGATATAGTCATTCAGTTCCAACAAGTTCATTTCCTCAAAACTCTCTTTCACGTTGTATAGGTCTGTCGGAACCAACGGCAGCACAGTATCAAGTGCCTTACCCTTTCTAATGCTTTCGTGAAGCCCGTCCATAAAACGCTCGTAATAATTTCTTATCTGCCATATTCCGTTAATTGTATCGTACGTTATACGGTCGCTCACGAGTTTGTATGTCATCGTCTGATCATCGAACTTCTCTATTGAGAAGCGATGACCCGTTTTTCGCTTAATATCATAATTATCAACATAAACAAACACATCTTTTTCTACTTGGACATGAATATTTCGTCCTGCGCTGAGGTTTAGGTTTCCCACATATTTGTCTTTAAAAGCCCTCCTTATGGCATCCGTCCGCGGAATAAGGAAGTTCCCGAGATAAAAAGAGCCTATAGTAAGGAATAGAGCGGCGATTATATACGGACGAAGGAATCTCCTGAAACTCACTCCGCTGCTCAGAATAGCAATAATCTCACTATGTCCGGCAAGTTTCGACGTAAAGAAAATAACTGATATAAAGGTGAAAAGGTAAACGAAAAGATTTATAAAATACGGGATGAACGGAATGTAAAAATGAAAGACAACTTCGTAGAATGTCGCATGATTTTGAATAAATGAATCTATATTTTCCGACACATCGAAGACTATGACGACGATTATCAGCAGGCTTATGGCGAAGAAAAACGTGCCGATGAATTTGCGGAATATATACCAGTCGAGTTTATACATGCCTTATTTTTCTGATATTCTGGTTTGTATTTTCGGCAGCACGGCATCGCGCCACTGTGTAAAGTCACCCGAAAGAATGTGTTTTCTGGCTTCTTTGACAAGGTTTAGGTAGAAGGCAAGATTGTGTTGTGAGGCTATCATCGAGCCGAGAATTTCCTTTGAGATGATAAGATGTCTCAGATACGCTTTTGAATACTGTCTGTCAACGAAAGATGTGCCGTTTTCGTCAATAGGCGAGAAATCGCGCTTCCACATTTCGTTCTTTATGTTGATGATGCCTTCCGAAGTGAAAAGCATTCCGTTTCGTCCGTTTCGTGTCGGCATAACGCAGTCGAACATGTCAACACCGCGCGAAATGGCTTCAAGTATATTTGCCGGAGTCCCCACACCCATGAGATAACGCGGTCTGTCTGTCGGAAGTATTCCGTTGACGACTTCAATCATCTCGTACATTTTTTCTGTCGGTTCTCCAACAGCGAGACCGCCGATGGCTATTCCGTCGCAGTTTTTAGATGCTGCAAATTCTGCGGATTTAAGTCTTAAGTCCGGATAGACGCAGCCTTGAACTATTGGGAATAATGATTGTCCGTAACCATATAACGGTTCCGTCTCACCAAACCTGACAAGGCAGCGGTCAAGCCAACGATGAGTTCTTTCCATCGACTGTTTGGCATAGTTATAATCGGCTGTTCCGGGTGTGCATTCATCAAAAGCCATTATGATGTCTGCTCCAATGGAACGCTGTATATCCATAACCGTTTCAGGTGAGAAGAGATGCCTTGAGCCGTCAATATGCGACTGGAACGTCACGCCTTCTTCCTTCATTTTTCTTATGCCTGTGAGCGAGAAGACCTGAAAGCCACCGCTATCGGTGAGAATCGGCTTGTTCCACGCGTTGAACTTATGAAGTCCGCCGACAGCCTGCAGGACTTCCGTTCCAGGCCTCAGATAAAGATGATAAGTGTTTCCAAGTATGATTTGGGCCTTGATGTCGTCGCCGACGTCGGTGATATGGCAAGCCTTCACGCTGCCGACTGTGCCGACTGGCATGAAGATAGGCGTTTCGATGTCACCATGATCGGTGCTTATCAAACCGGCGCGGGCTGCGCTTTTATCGTCAGTTTTTAAAAGCTTGTATTTCATTGCGGACTTGACAGAAAATAATATTTGTCCTTCCTTTTGCCTTATTGTTTAGAGTACAAAGTTACAAAAAAATCGGCAGCGGAGTTACAATCTATCGCTTATCACCCACTTGTCGATATTCCTGCATTCCGTGCTGAAGTTAACGCCGATTTTGATAAGATTTCTTTCGTCCTTTGCAAACGGTTCGGCGTAACCTTTTTCGTTAATCTGTTGTAACGCCTCTTCAGCTGATTTATTGAATTTGAACTCAAAAATATAGATGTAGTCCTTTGTCTTGACAGTCATATCCATGCGGCCTTTGTTGGTATGAGTTTCAATATCAACGTAATAACCGCAAAGCGATGTAAGGATGAACATCACACTCTGGAAATGGCGTTCCTGCTGAGGTTCAAGTTCGTAGGGACACGCACTGAGAAACGACTGCAGTCTTTCCATAAAATCTTCGATATTTCCTTCGCGCAGAGAGCGCACAAAACGCCTTATCTCAAAACCGGAATCGACTTCATCGACATTCGTATAGCTCGGAATGAGGAAACGCACAAAGCCCTGTTTCACTTCCTGATTTGGAAAGCCCAGAAGATAAAGGCCGAATTCCCTGTCGTAACCCTTTATTGTCAGATAACCGCTTTGGTAAATCACCGGCAGCGGGTTTGTAGAAGCAATATCGACGCTGTTTAAAACATCGCTCACGACCTCTTCCTTCTCTATCCTCGACAAGTCGTACTGATGCTGTTTCAGCAGTTCGACAAGATAAGTCGGGGTGCCAGTCTCAAACCACCACGCCCCGATTTCATCCTTATAAAAGGCGTTAAGCAGGCTGAACGGGTTATAGACTCCGGGTAGTTTTTCTTTGCAGAAGTGATAGCCGTCGTAGTTCTCTCGTAGTGCAACGTATGTATCCTCAATAGTCTTGTCCAATTTTGCGGCGAGTTCGGAGACCTCCACTTCAAAATTGTCGCGAAGCTCCTGTTCGGATATGCCGCAGATGTCGTGAAACGCGGCATCCATTGATATGTCGTTCAAGTTGTTCAAATCGCTGAAGACGCTCACTTTGCCGAATTTCGTCACGCCGGTGAGGAACGCGAATCTGATGCAGCCGTCCATCGATTTCAGAGCTCCGTAGAAGCCTTTCAGAGTGGCGCGGTAGGCGTCCTGAAGTTCCACATTGCCGATTGCTTGAAGTAGTGGTTTATCATATTCGTCAACGAGAATAACCACTTGGCGGCCGGTTTTCTCATAAGCGCGTTTTATCAAGCCTTGGAAACGCCGTCCAATATCGTATTCTGATTTATCACTGCCGTATATGCGTTCCCATTTCGTCACCATCTCGTCAAGGACTGTACTTAAAGCCTCAGGCGAGTTATATTTTTGCGTGTTCAAATCCAAATGCAGCACCGGATATTCCGTCCAGTCGTGTTCCAACTTTTCTATCGTAAGGCCTTTAAAGAGTTCGCGTTTGCCTAAGAAATACGATTCCAAAGTATTGAGCAGCAGACTCTTTCCAAAACGGCGCGGACGGGAAAGGAAATAATAACAGCCTTCAGTCACCATATTGTAGATGTGTGCCGTCTTGTCTATATACAAGTAACCTTCTTTTCTGAGTTTCTCGAAGCTCTGTATGCCGATTGGAAGTTTCTGTCCCATAACCTTTTGTTTTTACGGCACAAAATTACAAAAAAAGTTAAAGGTAAAGACTGTAAACATGCTGTTTATCGCGACTTTATTGTGGATTATAAGTTTTGTAGCACACGACGGATAAACAACAAGTGGTGATAAAAACAAAAAAGGCAGTTCCTGATGGAACTGCCTCAACTATTATCTGTAGTGGTTATTTTCCGGCTGTTTCGCCTTTGCGGGCGGAGTATGTGATACGGAAGGCACCACATTTACGGAGTTCTTGTTTCACATCGGTGACGAGGCCCATTCTAACTTCCTCATGAACTTTGAGGGAAGTGGTGAGAAGAGGTCTATCTGCTTCGTTACGAGCTTGACGCTCTTTCTCGATGAACTGTATCACGTCGCTCACTTCCGCATATTGGTCATCCAACTGGAGACGAGACTCTGTTCCGTATTTAGCCTGTGTCGGAGGTCCGATGTAGATGAAGCTGACGAGAGATTTCTTCTCAAGCTTCTGGACTTCGGTAGCCTGCGGCAGTATCATCTTAACTCTGAGGGTCACTTCACGCATTGAAGTTGTAACCATGAAGAAGAATATAAGCATGAAGATGATGTCGGGCATTGAGCCGGTGCTGATTGCCGGAACTTCTTTTTTGCCATCTGGTTTAAATTTTGCCATAGTTACCTCCTTACTTAATTTCTTCGGGTTCTGCCTCGCTGATACGGACCGGTATTGCCTTGCTAATCTCATCAATCTTATCCTTGTCGGTAAGGTCGGTGAAATGCTGATGGAAATACTGCATTGCCATTTCGTCTCTCAGTTCGTTGAAAGCGCGAGCTAACTCATTTTGAACGCTGATGTACATCATATATGATGTTCCGCGGTCGTTTTTGAGAGAAATAACGCCCTTATTTGTAGCGACTCTGCCAAGAAGCTCAAAGTCCTTGTATTCGACTTCGGGTGCGTTCTCCTTACCGGGTTGTGGTGTGGCGAACTCTTTGGCTTGGTCTTTCAATGTGGCGATGTCTCCCGGACGGCCGTTGACCAACAGTTTGTCGTACTTGTTGATCATGACGTTCATGATGTTTCTTTCCTTAACTTTGACGTCCATCTCAGGATTTTCCACCGGAGGGGGCAGACGGCGTGTGATACCGCTGTCCGTGTCCATTGTGGTGGTCACAAGGAAGAATATCAACAGCAAGAACGAAATATCGGCCATTGAGCTTGCGTTTATCTCCGGTACTTTCTTTTTCTTACGTGCCATATTGATATTTCCTTATAATTTACTTTCTGAACATTTTGAAGACAACGGAATATATGATGGAGAGAAGAACTCCGGCCACCATAACATAGAGGAAGTTAACGCAGACACCTGCGAAACTATCAACACCACTGCCGACTCCCATGCTTTCAAGATATTCCTGAGGGAGCTCGTTGGCCGCGAGCGACATAAGGTAGGCTATCAGATAGACTACCACTGCGCATCCCAGACCAACGAGGATGCCTTTAATACTTCCCGGATTGATGACGATTCCGTAGATAGGCACGCAAACCATCGCGACAACAACGAGGCATATCATTATGTAGCCGAAATAGAGAGCCACATTGACATTTTCACCGCCGTTAGCGAAGGTGTAGCCCATAACGACAACCGACAGAATCATAAGGGTGTAAAGGATCCACTTTGTCGTATTTGCTAATTTGTCAATCATAATTCTTTCTTTTTATGCAATTACTATTTCAAATTAGTGCTTTCTTGCATATTTAGTCATAGCATCCATGAAGCTGATTGAACTGTCTTCCATGTCGCCAAGGATTGTTTCAATCTTGTTGAGGATGATGTTGTAGCAGATCTGAAGGATAACAGCTGTGATAAGACCGAACACGGTTGTCAACAGAGCGACCTTCATACCGCCAGCAACGATAGTAGGGCTGATGTCACCGGCTGCAGCGATGTCATCGAATGCCTGGATCATACCGACGACGGTTCCCATGAATCCGATCATAGGTCCGAGGGCGATGAACAGGGTAATCCAGCTGGTACCGCTTTCGAGGTTGCCAACCATGACAGAACCGTAGGATGTAAGTGACTTCTCGACTTCGGCGAGACCGTCATTGTAACGGAGAAGACCCTGATAGAATATACTTGCAACGGGGCCTTTGGTGTCACGGCACACGTCTTTGGCTTTTTCCACACCACCTTCGTTAAGAGCCTTTTCAAAATTGGCGAGGAGGTTCTTAGTATTCGTCGTGCTCAACGTGAGATAGATAATTCTTTCGATTGACACTGCAAGACCAAGTACCAAGATAAGGAGGATGACGCTCATCCACTGCCAGCCACCATCGATGAACTGTTTCTTCAACACTTCGGTGAAAGTAGGATTTTCTACTTCTTCCGGATTCTGTGCGACGACTTCTTCTGTAGCTGCCTGTGCAGGAGCAACAGTTTGTTCGACGACGGGTTCTTCCTGAGGCTCAGCGACTTGTTCAGTCTGAGGCTCATTTCCTTCCTGCTCTTGAGCAAGAACCAAGTTGCTGGCTCCGAATGTCATAAAGCCTACAACTGTGAGTAAAGCGATTAATTTTTTCATAATAAGAAATGTTGATTACTAATTAATTTGTTTACATTCTCTTTTTTCTGCGGAGAGGGCGGGATTCGAACCCGCGGTACCCTTTTGAAGTACACACACTTTCCAGGCGTGCTCCTTAAACCACTCGGACACCTCTCCTTGTTTAGCTTCCATTTTCAGGAAAAGCGAGCCAAAGTTACAAAAAAATATTCAAAGAACACTATTTTTTTTTAAGTCAAAAGTCGAAAGTCGAAAGTTTAAAATCAAAAGAACTGCGACTTTGATGAAGTTAGTATCTTTTAGTTATTGGCCATTAGTCACTTACGATATTTTTGTTATTTTTAAGCAAAGTCTTCAACAGACCAAACCGCCGAGAAATCCAATTATCAAATTGTCATTTCTCCTCTGAGCGGCACTTGGAGCCACGAGCAGACTTCTTCGCGCGAGTAGCCTTCTCCGATAAGGTACATCAGTTTCGCGAGTGCCGATTCCGTCGTGATGTCGTGACCGCTCACCACACCAATCTTGTTGAGGTTGAGGCTTGTCTCGTATCTCCCCATCTCCACCGAACCTGATTTGCACTGCGTTACATTATATATAATGAGTCCGTTGTCGATTGCCGCTTTAAGTTCGTTGATGAACCACTCGGTAGTGGGTGCATTACCGGAGCCGTAAGTCTCAAGTATCAAACCCTTCATCTCAGGCGTCCTTAAAGTATTGTGAACCATATTGAACGTAATGCCTGGAAATAGTTTTAATATACCGACATTGGAATTCATTTTCGTATGAACGATCAGCTTTTTCGTCGTTTTTTGCGCAATATACTCGGTGTTATACTTTATCCTGACACCGACATCAGCAAGATTCGGGTAGTTGCCGGAGACGAATGCGTTGAAATGTTCGGCGTTGTGTTTTGTCGAGCGATTTCCTCTAAGAAGTTGATTCTCAAATAAGATAGAGACTTCTGGAACCATCGGACAGCCTTCCTGATTCTTGGCAGCTGCTATTTCGATAGAGGCGATAATATTCTCTCTTCCATCGCTTCTGACCATTCCCATCGGAAGTTGAGAGCCGGTAAAGACGACAGGTTTGGCGAGGTTTTCAAGCATAAAGCTGAGTGCCGATGCGCTATAAGCCATCGTATCGGAGCCGTGAAGAACCACAAAACCGTCATATTTGTCGTAATTTTCCTTTATCTTTCCGGCGAGTGAAATCCAGAACTCAGGCGTCATATTCGATGAATCGATAAGATTCTCAAACGAATAGAAATCAATGTTGTAATCAAGGTTTCGAAGTACCGGAAGATGATCGTACAGGTTATCGAAGTTGAATGGCACGAGGCTGCCCGTTTTGGCATCGCGCATCATTCCGATGGTACCGCCGGTGTATAAGACAAGAATTGACGTTTTCATACATTAAAAATAATCGCCAAAGATACGAATTTTTGATTATTAGTGCCCGATAAAACTTTTTTTGAGGGTTACATCACAGCCATTTGTCATTGGTTTTTTATTAAAAAATCGAAACATGTCAAATGTGTCATATTTAGTTATATTTTTGCGCAAAATTTTTCAAAAGGGGACATAATGTTTGTCGGGGAATTGATTTCGTTAGGCGTTGCCATTTCGTGGACAGCCACCGCGCTTTTCGCCGAAGTCGGCTCAAAGCGGATGGGGTCGTTGCCGTTCAACACTATACGGATGACGATGTCGCTCGCGTTCCTCGTCCTCACCCTTTGGTTAGTTATGGGAGTCCCCTACCCTCGTCACGCCGACGGCAGCACATGGACATGGCTGCTGCTTTCGGGCGTGGTCGGCTACGTCATCGGCGACTACTGTCTGATGCAGGGTTACATCCACATCGGATCGCGTTTCGGGCAGCTTTTCATGACTTTGTCGGCACCAACGGCAGCCATCGCCGGAAGAATCTTTCTCGGCGAGCAGATGAGTCCGGCGGCCATCATCGGGATGATTATCACATTAAGCGGCATCGCGCTTTCCATCTTGTCGAAAAGCGATGACTCACAGCAACATGGCATCCGTTTCAAACTTCCGGCGAGAGGCATTTTCTACGCTGCGATGGCCGGCATCTGCCAAGGTTTCGGGTTAGTGATGAGCAAAGTCGGGCTGACACATTACGACGCGGCATTGACTGCCGCCGGCATCGCGCAGGACGCGGTATTTGAAGGTGCGATGTTACAGATGCCAGCCAGCGTCAGCATGTCGTTTGCCGCCACCACCATCCGCGCATACATCGGGCTCATCGGTTTCTTCTTGGCTTTGACGATCTTCAACAAAGACGGCTTGGAGAAGCTCCGTCACGCCGTCAGCGACCGCAAGGCGATGTGGTGCGTTTTCGCCTCCACCATCTTCGGACCGTTTATCGGTGTCAGCGCGTCGCTGCTCGCCACGCAGTTCACATCCGCCGGCATCGCGCAGACGCTCTTCGCCCTCACGCCGATACTCATCATCGCGCCGGCGGCGGTGCTTTTCCACCAAAAGGTGACAGCGCGGGAAGTCATCGGGGCAGTTGTCAGCGTGGCTGGAGTCTGCCTGTTTTTCGTGTGACAAGTGCCTTACACTGAAAAAAGTTGATTCACAAAAGAGTCGAATATGTACAAATTACACACAAGAAAACAAGAGTTTTACTTCTCCTGACTTCATCACTTTTTTGTGCCATCATATAGCGCAGAATGAAAACCATCGAGTTACGTAAAATATTCGGGTGGCTTGGGGTGATGCATAGTCAAAGTAAGGAAACAACTCTACAACAATTTGATTTTCAACAATTCAAATCAATTTTATAAAAACTAATAGTGAGGAAATCTCGGATTTTTTGACAGATTCCCTCACTAATGATGTTTTACTTTATGCTTTTTGTCTTTTGAATTTCAGCAAAACATAGCCATCAATGCACCTTCGTTGACACATACATGATATAAAACTGGTCAGGACCTGATTTCAAGAAATATCTTGTTTGTGTTAGTTGTCTTTCTCCACATATTTCATCCGTTCTCAATTCTGTCACTTTATTTAACGGATAATTGGAAATCTTTGAAACATAAAATTCATTGTTAACTCGAATCAATTCTTCAGACTCACCTTTTGAATAACAAATCCTATTTCCAAACACCAATGGTGTATTCTCTTTTGAAAACTCAACACTATTAGGCTGCTTTTTTGAAGGTTTGAGATAAATGTCGCAACTGCGATACAAGTTAGCACTGATTACAAATTCAGAAACACTTTTTGAAGAATGTGCAGGCACGCATATCACTCTCTTTTCCGCAACCGTAATACTATTTGACGAAGTACTTATTGTGGTTTTAGAATTTCCAACAACAGTTCCATTCGAATATGTATAGCTTGAGCCATTAGCATTCCCGTGACCGTAATCGCCTACAGAATAATAATTTGCAAAAGCATTTGCCATCGTATTGCTATTCATGGCACCGCCAATGTAAGATAGATTCGTTGAGACTGTTGTCGCTCTATTTTGCGTATACATTCTATTTCCATAATAGTCATAAGCACAGCCATTTGCAACATAGAAACATTCATCAAGATGAATATACAGATTTTCTGATGTCTTATTAAAGAACACGAAACCAATTTCGCCATACTCCTTCCAAAAATTGTAACCGATCTTACAATTCTCGTCTTCAAATAGCAAATAATCCTCTTTCACTGACACATCTGAAATCGGTTTGGTCTGATACATTTGACAGTATCGAGGCGGATCACAAGACATTATGGCAAAAGCCATTACAACAAAAAGAAAATTTTTCTTCATTTTTTTATCCCTAAATCCGTGTCGGGCGCAACTTCTAAATTGTTATTGATTGTGTTAGTTTAAAATTCAGCATAAAAAAAATCGTGGAACTCTGCTTACTTCTCTTAGGTGTTCCACGACCTGTACAATCAATAAGTAAAGCCCACGATAACTCGTGAGCGTTTACCGCCTTACTTTGATTGCACTTGATTATGTGGAACTTCAAGAGAAAAGTTTGCGAAAACGCTATCCAATTATGCCTATCTAATTATCTCTTTTTCTTTCGTTTAATTTATATTTCGTTCAACCACATACAATTTTCTAATTTCAATTTCTAAGCCTCATGAGCATAATTGGCAAAATTGCCTAAAATCTGCTCAATGTGAATCACTTCGCTGCAATCGTCGAAAGAGAAGCCGTTGCCAATAAGATACCATTTCTTCCGTTGCGCCATGCTGAGTTTTTGCACACTCGGAAACTTTGAAACAGCGACGACAATAATTCTTCCGTCTTGCAACAAAATCTGCATCTTTCCTCTTGCAGGAAACGAAACTCCCTTTATTCTCGGAACAACATCCCAATATCCTTCGATGGAGCACATATTCTGTTTCTTACTTCACCGCGATGCGCTGCAACGAAACGCCGGCTTCGGTCGTCACGCGGAGGAAATAGATTCCTGATGTGAGACTGCTCAAATCGATAGTCGTCATCGTCTCCGATGACTCATTACGACTTATAACGCGTCCCATCATGTCTATCAATTCCACATTCTTCAGGCCTTCAGCCTTGACGTTAACAAAGCCCTCCGCTGGATTCGGATAAACGTTGATGTTCATGCTTTCATTCTCCGAAACGCCCCATCCGCCTGTTGTGACTTCAATTGGATCACATTGCGAAGCACAACCGTCATCATAAACAGCTTCGACACTATAAGCGTAAGTCGTCTCTTCCTCAGTTTGTGTATCTCCAAAAGTGCATATAGTAATCAATTCCTCATTGATTTTCACGTCATCTCTGTAAACATTGTAACCCAGCAGATTACCTGTTGAACCTGCTTCAGGCGTATCCCAGTCAAGGCTGACAAACGGGGCATCTGCTACAGAGAAACCTTGCAAATTCTGGACAGGATTGCAGCTTACACCTCCTTCAACATAAACCGCCATACCTAACGAGAAAAGGACTTCGTCCCAATCCACCACAAAATAGGATGGCTTCCAATACCACACGAACTCAAACATATCGCTGTAGTAATACTGGCCGCGGACGGCATCCGACTGCCCCCCGTAAACAGCCATTCCGTCTCCGTGCATCTCAACGCCAATCCAGAACTCGCCATCTGGAATTTCATACGGCACATCTAATTCGATAGTCTGCCATCCTTCTTCCGTCGCGGTGTAATCCTGAGAATAGACCTCCTCGCCGCACGATTCGAAATAATAATAATTCATGTACTCGTTATACATCTGTAAATCAATACCTTCGTAGATTTTCAACGTAAACGAAGCCGTGTTATATTCGTTATATACTTGACGATAAAACTTCAGGCTGGTGATTTTTCCGTTAATATCCGGATCAATTTGACGCGGTGCCATAACCATGATTGCATCTGCCATCACGGACATATAGGCGAGATTGGTGTTTCCAATCCAACCGTCTTTTTCCGTCGGAGCGGCAACGTTTTCAAGTTTCATCACTTCCTGAGCGGAAATCATTCTGCCTGCACACAGCAGGGCGATAAAGAGCATAATTTTTTTCATTGTAAAAACTTTTTGTGCAAAGGTAAAAAATTTTTCGTTGCTGTTTGATAAAAAATCAAACGCATTTGTCAATGGAAAAATATATTCGCGACATCATTTAGAAGCTGTTTTGATTTGTTCGATAGGGATTTCATTAGATTTTCGAGCAGATTTTTCTTGTTTTGCGACGAAGAATAGTGCGAGGAGTGAAACGAGGAAAAGATGCCGGAAAGATATGCAAATCGCATCGAAATGACATACAATATAATTATCATTGTAAGAAATCAAAACAGATTCTTATAAGCCGAAGAGTTTTTTTGCGTTTCTCGTCGTAAAATCGGCCACTATCTCAATCGGAACTTCCTTCAACTCCGCTATTTTTTTTGCCACCTCGACCATATAAGCCGGTTCGTTGCGCTGTCCGCGATACGGCACCGGAGGAAGATACGGATCGTCCGTCTCTAAAACGATGCGTTCATCAGGAATACTCGGCACGATGCCGGCAAGATGCGAATTTTTATACGTCACGACTCCGCCTATACCTATGTAAAAACCTAATGAAACGGCGTTTTTCATCTGCTCCACAGTTCCTCCAAAACAATGAAAAATGCCTTTCAAACCGCCGTCCTGCTCTTTGTCAAGGACGCGAAAAATGTCATCAAAAGCCTTACGGATGTGCAGAGAAACAGGCAGTTTCAACTCTTTCGCCCATCTAAGCTGAGTTACGAGGGCGTCAATCTGCTCTTTTTTAAAGGTGTCGTCCCAATAATAGTCGAGACCTATTTCGCCTATGCCGATAAAACATTCTCTATCAAGTTCTTTCTCGATTTCTGAAAGCTGCCTTACATAATCTTCCTTTATATTTTCAGGATGAAGTCCCATCATAACACGGCAACAATCTTGGTGTTGCTCATAAAAACGCATCATCGGAGCCACGGAGTCAAGACTGTCGTTGGGCATAATCAGCAGAGAAATGCCGGCCTCCGAAGCTCTTTTCAAAGCCTCTTCCCTATCATTATCAAAGGCTTGGTCGTAGATATGCGAATGTGTGTTGATAAACATCAGTATAAAAAATTGTCGTAAGGATACCTGATGGCGTGCATGTCCTTTATTTCTTTGTAAAGAAGTGCGCGGAAATCATGATAGTTGTCTTTTTGCGCTGCCGAGATGAAGATACACGGAGTCTGTTTTGCCATCCACGTCTTCTTCCAGTCGTCGAGGGAATAGTTGCGTTTTGTCTTGGGAGTGAGGTCGTCGTCGTCTTTCTCGACATATGAGAATGCGTCTATCTTATTGAATACCAATATTATTTTCTTATCTCCGGCTCCGATTTCGCTCAACGTTTTGTTGACCACTTCCACCTGCGATTCAAAATCCGGATGTGATATATCGACGACGTGAAGCAGAATATCGGCCTCTCTCACCTCATCAAGCGTCGATTTGAACGATTCAACGAGTTGGTGCGGCAGTTTTCTGATGAAGCCGACCGTATCTGAAAGGAGGAAGGGCAGGTTTTCCACGACAACTTTTCTGACCGTCGTGTCGAGCGTGGCAAAGAGTTTGTTTTCGGCGAAAACATCTGATTTTGAAAGCAGATTCATTATCGTTGACTTGCCGACGTTGGTATAGCCGACGAGTGCGACTCTCACCAACGATCCTCTGTTCTGCCGCTGAACGGTCTTCTGCATGTCGATTTCCTTCAGTTTTTCCTTCAGTCCGGCTATTTTATTGCGGATGATACGGCGGTCTGTCTCGATTTCCGTCTCGCCCGGACCTCTGAGTCCGATACCTCCGCGCTGACGTTCAAGGTGTGTCCACATTCTTGTCAAACGAGGCAGAAGATATTGATATTGAGCAAGTTCCACTTGAGCTTTAGCATGAGCCGTGCGTGCATTCTTTGCAAAAATATCAAGGATGAGGTTCGTTCTGTCAAGGATTTTACACTCGAGTTCTTTCTCCAAATTTCTAATCTGTGTCGCGCCGAGTTCGTCGTCAAAGACCGCAGTATCAATATTTTGTGCTTTGATGAAAGACTTCAGTTCCGACAATTTGCCGGTGCCGAGATAGGTGACGCTGTTAGGTTGTTCCAACGACTGAACGAAGCGTGCCACAGGAATGCCGCCTGCTGTCTCAAGGAGAAAGGCGAGTTCGTCAAGATATTCGTCGGTGCGTTCCTTACTCTGCTCGCGTGTGCTCACTGCCACGAGTACCGCGCGTTCCTGATGTGTTTCGTGCGAAATCATTTATTTTCCGCCTTAAAAATGCCTAAATCCTATTATATCACGCACTTCACGGATGGTTTTTGACGCGCTTTCGCGGGCTTTTTCAGCGCCGGTTCTGGCCACCTTGTTGATATATTCGTCATCATTTGAAAGTTCTATGATGCGTTCGCGCAAAGGTGCCGTGAAAGCGACGATGTCTTCAGCAAGCTGTTTCTTCATATCGCCGTATCTGATACTCATATTGTTATATGCGTCGTCGAAGAACTGCACCGTCTCTGGTTTGGAGACGATTTTCATCAGCGTAAAGAGGTTTTGAATGGCTTCGGGTTTCTCCTGATTAAGCTGTGTCGGACCTCCGTCGGTGACAGCTCGCATGACTTTTTTGCGTATCGACTTTTCATCTTCCGCGAGGAAAATGGCATTACCCTCGCCTTCCGACTTGCCCATCTTGCCTGAACCATCAAGGCCGGGCACTTTGACGAGTTCGTTGCCGAAATTAAAGGCCTGCGGAATCTTAAAATACTCTTTTCCGTAGATGAAGTTGAATCTTCCGGCGAAATCGCGGGCTTTCTCAAGATTCTGTTCCTGATCTTTCCCGACTGGAACGAAATCGGCGTTATGAAGAAGAATATCGGCGGCCATAAGGGTCGGATAAGTCAGAAGGCCGGCATTCACGTTATCAGGCTGTTTACGGACTTTCTCCTTGAATGTCGTGACGCGTTCCAACTCACCGACGTAGGCGTTCATGTTCAGAAAGAGATAAAGTTCGAGGACTTCCGGCACATCGCTTTGGACATACAGAGTCGCTTTTTCGGGGTCGAGGCCGGCGGCGAGATATTCAACAAGAATCGTTTTCACCCTGCCGTGAAGGTCTTCCGGTTTCGGATGTGTTGTAAGCGAATGATAATCAGCTATAAAGAAATAACTATTATATTCATTCTGAAGTCTGATAAAATTTTTGACGGCACCGAAATAGTTGCCGAGATGAAGGTTTCCAGTAGGACGGATGCCACTTACGACGGTTTCTCTCATTGTATGATTTTTTTCTGCAAAAATAATAAAATTCGTTATTGGTTTTTATTCATATAACCCATCTAAAATCCGTTCAGGTTCATTAAGACTGTCGGGACAAGCAGGATTGCGCCGAGGATGACAAGTACGAGGATGTATTTCCAGACCCAGCGGAACCATTTCTGATAAGGTATTCTCGCGACTCCCAACGCGGCTATCAGCACGCCGGATGTCGGCGTTATCATATTCGTAAAGCCGTCGCCGAACTGAAACGCCATCACCGTAGCCTGGCGGCAGACACCAATAAGGTCGCCAAACGGAGCCATTATCGGCATTGTGATGGCTGCTTTCGCCGAACCCGACGGAATTATTATGTTGACCAAAGTCTGAATGCCGTACATTATTTCAACTGACGCCACTTTGCCGAAATCACCGAGCGATTTTGAAAGACCGAACAATATCGTGTCTATAACGCCTCCGTTTTCAAGTACCACGACGATTCCGGCGGCAAGACCGACGACAACGGCTGCCGAAAAAATATCCTTCATTCCATCAAGAAGAAGTTTTGCTATCTCACTGCCGGTATTCCCGACAGCAAAGCCGGCGGCGAGTCCCATCACGAGGAATAAGGTTGCTATCTCCATGACGTACCAGCCGTAGCCGAGCACTCCGACAATGAGGTAAATCACGGTGTAGGCCAAGAGGAGAAGTATGAAGTTGTGGACGGTTTTCCTAAGCGACAACGCACCTAAGACGGCAAAAATCACAGTTAGGACAGGAATGATGCAGAATGTTGCGGCTTTCATTCCTATTTTTATCGTCGAAATAGGATAATATATTGAAAAACAAATCATTGCAACAAGGATGACGGCATAAACAATCCACGCCGAGAATGGCACGAAAGGTTCGATTTTGTCATCTTCCCCAATTTGTCCGGCACGCCAATAAGAATCTTCTTCGTACATCAGCGACATTGACGGTTTCTTTTTGATTTTTCCGGCGTAAGCCAAAACCATCGCAATGCCAACGATATTGATTATTATCCAACAGAAAACGCGATATTCTATACCTGAGAAGAGAGGTACTTCGGCAATTCCCTGGGCGATGCCTATCGTAAAAGGGTTTAGTATCGCGCCGGCGAAACCGATATGCGCGGCAACATAGACCATACACAGTCCTGTTATGGAATCGTAACCCATTGATATTGCGAGAGGTATTACAATGACAATGAATGCTATACATTCTTCGCTCATACCGAAGACTGCACCGAAGAAACTAAAAAGCAGCATTATCAGGACGATGATTATGTTGTCAACGCCTATTTTGCGCACGATGAAGTTTTTTTCGAGGCGGCGCGTGAACTTCAGGAAAGAGAATATGCCCATATCAATCGCACGGCTTTTATTGAGAATCCAAAACGCGCCGCCTATGAGCAAAATAAAGACTATTATCGAACTCTGTCTTCTAAACCCCTCGAAAAAAGCCGAAAAGACCTGCCACGTCTGGATTTCCGAATGATATTCGCCGAGATGCTGCTGCGGCAGTGAATCTTCATAATAAAAATTTAAGACGCCGTTTTCCTCGATATAATGCCCCGGCTTTACAAACCACGTCATCACCGCCGCGACGACAATCAGCATGAAGACGATTACGAAAGTATGTGGAATCTGTCTTTTGCGCATCTCCGTCTCCGCTTAGCGCCCAAGGTACATCTTTATCCTTGATGACAAGATGTCGATGGCAATCATATTGTTTCCGCCCTGAGGCACGATGATGTCGGCCATTCTCTTCGTCGGCTCGATAAACTGTTCGTGCATCGGTTTGACAAAAGCCGTATAATGATGCAGGACTTCGTTAAGGTCGCGTCCGCGTTCCTCGATATCGCGAATGATTTTGCGCATCAGGCGGTCATCAGAATCAGCATCAACGAAAACCTTGATATTCATTCTCTTACACAGTTCCTTGTTATTAAAGATGAGAATACCTTCAACGATGATGACATCAGAAGGCTTGACCATCGTCACCTCTTTGGAACGTGAACATGTAGAATAGGTGTATTGCGGCATCGGTATCGTCTCGCCGTGAATCAACTTGTCGAGATGCTCAACCATGAGGTTCCATTCGATGGCATCGGGATGGTCGAAGTTGATTTTCTTCTTTTCTTCAGGTAACAGATTTCCGTTATCCCAGTAATACGCATCTTGCGAAAGCACTGAGAACGAATCTTGTGGGAGTGAATCAATAAGTCGTTTCACGACTGTCGTTTTTCCTGAGGCCGAACCGCCGGCAATACCTATTACTAACATCTGTTTATTTTTAAAAGATATTTTTCAAAAACAACAACGGGGTTAATGACAAAAGTCACAACCCCGTTACTTTATTGTATTCTCAAGTCGTCAACCATCTGCTAAAGCATGAGGAAACTCATCAAGACACCGGCTGCGACGGCAGAGCCGATAACGCCGGCCACGTTGGGAGCCATAGCGTGCATCAAGAGATGGTTCGATGGATCATATTTCTGGCCTTCCACTTCGGAGACGCGTGCTGCATCAGGGACAGCCGACACGCCGGCGTTTCCAATCAACGGGTTAATCTTATGACCTTCTTTGAGGAACATATTCATTATCTTGGCACCGCAGACACCGCCTATTGTGGCGATGGCAAACGACAAAGCACCGAGACAGAAGATGTAAATTGAATTGGTTGTCAAGAAGACGTCGGCCTGTGTCGAGGCACCGACAGTAAGACCCAGAAGCATAGTGACTATGTCGATAAGCGGGTTGGCCGCGGTATTGGCGAGACGACGTGTGACACCACTTTCTTTAAGGATGTTTCCGAAGAACAGCATACCGAGCAGCGGCAGAGCCGAAGGGCTGATGAAGCAGGTCAGAAGGAGACCGACGACGGGGAAACAGACTTTTTCGGTATGGCTGACGGCGCGAGGGGCTGCCATCTTGATGAGGCGTTCCTCTTTTGTCGTCAGGAGACGCATAATCGGAGGCTGGATAACCGGCACGAGGGCCATATATGAGTAAGCCGCGATAGCGATAGGTCCGAGCAAGTGTGGTGCGAGTTTCGTTGAAAGGAAGATGGCTGTCGGGCCGTCGGCACCGCCGATAATACCTATTGCGCCGGCTTCCTTAAGGTCAAAGCCGAGGTAGAGAGCTCCGATGAAAGTCAGGAAGACACCAAGCTGGGCGGCGGCTCCGAGTATCATCAGACGAGGCTGTGATATCAAGGACGAGAAGTCGGTCATAGCACCGATTCCCAAGAAAATCAACGGAGGATAGATACCCTGACGAACACCGAAATACAGATAATTCAGCACTGAACCCTGCTGATAGAGACCTGTCTGGATATTGAGTCCGAAAGCCTCTTTCACCATTGCCACCGCCGATGCTTCATCAACACCGGCAGGCAGGTTGATAGTTCCGTTTGAAATCATCTCGTTGAGACGGGCCACGGCACCTTCAAGGTCGAGCGTAAGGCTTTCGCCGTTAAACAAACTGACGAGGATGTTCTGAACCGTGACGAGGTCGCATTTCAACGAACCCTGATCGGAGAGTTCCTGAACATGAGCCATCACCTCGTTCAAGTTAAACTCGAAAGTCTTCAGGAACGGGATGTTACCGACTATGATACCTATTCCGATTGGGATAAGGAGCATTGGTTCGAACTCATATTTGACGGCGAGGAAGATAAAGAAGAAAGCCACGAGAATCATAATGATGTTACCACGTGTGGCATTCTGGAAACCTGTGAAACGGAAGAAGTTGTGCATTCCGTAGTCGATTTCCTCACCTATCGTCTTCGCTTTTTTCTCTGTCGAAGCTGTCGGTATCGTCATGTTTACATCCGAAGATGCCTCTGACGCCGCCGCTTCATCACAGACGAATGTCTGCTGTTCGCTCACAACAATCTCGGTTTCATCTTGAGGAACGACTTTCTCAGCCAACGCCGGCACTGAAGTGACCAAAGCGTGAAGCATAAGCAGCACGGCGACAAGAGCCAATATCGTCAGAGCTTTTCGTTTTGCGTTTAGTTTTTTCTTCATAATCAGCCAATAACGAATAAAGTTGCACCTTGAAGGACGTTATCTCCTTCTCTAACACACACTTCGTTGACTACGCCATCAACCTCGGCGAGGAAGTTGTTTTCCATCTTCATTGCCTCGTACATAAGCATTTTGTCGCCGCGTTTCACATTATCGCCGGCTTTGACGAAAATCTTCATGATTGTGCCCGGAAGTGGTGCCTGAGCCTTGAAGCCGCCGGCATGAGTGGCAGATGCTGTCGGTTTGGCCGCCGTTTCAACTTTCGGAGCAGTGCCGGCCTTGGCCTTTGGAGCCACAACCGGACGCGACATCTTCACCTCTTCTTCTTCACGTTTCACGACGACATCGTATTTCACGCCATCAACGACAACTTCGGCGTTTTCGCCACTAAAGTTCTCAACTTTAACGTCATATTCCTTACCGCTAATGGTAAATTTGAATTTTTTCATTATCAGATGTTATTTATTTCAGATTGTTATACATTCCATAAAGTTTAGAGCTCCAAGGAGAATAGCGTCGCTGCACTCTCTCAATGGTAATCTCATCGGGTTCGCTATCGTGGACTTCAGCCGAAAGCGAGAGCGCGAGGGCTATCGCGACAGCTACGTCATCGCTGACATCAATTGCATCGCCCTTCATGACCTTCTCCGTGATAATCTCAGCCTTTTTCTTATTCTTATTGGCTTTCCAGTCGTAATTGACAAGTTTTGAAAAACCGGCGAAGATGAAATAGAGGATGATGAGAGTGAGAATGACTATAAGAAAGCCCGCGATAGTGACTATCCAACCCTTCACCTGAATTTCCGGATTTATTGCTAACAGATACATTATCAAAGTGTTTTAAAGTGGGATATTACCATGTTTCTTAGGCGGGTTGCTGTCCTTCTTCGTATCAAGTGCCATGAGAGCCCTGATGACGCGGAAACGTGTGTTGCGAGGCTCGATGACATCGTCGATATAGCCGTATTTGGCTGCATCGTAAGGATTTGCGAATTTCTCGCGATATTCCTGTTCCTTCTTCGCGACGAATTCCGCTCTCTCCTTCTCATCAGTAATGGCGCTGATGTTCTTACCTTCGAGGATTTCAATGGCTCCGGCAGGTCCCATGACGGCTATTTCAGCCGTAGGCCATGCGTAGTTGATGTCAGTGCGGAGCTGTTTACATCCCATGACGAGGTGCGAGCCGCCGTACGATTTGCGTATTGTGACTGTAACTTTCGGGACTGTGGCTTCTCCGTAGGCATACAGAAGTTTTGCGCCGTGGGAGATGATGCCGCCATACTCCTGCTGTGTTCCGGGAAGGAATCCGGGCACATCGACGAGTGTGACAATCGGAATATTGAACGCGTCGCAGAAGCGGACGAAACGTGCGCCTTTGCGGGAAGCGTTTATATCAAGGACGCCGGCCAAAAATGCAGGGTTGTTAGCCACGATACCGACAGGTCTGCCGTCCATGTGTGCAAAACCGACTATGATATTTTTGGCGAAATCCTTATGAACTTCAAAAAATTCTCCATTATCAACTATTGCCGTGATAATCTGGCTCATATCGTACGGCATGTTGGAATTATCGGGAATTATCTGATTTAGTGCGTCTTCCTTACGGTCGATAGGGTCGTTGCAGGGTGCCATCGGAGGTTCCTCAAGATTATTCTGAGGAAGGAAACCGATCAACGTGCGAATCATCTCGAGGCCCTGTTCCTCAGTCTCCGCCACGAACTGACTCACACCGGACTTCTGATTATGGACGAGTGCGCCGCCGAGATTGTCGGTTGAAACATCTTCGCCCGTAACTGTCTTGACGACTTTCGGTCCAGTGAGGAACATGTAACTGTTTTGTTCGGTCATGAGGACGAAGTCGGTAAGTGCCGGGGAATAGACGGCGCCACCCGCGCAAGGTCCGAAAATGGCCGAAATCTGAGGTATCACACCCGATGCGTTGATGTTGCGTTGGAATATCTCGGAGAAACCCGCAAGACTTCTCGAGCCTTCCTGGATACGTGCACCACCGCAGTCACAGATACCGATAACCGGAGCTCCTACCTTCATGGCCTGATCCATGACTTTGCATATCTTCTTGGCCATCGTCTCGGAAAGAGAACCTCCGAACACGGTAAAGTCTTCAGAATAGACATAGACGAGACGTCCGTTGATGGTGCCGTAACCTGTCACGACACCGTCTCCGAGATATATCTGCTTGTCTAATCCGAAGTCTGTCGTTCTGTGGGTCAGAAACATATCGAATTCTTCAAAGCTGCCCTCATCAAGAAGCATATTGATACGCTCGCGCGCACTATATTTGCCTTTGGCATGCTGTGCGTCAATGCGTTTCTGTCCGCCGCCCAAACGAGCCTCAGCCCGCTTATCGAGCAATTCCTGTACTTTTTTTTCGATTAACATATTATTGTGTATATTCTTTAGCGGTTCTGTTATTTTTTCTCGCAAAGTTCGGTAAGGACCCCGAATGTCGATTTCGGGTGGAGGAAGGCAATATCAAGACCTTCGGCACCTTTGCGTGGCTTGCTGTCGATGAGACGGATGCCGGCTTCCTGCGCACTCGCAAGCTGTTCCTCAATGCCATTGACGGCGAAAGCAATATGGTGGATGCCGCCTCTGCCGTTGTTTTTTTCGATAAAGGCTGCAATGGTGCTTTCAGGTGATGTCGGTTCGAGCAATTCAATCTTCGTCTGACCTATCTTGAAAAAGGCCGTTCTAACCTTCTGGTCTGCAACTTCCTCGATGGAATAGCACTTTGTGCCGAGCAATGTCTCAAAAAAAGGAATCGCTTCGTTCAATGAAACGACGGCGATTCCAAGGTGTTCAATGTGTGTTGGATTCATTATTATAACGTTATAAAGCTTTTTCGTAAAAAAAAAGAGCCACATTGCGGGCTCGAACCGCAGACCTACGCATTACGAATGCGTTGCTCTACCAACTGAGCTAAAGTGGCACTTTCAGGCTGCAAAGATAGGAAAATTTTTTGTACGTGAAACAAAAATCTTGACAGATTCAAAAAGTAGTTTTTTACCTTTTTCTGCGGTAAAATATCGTATCTTTGCGCTTTCAAAATAGTTATGCCGAAACGTGAATTTATAGAAAAGATGTTTGACGACATCGCACCGTCGTACGATAAGTTAGACCACATCCTATCAGTTGGAATTGATAAGAACTGGCGACGCAAGGCTGCCAAGATGATTTGTCAGTCGAAACCGTCAAAAGTACTCGATATTGCCTGCGGAACCGGCGATTCATTGGTCGCGCTCGCGAAAAGCGGGATAAAAGACCTGACGGGCATCGACATATCAAAAAAAATGCTCGGTGTAGCGGAAAAGAAACTGAAAAGAAAACATATTGATGTCAGAATTTTTCACGAAGACTGCGCCTCGATGAGTTTTGAAGACGAGACTTTCGACGCTGTTACAACGTTTTTCGGTATGCGCAATTTTGAAGACAAACTGCAGTGTCTTGCCGAGATACGCCGCGTTTTGAAACCAGGCGGGACTCTTGCCGTTATTGAGTTATCGGAGCCGCGCAATAAAGCCGTGAAATCTGTATATAGACTTTATTTTCACCATTTTACACCTTGGGTCGGCGGAAAGGTTTCGGGAAACAAAAACGCATACCGCTATCTTCCGGGTAGCGTGGCTCATTTCCCACAACCCACAGAATTTATGGGCATCCTACGCAATGCAGGCTTCACAAATATCAAACACAAACCATTGAGTTTCGGCATCTGCCGTATTTTTATCTGTAAAAAATAATCACTTTTTTCACTATATTCGTACAATATGGAAACAAAACGACAGCAAAAAATATCAAAGCTCATTCAGAAAGAGCTTAGCGAAATCTTCCAGCGCGAAATAAAGACTCAAGGCGTAATGCTCACCGTGACAAAGGTCTCGATCACGACGGATATGGCATACGCACGCGTCTATCTGAGCGTTTTCGGCCCCGAACAGGAAAATAAGAAAAAGGTCGTTGAAGAAGTCAACGGGATGTCGAGAAACATACGCCGACTGCTTGGCGACAGAGTTCGTTTCCAACTGCGCGTCATCCCCGAACTTCAATTTTTTGAAGACGACAGCCTCGACTATATCGCTAAAATCGACGACCTCCTCAAACAATAAGCGTTTTGAGACTCCCGTTTTACATAGCAAAACGTTATCTCTTCGCAAAAAAGAGCCATAACCTTATTAATATTATAACGTGGATTTCTATCGTCGGCGTTGGTGTGGCGTCGTTCGCCATGATATTTATTCTGTCTGTCTTCAACGGCTTCAATAAGGTCATTTCGGAGACGATTCACAAACTGACGCCTGACATCAATATTGAGTCGGCAGAAGGTAAAACACTGAATATAAATAATTTTCCTTTTGATTCGTTAAAACAGATAAAGGGAATAGACTTCGTCTTTCCGACAATAACCGAAGATGCGCTTTTCCGCAATAAAGAACGTCAGCATATCGGACAAATCAAGGGTGTCCCGATGGAATATGGCAGAATAAACCGCGTCGCAGGAACAGTTCTCGGCGGCGACGACTTCATTCTCGAACAAAACGATATGCCGTTTGCCGTCTCCGGCGTCGGTGTGGCTTATTTCTTGGGAGTCAATGTGTATAGTCCTGCGGCGACAATCAATATCTATGTTCCGAAACGTGGCGACGGCTCGTCTTTCTCGCTTGAAAAATCGTTCAACAGCGGACTCATCGGCATCAGTGCAACGTTCTCGACTCAACAGGAATGCGACGAACAACTTGTGATTGCGCCGTTCCAATGGGTTTCAAAACTGCTTGGATATGAAGGAAAAGCTACATCTGTCGAAATTTTTGTCTCTGAAAAAAGTGATATAAAATCCATACAGAAACAGGTTCGTGACATTGTCGGAAATAAATTTTCTGTAAAAAATCAGTATGAACAGCAGGAGACACTTTACAAGATGATGAAATCCGAGAAATCGGCCATTTACGTCATTCTCGTCTTCGTCATGATACTGGCGGTCTTCAACGTCGTCGGTTCTCTGAGTATGCTCATCATCGACAAACGCCGCGACGTGACCGTGCTCAAGTCAATCGGTGCCGATGGTTTGTTGATAAAGCGCATTTTCCTCAACGAAGGACTCCTCATCTCCGTCGCTGGCGGTTTGATCGGCCTGATAATAGGCATTATAGCAGTGTTTTTACAGGAGAAATTCGGTTTTATCTCACTCGGCGACGGTGGAAGTTATATCGTAAATGCTTATCCGGTTTCGCTCGCCTTAACAGACATTATTCTGGTATTTTTCACCATCGTCATTATTGGCGGGTTGTCGTCGTTCCTCACTGTAGGACGTGCCGTAAAAAGGCTGAAGGACGAAAGGTTGTAAAAAAAATAGAGACGCAGTAATTTGCGCCTCTATTTTTGTTTATACTTGTGAACTTACTTCACAATCTTAATCGTGCTGTCACCGGCACGGAGGACATAAACGCCGTTAGAGAGATCTTCGACATTGACGTTCTGGCCTTTATAGACGAAACTCATGACTTCGCTGCCTGTGACGTCATATATTCTGACTTCTGTGCCTTCGGCGACACCTTTGAGGTTCATGACGTTCTTGACAGGGTTAGGATACACGGCAAGTACTTCGCTGTTATTTTCTTCAACACCAACACCGGAGATTTCTATCTTCATGTTATCAATATTAATTATATAGTTGTCGTAATCCTGATGATGGAAGACTATGCGGACTGTTGTTCCGGCGTATTCTGAGATGTCAACTGTATTCTCAACATACGGGTTAGCGCCTATTTCGCCGAAGAGTTTTACGAAGCCGCTAATTTCGGTCGTGCCGTAAGGTGCTATCAAAACCTCATAATAGTCAGGATATTCATAATCTTGAGACTGTGCAGACCATGAAAGCATAATCGCATCGTTTGTTACCGGAAGAACGAACTCTGGAGAGAGAATGTAGTTATCAGCATTATAGGCACCTATATAGTTCTCGTATGACTGTGAAACGATGCAGTGCGAACCGTCAACGCCGAACCCCGGATTCTGATTCCAGTATTGTTCTGTTGCAGTAAGCCAGTCGTGGCCGTCGCCGTCGAAATCGATTGACATCCAGCAGTCTTTTTCATCGAGGAAGTTCTCGAAGTCGTTGAAATAAGGAAATTCAGTGATTGGGTCGCAGGTAACAGGGCCCGGTTCTGTTTCATCTTTGATTTCAATATTGTCGATGGTGAAGTCCCAGTTACCGCAACTCTCATAATGGCGGAATGCAATACGGACAGTTTGTCCGACGTATGTCGTCGAGAGGTTGACGGAGAACTGTGTCCATGTTGATGAAGGTGTCATTCCTTCATAAACTTTATTAGTAAAATCGGCTGGTTCGCCGCCTGTCGTGGAAATATAGACGCCGTAGTGTTCTGGATATTGAAGGCTGCCGTCGCCTTTCACGAACCATGACAATGCTAAATAACCTTCTGAAGCAGCTGTTGCCGGAATTTCAATTTCGGGACTGATGAGCCAGTTGTCAGGGTCAAGTGAGCCGCCCACATAGCTCCAAGAAACGGATTTTACGCCATAGCCGCTGTATCCTTCTGCAAGTTCCCATGAGAAGCCGTCGCCGTCTTCATCGAAGTTGCCCCAACAATTCATCTCGTTGACATCGAATGTTTCAAGATAAGGATAGCTTGTTGTGCAGTCGCGGTCGGTATTCGCATACATACTCGTACCAAAAAGAAAAACTAAAGCAGCAAGTAAAAATTTTTTCATTTTGTTTTCGTCCTGTTATTTACCATCGGACCCGTCGGCTCTTATTAAAAAATTTAAAAGGATTTTGTCGCAAAGTTAGAAACTTTTTTTGATGTTCAACTTTTTTTTGTGTGAAAAAAAATCTTGGTTATGGCATTTGACGGTTTTGACGATTAGACAATTGGACATTTTGACGATTTGACAGTTTGACGATTTGACTTCCGACTTTAAACATTAAGCATTAAGCATTCCGCATTAAGCATTCAAAAACGTAAATATCGTAAGCCCTTCTAACTTCTAACTTCTAACTCCTAACTTCTATCTCCTCAATCTCACACTCGTGTTCCTTCGTCTTCTCGTCGTAATTTATGCCGACGAAGAGCATTCTGCCACGGTAATGTTCAAGAAGGTCGTCGTATTTCTTTTCTCTAATTTGGTTTATCGCCGATTCCGCCGACTTATTGTTTTTCAATTCGATAATCATTGCCGGAATATTCGGGACGTATGGAATTAGAGCCAAATCCGCGTAGCCTTTGCCGGTCGGGAGTTCCTTGATGACTGTATATTTCAGGTTCGCGTAGAAATAGGCGAGGCCGATTGCGCTCTGGAACGACGCTTCGTTGTTGTACGTCAATGGGTTTGTGGCACGCATATGCGACTCGGTCAAAGCGGAGGCGACGGCAGCCGCGTCTTTGTTTATCGTGGCCTCAAGAAGTTGTTTCGAGTCGTTGATAAGTTTGATTATGGGCTTATAATCAGCTTCGTATTCAACAGAAATTACCCATTGTTCGCGAATTTCACTGTTTGGTATGTAACATTGCTTTGTTTCACTGTCGTAGGCGAGATAACCGAGATGTATTAAATATGTAAACACGTCGTCTTTTGAGTGAAAATCCGTCATCGTGTTCAGGTACTTATATACGTTCACATCAACTTTTCCGCCTCCGATCATAGTCACGACGTCGTCCTTCATGCCGTCGAAATTCATCAGGATGTAGAGTTTCAACGCCTCGTACGAGCCGGTCTGCGTCCAGTAGCTGCCGAAACGTTTCCTTTCCATCGCCGAGACAACCGAGCGCGGACTGAATATCTCTTTAATGTCGCCCATGTCGTAACCGTCGTACCAGCGTCGGCATTCGTCGTAGTCCATGCCGTATTCCTCGCAAAGACCTTTTGTCTCTTCCGCCGTGAAGCCGACGAATTCCGTCAAACGTCCGGCATCGGTCATCGAATATTCGGCGAACAGATTCAGTTTCGACTGTATTTTGTCGCGCACGATGGGCAGGATTCCGGTCAGATAGGCGAGCGAAATCGCCGGCGAGAGGTCGGCGTTCTTGAAGAGGCCGTTTAGAAAACCCAAGTATTCTTTAAACAGATTTTCCGGAACCTGTTCGCGAACCAGAACATCATATTCGTCGATGATTATCACAAACGTCTCGCCTGTTTTAGCAAAGACTTTCAGCAAAGCATCTGCTAACGAATCCCTTTTCAGGATTTTCACGTGCGGAAACTGCTCTTTCAATTCTTCATTGACCGACTCGGATATGGAGTCTATCAGGCGAGACTTGTCTTTTAAAGTCATATATCTGCCATTAAGATCCATCTTGATGACGTTCAACTTGTTGAGATATTTCTCGAAGCTCGGATGTTGGGCAATCTTCAAATCCTTGAACAACTCGCGGGAATCGCAGCCTTTTGAATAATAAGCCGAAATCATGTTGCCGGCCATGCTTTTACCGAAACGGCGCGGACGCGAGACGCACAGAAAATTTCCATTAGTGTTTATCAATGTGTTTAGTTCAGCTATCAACATTGACTTGTCGATATAAATCGGCGAGTTCAAGTCTCGCTGCAGCAGTATGTTGTTCGGATTGAGGTAGATTCCCATAATCTTGTTGTTTTTTACGCCGCAAAGATAGAAAAAAAACGGACAATTTGACAAAAAAAGTAGAGACGGGACAAGCCCCGTCTCTACATAGAGAATATCTTAATCGTGAATTACTTCACAATCTTGACCATGTTGTCATTAGCGCGGAGGACATAAACGCCGTTGGCGAGGTTCTCAACGTTGACAATCTGGCCTTCATAGACGAAGCTCATGACGGTGTTGCCAGCGAGATCGTAGATTCTGACTTCTGTACCAACCTCGACACCTGTAAGAGTCATAGTGTTCTTAACAGGGTTAGGATAGACTGCGAATTCAGTATCGTTGTCCTCATTGACACCAGTGTAAACTTCAATACCCATGTTGTCGATTTCAACAAAGTAGTTGTCATAATCCTGATGGTGGAAGACCACGCGGATTGTTGTTCCGGCGTATGCTGAGATGTCAACATAGCGTTCAGCCCATGGGTTAGTTGAAACTTCACCATAAACCGACACAAAGTCGCTGACGTTGGTTGATCCGTTAGGAGCAATCATCACTTCGTATGAGTCTGGATAGTCCGGGTCTTGAGCCTGGGCGTACCATGAAAGTTTGATGTCTTCGCCGGCAGGAAGGACGAACTCAGGTGATACGAGGTAGTTATCGGCATCGAATGCACCGACGTAGTTGTCGTATGACTGTGAAACGAGGCAGTTCGAACCGTCAACACCGAAGCCACTGCCCCAGTAATTTGTAGTTCCGGTGAACCAAGTCTGACCGTCGCCGTCGTTGTCGATGTCGATCCAGCAGTCTTTCTCAGCAAGGAAGTTCTCGAAGTCGTTGAAGTACGGGAAATCGGTGATAGGATCGCATTCAACAGGTTCTGGGCCCTGACCGTCATAGATGCTCATGTTGTCGATTTCGAGCATGTAGCAGTCACTGCTCTGGTGATGGAAGACCACGCGGATGGTCTGTCCGGCGTATGAAGAGATGTCGAATGTGCGTTCCGTCCAAGGATTGGCGGCAACACCGCTGTAGATTGACACGAAGTCGCTGATTTCGGTTGATCCGTTAGGAGCAATCATCACTTCGTATGAATCGGGATAGCTTGCATCCTGTGACTGTTCAAACCATGAAAGGATGAGGGCTTCTTCTACTGTTGTCGGAAGTTCGAATTCAGGAGAAACGAGGTAGTTGTCGGCATTGTATGCACCAACGTTGTTATCGTATGACTGTGAGACGAGGCAGTTAGAAGCGTTAACACCCCAGCCCATAGTTCCGTAGTTTGTCGTACCAGTAAGCCATGTCTGACCGTCGCCGTCGTTGTCGATGTCGATCCAGCAGTCGTGGTTGGTGAGGAAGTCTTCGAAGTCGTTGAAGTACGGGAAGGTTGTGATAGGATCGCATTCAACAGGTTCTGGTTCCTCATATTCCTTGATTTCGATGTTGTCGATTGTGAAATGCCACTTGTCGTAACTGTCGTAGTGACGGAATGCCACGCGGATGGTCTGTCCGATGTAAGCGTTGAGGTCAACTGACAACTGAGTCCAATTGGTTGAAGGTGATGTTCCTTCATAGAGCTGTGTGGTGAAGTCAGCGGGCTGGTCGCCTGTTGTGGAGACATAGACGCCGTAGTGCTCAGGATATGAATTGGAACCTGACTGTACGTACCATGACAGTTGGACTGGGCCTTCTTGACCTGCTGTTGCCGGGATGGTAACTTCAGGGCTGATGAGCCAGTTATCCGGATCAAACGAAGGTTTGCCGCTAGCACTTTGCCATGAAACAGACTTGGCACCCTGTCCGGTGTAGCCGGCTGCGAGTTCCCAGATGTGGCCGTCACCGTCTTCGTCGAGGTTGCTCCAGTCGTCCATACCGTTGACATCGAATGTCTCAAGATAAGGATAGTTACCCGGTTCCGGATCACCGCCGCCTTCGACTGTGACACCGAAGTTATCTAAAACAACCCAATATTGGGCAAAATCCTGATGGTGGAAGACCACACGGACTGTTGTTCCGGCGTATGCCGAGATGTCGGCTGTACGTTCTTCCCAGTCTATAGGTGCATCTTCACCGAGAACTGACACGAAGTCGCTGATTTCGGTGGAGCCGTTAGGAGCGATCATCACTTCGTAGTAGTCAGGCCAGTTTTCGCCACCTGTTGACATTGCATACCATGAGAGTGTCACTGTACCGTTGGCAGGAAGAACAAACTCTGGAGATACGAGGTAGTTGTCGGCATCAAGATCAGTGCCTACTCCTGCTTCATCGTCATAGTTATATGATTTGGAGACAAGGCCTGAAGAATAATTGTAACCGTTGAACATACCGCTTTGTGCTGTTCCAGTGAGCCAATCCTCACCGTCGCCGTCGTTGTCGATGGAGACCCAACACTCAACTTCAGATGCGAAGTTCTCGAAGTCGTTGAAGTACGGGAAGGTTGTGATAGCGCATTCGTCCGGTTCCGGATCACCGCCGCCTTCGACTGTGACGCCGAGGTTGTCTATAATAACCCAATATTGGGCAAAATCCTGATGGTGGAAGACCACACGGACTGTTGTTCCGGCGTATGCCGAGATGTCGGCTGTACGTTCTTCCCAGTCTATAGGTGCATCTTCACCGAGAACTGACACGAAGTCGCTGATTTCGGTGGAGCCGTTAGGAGCGATCATCACTTCGTAGTAGTCAGGCCAGTTTTCGCCACCTGTTGACATTGCATACCATGAGAGTGTCACTGTACCGTTGGCAGGAAGAACAAACTCTGGAGATACGAGGTAGTTGTCGGCATCAAGATCAGTGCCTACTCCTGCTTCATCGTCATAGTTATATGATTTGGAGACAAGGCCTGAAGAATAATTGTAACCGTTGAACATACCGCTTTGTGCTGTTCCAGTGAGCCAATCCTCACCGTCGCCGTCGTTGTCGATGGAGACCCAACACTCAACTTCAGATGCGAAGTTCTCGAAGTCGTTGAAGTACGGGAATGTTGTGATAGCGCATTCGTCCGGTTCCGGGCTGCCGCCTAAGGTGATGCTCATATTGTCGATTTCGAGTATGTAGCAGTCACTGCTCTCGTGGTGGAAGACCACGCGGACTGTTGTTCCGGCGTATGCCGAGATGTCGGCTGTGCGTTCCGTCCATGGGTTTTCAGCAACACCGCTGTAGATTGACACAAAGTCGCTGATTTCGGTTGAACCGTTAGGAGCAATCATCACTTCGTATGAGTCAGGATAGTTTCCATCCAGTGACTGTTCAAACCATGAAAGTGTTATAGTACTATTGGCTGGGAAAACAACCTCAGGTGAAAGGAGGTAGTTGTCGGCATCTCTTGAGCCAGTGCTGTTGTCGTATGACTGTGAGACGATGCAGTTTGAACCATCAACACCAAATCCCGCGGTGCCGTAGGCTTCAGTATCGGTGAACCAGCCATAGCCGTCGCCGTCGTTGTCGATGTCGATCCAGCAGTGCTTTTCGTCAAGGAAGTTCTCGAAGTCGTTAAAATACGGGAACTCGGTGATGTCATTGCACGGAAGCGGTGACTTGATGGAGATATCGTCAATTGTGAAGTCCCAGTTGTCATCACTGTTGTAGTGGCGGAAAGCTATACGGACTGTCTGTCCGACGTATGCAGTCATATCCACCGTAACACTACTCCAAGAGGAAGCAACTTTAGAAGATGGTGACTGTCCTTCATAAACCTGTGTTGTAAAGTCAGCCGGTTGGTCGCCTGTTGTGGAGACATAGACGCCGTAGTGCTCGCGGTATGAAGTCGAACCACCTTTAACCTTCCAAGCCAATGTAACTTCGTCTAAACCACTCGGAATTGTGATTTCGGGGCTGACGAGCCAGTTGTCGGGATAAAGTGAAGATGTTGTGCCGCTCCATGAAACGGATTTTGCGCCATTTCCTGTATTACCGGCTGCGAGTTCCCAGATGTGACCGTCGCCGTCTTCATCGAAGTTGCCCCAGCAGTCGAGGCCGTTTTCAAAGCTCTCAACAAACGGATAGCCGTAACTTGAGCAGTCAAAGGCAGTCTCAATACCGAGGTTGTCAATCTTGATGTAGAACTGATCATAGTCATGGTGACGGAAGACCACGCGGACGGTTGTGCCGGCATAGTCGGAGAGGTCAAGGGAACGCTCCAAGAACGCATACGCGTTTGAGTTGTCTGGAGTGTCGGTGAAGAGTAACACGAAGTCGCTGATTTCGGTCGAACCGTTAGGAGCAACAAGCACTTCGTATGTGTCAGGCCATTGAGGATCCTGAGAAGCGGCCATCCATGAGAGGGTGATGGTTGCACCTGCAGGAAGCTCGAACTCCGGAGTAAGGATATAGTTGTCCGCATGGAGTGCACCAGTGCCACTCTTGTATGACCGTGACAAAATGCAGTGTGACGACTCGACACCAAGATTGCTGGACCAGCCCTCTGACGTTCCGGTGAGCCAGTCGTTGCCGTCGCCGTCGTTGTCGATGGAGACCCAGCAGTCGTGGTTGGTGGTGAAATCTTCAAAATCGTTGAAGTAAGGGAATGTCGAGATGGTCTCGCATGTGATAGCAGGTTCATCGCTTGTGGTGTTGGCAACGATCATCCAAGGTGCGAGGTCAAAAGAACCAAGTTCGTTGACAGCCAACCATTCGTTCTGGAAGTACATCATGCAGCAGTCTGTGGTTGTGAGAACCTCATTGCTGTAGCAGGCCGGATAACCAACTTGGTCTGTACCAACGGCGACCCACAAAGCTTTGGTCTTGTCAATAGCGACAACGCTGTTAACGATTGGGAGTGTCACCCATTGATTTGCGCCAGTCACGTTGTACTGATGCTGGTAGATAACCGTTGTAGGAACAGCAGCTGCAGCTTCACCTTCATAGATACTGACGGTGTAGGTAGCAGCCTGATACGAGTAGAAGTCAACTGATGTGATATAGTTATCATCAGCTGTGTACATGCTCGGGCGGAAAACGGCTGCCCATTCATAGTAAGAACCTGTTCCACCAGTACCTATTGAGCCGTTAAAATCTGCGGTGCAGTAGGTAAGCTCGGAATCACCTTTCGTGGTTCTTGTACTGTTTACGTTTGCCGGTGCTTTTACGGCACTCAGCACGGCCTCGGTCTTCACGTCCTTTGACGGAGTAACTCCGGGGACTTTCGCCGCGTCACGTTGTGCGTACATGAACGTACCCATCAACAGTGCCAAGGCTGTCAGTAAAATTTTTTTCATTTTTTTTGCGTCCTGTTATTTACCATCGGACCCGTCGGCTCTTATTAAAAAATTTAAAAGGATTTTGTAGCAAAGTTAAAAACTTTTTTTTGATGTTCAACTTTTTTTTGTGTGAAAAAAATTTCTTGGTTATGGCATTTGACGGTTTTGACGATTAGACGATTGGACAATTGGACAATTGGACATTTTGACAATTTGACGATTGGACATTTTGACGATTTGACGATTTGACGATTTGACGATTTGACTTCCGACTTTAAACATTAAGCATTAAGCATTCCGCATTAAGCATTAAGCATTAAGCATTAAGCATTCCGCATTCAAAAACGTAAATATCGTAAGCCCTTCTAACTTCTAACTTCTATCTCCTCAATCTCACACTCGTGTTCCTTCGTCTTCTCATCATAATTTATTCCGACGAAAAGCATTCTGCCGCGGTAATGTTCAAGAAGGTCGTCGTATTTCTTTTCTCTAATCTGGTTTATCGCAGATTCGGCAGACTTGTTGTTTTTCAACTCGATAATCATCGCCGGAATATTTGGAACGTATGGAATTAAGGCCAAATCCGCGTAGCCTTTGCCGGTCGGGAGTTCCTTGATGACTGTATATTTCAGGTTCGCGTAGAAATAGGCGAGGCCGATTGCGCTCTGGAACGACGCTTCGTTGTTGTACGTCAATGGGTTTGTGGCACGCATATGCGACTCGGTCAAAGCGGAGGCGACGGCAGCCGCGTCTTTGTTTATCGTGGCCTCAAGAAGTTGTTTCGAGTCGTTGATAAGTTTGATTATGGGCTTATAATCAGCTTCGTATTCAACAGAAATTACCCATTGTTCGCGAATTTCACTGTTTGGTATGTAACATTGCTTTGTTTCACTGTCGTAGGCGAGATAACCGAGATGTATTAAATATGTAAACACGTCGTCTTTTGAGTGAAAATCCGTCATCGTGTTCAAGTACTTATATACGTTCACATCAACTTTTCCGCCTCCGATCATCGTCACGACATCGTCCTTTATGCCCTCGAAATTCATCAGAATGTAGAGTTTCAAGGCTTCGTATGAGCCGGTCTGTGTCCAGTAGCAATTGTACTCGCGGTTCTGCATAGCTGAAACCACGGAGCGCGGACTGAATATTTCCTTTATAGTCTTCATGTTGTAGCCGTCGTACCAGCGTCGGCATTCTTCGTAGTCCATGCCGTATTGTTCGCAAAGGCCTTTTGTTTCTTCTGCAGTGAAACCGACAAATTCCGTTAAACGTCCGGCATCGGTCATCGAATACTCGGCGAACAGATTCAGTTTCGACTGTATTTTGTCGCGGACGATTGGCAGAATTCCGGTCAGATAGGCGAGCGAAATTGCCGGTGAGAGGTCGGCGTTTTTGAAGAGAGCGTTGAGAAATGCCAAATAATCTTTGAATAGTGATTGTGGTGCTTCTTCACGTATCAAAACATCGTATTCATCAATGATGATAACGAATGTTTCACCCATCGCGGCATAGACTTCTATCATACAGTCGCCGAAATTGCGGCAATGAGAAAAATCCACGTCAGGATATTCACGTGCAAAGTCTCTCATTATTTTTTCCTGCATAACCTGAAGAAATTCATTGCCGTAGTTCATATAAAAACCGTTCAGGTCGAACTTGACGACGTTCAACTTGTTGAGATATTTCTCAAAGCTCGGATGCTGAGCAATCTTCAAATCCTTGAACAATTCACGGGAATCGCAGCCCTTTGAATAATAAGCCGAAATCATATTTCCGGCCATACTTTTTCCGAAACGGCGCGGGCGTGAGACGCACAGAAAATTCCCGTTTGTGTTTATCAGTGCGTTAAGTTCCGCTATCAACATCGATTTGTCGATATAAATCTGCGAGTTCAAGTCTCTCTGCAGCAGCACATTATTCGGATTGAGGTAGATTCCCATAATCTTGTTGTTTCTTACATTGCAAAGTTAAAAACTTTTTTTGATATTCAGAAGCTGTTTTGATTTCTTACAATGATAATTATATTGTATGTCATTTCGAT
>JAKSNC010000020.1 GCA_024400195.1 Bacteroidales bacterium
TAGGTGCCGCCTCCCTCTACGCCGCCGGACGTTAACGCCCGGCGGCGTTTTTTTTGTATATATACAATATTAAAGACATCTTTTTTCTTTGTAATTCCACCTTGTTTTTGTCGGACATGGAAATTTTTGATATTTTTGCATTAAATGCTGAAAGCAATTTTTTGTTACTAATCTTAAACAGATAAGAAATTTCTATCAAGCATACTAAAATTAAAATTTAATTTCAATTGAGTTGGTTATAACACCTGTTTGACAGATAAACATCATACAAATTCAATAATAAGAACAGAAAAATAAAATTTCAACCGACACATTATTAATCACAGCGTTTGCCGGTTATGCCGAAGAAGACAGGTGAGCACTGCAAAAAGAAAGCGACTTATGAACAACGACATCAAGATATATGCCGACCAGGTTTCGGCACTTTACCGCACCGGCGTGACGACCGAGCATTCGTTTCGCGGTTCGCTTCAGACTCTCTTGGAAAGCCTCCTGCCAAAATACAGGGCCGTCAACGAGCCGCAACGAACGGCCTGCGGCGCACCCGACTACGCACTCGTCGGAAAAAACGACAACCTCCCATACGCCTATATCGAGGCTAAAGACTTGTTCGACAACGACCTGCGCGGCATCAACGCCAAAGGCCACAAAGAACAGTTCGACCGCTACAAACAGGCTCTTTCGCGAGTGGCCTTCACCGACTACCTGTCGTTTTATTTCTACGTTGACGGCGAACTGAAAGACTCCGTGACGCTGCTTGAACAGAACGTCAAAGGCGGTTTCTCGATTACCAACGAAGACAAATTCGTCAACCTCCTCAACGAATGGGCCGACTGCAGCCTACAGCCCGTTAACAGCGCAACACGCCTCGCACAGATCATGGCGCACAAGGCCAAACTGCTCGCCGACGTCATCTGCAAATCGCTGAAAGACGACGAAAGCACCGAGATACAAGGACAATACGACACTTTCCGCCACGTGCTCATCCACGACCTCACCGAAGAATCGTTCGCCGACCTCTACGCACAGACCATCGCATACGGCATGTTCGCGGCACGCCTCTACGACAAGACCCCGGAAGACTTCAGCCGACAGGAAGCCGCCTCGCTCATCCCATCATCCAACCCCTTCCTCCGCAAGATTTTCCAGTCTATCGCGGGCTACGACTTAGACAGCCGCATCGCCTGGATCGTTGACGACCTCGCGAAAGCCTTTGCCGTCACCGATATGGACAAAATCATGGGGCGCTACCAACAGAACTCGCTGCACCAGGACCCGCTGATTCACTTCTACGAAGACTTCCTCGCCGCCTACAACCCCGCCCTGCGCAAATCGTGCGGCGTCTATTACACGCCAAACTCCGTGGTGAGCTTCATCGTCCACGCCATCGACGACATACTTGTCCGCGACTTCGGTCTTGCCGACGGACTCGCCGACGACGGCAAGATGACGAAAAAAGTCCGCGAACCACAAGGCAGCAAGATGATTGACAAGACCTTCCACCGCGTGCAGATTCTCGACCCCGCCACCGGAACCGGCACTTTTTTAGCCGAAACGGTGCGCCAAATTTACAAAAAGTTTGAAGGCAACGAGGGAATGTGGCCCGGTTATGTGGAACAGAGCCTGCGCCCGCGTCTCCACGGATTCGAACTGCTGATGGCACCTTACACCATCACGCACCTCAAACTCGATATGATGCTCCACGGCGACCAAAACAGCCGACACCGCCTCGGCGTGTATCTCACCAACTCCTTGGAAGAATGCCACCCCGACACCGGAACGCTCTGGGCGCAATGGCTCAGCGAGGAAAGCACCGCCGCCAACGCCATCAAACGCGACACGCCCGTTATGGTGATGATGGGAAACCCGCCGTATTCCGTCTCGTCGAGCAACAAAGGCGAATGGATTTCGCATTTAGTTGATGACTATAAAAAAGACCTGAACGAGCGTAATATACAGCCGTTGAGCGACGACTATATAAAGTTCATCCGTCTCGGGCAATACTATATCGAGCGCAACGGCTCCGGTATTTTGGGCTATATCAGCAATAATTCTTATTTAGACGGACTGATTCACAGGCAGATGCGCAAAACGCTGCTCGAAGTTTTCGACGATATTTACATCGTAAACCTGCACGGCAACAGCAAACGCAAGGAGACCGCGCCCGACGGCGGCAAGGACGAAAGCGTGTTCGACATTATGGTCGGCACAAACATCGCGCTGTTCGTGAAACATAATGATAAAAAGAAGAAAGGCAAACTTGCGACAGTCCATTATCTTGACCTTTACGGTTTGCGCAAAAACAAATACGAGGCACTTGACGCGCTTACCATTGAAAATGCCAATTGGCAAATGCTTGAATGTAAGGCCCCGAACTATTTCTTCGTGCCGAAAGATTTCGGATTGCAGGATGAATATGAGAAAGGTGTGAAAATTGATGAGCTGTTTTCGGTGTTTAATTCAGGAATAAAAACGCAACGTGATGATGCATCTGTTTTCTTTGACCGTCAAACTAGAGACTTAATGATAGAGGATTTTAATAATCTGTCTGAAATAGATTTAAAAATCAAATATCAATTTAAAGATGTACGTGATTGGCAGGTTAATACGGCAAAGAATGATGTGATACATAATGCACGTTTGTGTGAATATGTTTCTTATAGACCTTTTGATAATAGATATTGTATTTATACAGGAAAAACCAAAGGTGTAATGGGATATCCCAGATATGAAACAATGCGCCACATGCTTAAAGAAAATTGTGGAATAGTAATAATGCGCAAGCAGCAAAACACAGAAAATTTTAAGGCTCTTTTTATTTCGAACGAAATAATTGATTTAAATTATTACGGCTTTCAAACTTATTTATTTCCTCTTTACCTCTACGATGCCGACGGCACTCGCCGTTACAATATGAAGACGGAGTTGCTTGGCGGCCGCAATCCGGAGGAGTTTTTCGCCTACGCTTACGCAGTGCTGCATTCGCCGGCGTACCGCGAGAAATATAGGGAGTTCCTCAAGATAGACTTCCCGCGCATTCCATCGCCGGAAGACGAGACTGAGTATCAACGTCTTGTGGTGCTTGGCCAGCAGCTGATAGATCTTCACCTGATGCGTGTTCAACAGCCGATGGCGGCATTGCCGAAGTTCCCTATTGCGGGAAGCAATGTCGTGGAGGCCGTTAAATACGAGAACGGCAAGGTGTTCATAAACACCGCACAATATTTCGACGGCGTGAGTCAGACGGCGTGGGAGTTCTTCATCGGCGGCTACCAGCCGGCACAGAAGTGGCTCAAGGACCGCAAAGGACGCACGTTGAATTTGGACGACATCCGTCATTATCAGCAGGTTGTCGCCATTTTGGACAAGACCGACGCGTTGATGAAGGAGATAGGATAAGGGGAAAAAGCACAACGGCGAGCCAAGGCTCGCCGTTGTTATTTCCCATGAAACTCACGTTTCTATTCCGCTGCGGTGTGGAACAGTTCCAAGTGTATGTCGCTCCTGATGCCGTATTCCTCGTCGAACGAGAAATAGATGAGGTAATAGTCGGTGTTCGCCGAATTACAGTGGTAGTAGCCGTCGGGATGGATCGTGTAGTCGCCGCTCAACAGTTGGATGTACGAATCCGCCGAGATGATGTCCAACGCCATGTTGAGGAGGTTATCGTTCTCAATCCACCAGTTCACGTAAGTCTTCTTCTGCATTGACACATAGTATTTCGTGTCGTTGGTGGTGTGGAATGTCGCATCGACGCCGTGGGCGTAGATGTTCTCGATGGTGACGGTGATGTCGTTGCCCGACGGGTTCATCGGGGCGGTCGTGAACTGCTGAGTGAACACTTCTGACGTTGGCACGCCGCCTTCGTCAAAGCCGTAAACGTAGATCACGAACTCTGTGTCGTAGCCGATGAAGTTGTTGAAGTCGTAGATCTGGCCGGAGAACATCCCGGTGTGGCAGGCCTCAAGCATTGTGCTGATCCAGTTGTTGCCGTATACGAATTGGAACCAGCTCTGTTCGAAGCCGAAGATGCCGAGCTCGCTGTAGGTGCTTTCCTGGTCGAACTTCGACTTTGTCATGCCATAGACGTAATATGTCTTGGTGTTGTCGTTGGGGATGACCTTGAATTCGGCGTTGTTCGGCGTGATGTTGGAGACCTGGATCTCAAACGCAAGACCTTCCGGCTCGGCGTTCACCTTCACGTTGCAGACAGCCTCGACGCCGTCAACGGTGACTTTGATTTCGGCGTTTCCCTCCGCGACCGCCGTGACCAAACCGTTCTCATCGACTGTCGCCACTTCGGCGTTTGAAGAAGTCCAAGCGACATTCTCATAGACCGCGTCTTGTGGTTCGACCGTGAATGAAAGCTGTGTTGTCTCGCCTTCCATAAGCTCGATTGATGTCTCATTCAAAATGACGTTTTCCACGTGAACGGCAGGCTCTTTCACTAACAGGATACATGTCGCCTCAACGTCATCGACCGCGACTTTTATTCCGACGGCACCTGCCGCGACTGCTGTCACCAAGCCGTTTTCATCAACGGTGGCCTTTGTCTCGTCGGTGCTTGACCACACGACGTTTTCGTACATCGCGTTTTCTGGCTCGACGGTGAATGTGAGCTGGAACGTCTCGCCTTCAAAAAGCTCAATTGATGTCTCATTCAAAATGACGTTTTCAACATGGATGACTTCCTTGTTGACGAACACCTTGCACTCGTCTTCTTTGCCATCGACGGCGATTTTGATCATGGCCTCGCCTTCAGCCACCGCCGTGACAAGTCCGAGCGTATCGACTATCGCGACCTCAGCGTCAGAAGAAGTCCAGATGGCCTTATCATATACGGCATCCTGCGGTTCAACGGTGAATGAAAGTTGGAATGTGTCTCCTTCGAGGAGCGCCACGATGCTGTCGGACAGATTAACTTTCTCCACGAGAATTTCTGTCGGTTCAACTGGTTTGACGGGGTCGTCTTTCTTGCATGAAATCATCAATGCCACGAAGCTGAGCATCAATGCGATGAATGTTTTTGTTCTTTTCATATTTTACTTATATTATATAAAACGTTAAATATCAGTATTTTATGCTTTTTAAAAATGTATTTTTCTTTTTATGCCCCTTATTTCGTTGAATTTACAGAACCCACCCGAAGGTTTTGTAATTTCTTATTTCTCTTCAAAATAACCGCTCACGAAGGCTTTTAGCTCGTTGATGTCAGTTGGTTTTGCCACGATGGTTCCGTTTTTGTCGAGGACGACTTGCTGCGGTATGAAGTTGATGAAGTACGTCCTTCCCGCCGCACAATCCCAGCCGCGCAAATCGGAAAGATGATTGCTCCACACAAGGCCGTCGTTGGCAATGGCCTCAAGCCAGAGTTCTTTTTTCTTGTCGAAAGAAATGCTGAGAATATCTAAACCTTTGTCTTTGAACTGGTTATAAAGCAGTACGACTTCCGGGTTGTCTTTTCTGCAGTCTGGACACCACGAAGCCCAGAAGTCAATCACGAGAAGTTCGCCCTTTCCAACGAAATCTGAAATTTTAGCTTCGTTGCCGTCAACATCGGGGAGAACGACGTCGGTAAAAGGTTGCCCGATTTGGACGCGTGCCATCGCCGCTATCATTGCACGCACGTTTTCAACATAAACGCCGTTGTTGCCGTCGAAGCCGCCAATAAGTTCGTTCAGCATATCATAACCTAAAAAACGGCGGAATTTGTAGAAGAGATACGCACCAAGTCCGTTATCGCTGTTTTCGCGAATGTTTTTCACTATGCAGTCCAACAGAACTTGTTCATTATCAGAACTCATCAACGTTGAAAGTTCTGCGTTGACGGCATCCATCTTTTTGTGCATATCGCTGTCAACAGACGTGTTGGCGATGTTTTCATTATCCATTTTTATTGTCAAATCGCGATTATCAGTGAAAAACACAAATGGACGACTTGCGGCATCAAAAGCGAGATAGAAAGGCTCCGTATATTTGCCTTTTTCAATTGTAATATTTGCTTTTCCGTTGGAAATCAACGCACTATCGATGGTTGAAAATTCGTTTTCGGCGACAAGTGCACGGATGTAAACCATTTCGTTTTCGTGACTGTCGTTTTCAATTTTAACGGAAAAGGAATTTTTATCACTGCACGAGCATAATGTTGCGGCGATAATGGTCAAAACTGCTAAAAAAGATTTTTTGCAATACATATTTATTTGATTTATAATTATTTTAAAATATTTTTTCTTCTCGTGGTGAAGACGGAGGTGATTATCGTAATGAATACGGCTGATGTCGTCACGCCGAGCAGGATTTGAATCAGTATTATGCCGAAAAGTCTGAAACTGAATGCTTCCAGCAGGAAAAGTACGAAGTTGTGTGCCAAAAGCAGAATCAGCATGTAGATGGTGAAACGTCCTCTCCCCATTTCGAATGGCGATGGTTCTCCGATGTTTTTGATGTCGTCGCCGACAAACATCGTCTTTATCACAAACGGCCGCACAAAGGCTGAGAATGTCGTCGCGGCGGCGTTTAATCCCGGCGTTCCGGCAAAGATGTCAATGACCAAACCGGTGAAAAAACCTATCGTCATCACAAGGCTGTCGCTCATCTTCGTCGGCAGAAGCATCACAAAAAGCACATAGACGTATGGGTGAATGTATCTTCCGAAACGTATATTGTCAATGACGAGAATCTGCAACAAAACGAGCCCGATAAATCTTAATATGTTGATTATCACCTTATTATTCATCGTTTGTCGTTTTATAGAGTGTTTCTATTTCGTCTGCTTCGCGGTCGCCGACGATGAAGACGTTACGGAGCGTGCCGAAATCAGTCGCAAAACGTATCTGCGCCCTGTTGAAGTCTTTCGACGGCGAAGTGTAGAAATTTTCGACGGTTCCTATGAGCATATCCGCAGGAAATGACGACGAGAAACCGCTTGTCACGATAGTATCGCCTTGTTGCAGAGTGAGATGTGTCGGAATGTCGGTCATCACTCCGAAACGGCTGTTCAGTCCGTCCCATGTAACCGTTGCTGTATGTCCGCTGTCTTTCAGTCTTGCGCTGATGACAGAATACGGATTCAGCAGGCTGACGACGGTGGAATAATGCGTTCCCACTTCGGCCACAATACCGACGATGCCATCTGCTCCGAAAACACCCATATCTGGTGATATTCCGTCGATGCTGCCCCTGTTTATGACGATGTAGTTTTTCTCTCTGTGAATGTCGTTTCTGACGACTTTTGCGCTGAGGAAAAAGTATCTCGCACTGTCGGCAGGCTGCTTTTCTTCAAACTTATTAAGGAGGAAAGTGTTGTAATTCAGTAACGCTTCGTTTTGTTCTTTCAAGGAAAGATAATCTCCAATCTCTTTTTCCAAAGAAAGCACAGGTCCGGCGATGCTGTTGAACGATTTCGCGACGCTTCTGCTATGGAAAGGCTGGCTGTTAATAAACATAAAAACAGCGACACTTTCTAATAACACAAAGAGTATCAGGAAGATATGTTTTTGTATGAATGAAAACAGCCCGACCATTATCCGGATTATTTAATCAGGAATGGGAATCTGTCGAAGTTTTTAAGAGCGATGCCTGTTCCTCTTGCGACGGCACGCAGCGGGTCTTCTGCGACGTGAATCGGCAGGTGTGTCTTGGCGTTGAGGCGTTGATCCAAACCTCTTAGCAGCGCGCCGCCTCCGGTGAGGTAGATGCCCGTATGATAGATGTCGGCTGCAAGTTCCGGCGGGGTCTGTTCGAGTGCCTGAAGAATGGCCGTCTCGATTTTCGACACTGTTTTGTCTAAGCATCCGGCAATCTCGGAGTAGTTGACTTCAATTTCCTTCGGAATGCCGGTGAGCAGGTTGCAACCCGACACGACGTAGTTCGCCGGTGGGTTCTCGAGTTCGGTAAGTGCCGCGCCGACGTGTATCTTGACTTGTTCGGCGGAGCGTTCGCCGATGCTGAGGTTGTGCTCCCTCTTCATAAACTCGATGATGTCGTCGGTGAAGTCGTCGCCTGCAATGCGGATTGACTTATTGTTGACGATGCCGCCGAGGGCGATGACGGCGATTTCCGAAGTGCCGCCGCCTATATCGACTATCATGTTGCCCATCGGTTCGAGGACGTCGATGCCGATACCTATTGCCGCCGCCATCGGTTCGTGAATCAGTTTGACTTCTTTTGCTCCGGCTTGTTCTGCCGAATCTTTGACGGCTCTTTCCTCAACCTCGGTGATGCCAGAAGGTATGCAGATGACCATCTTCAGCGCGGGTGGAAAAAGACTGTTTCCGAATTTTATCTGTTTTATCATCTCGCGCATCATATATTCCGCAGCCTGAAAATCAGCGATGACGCCGTCGCGCAGCGGCCTGATGGTCTTGATGTTTTCGTGTGTGCGTCCGTGCATCATCATTGCACGTTTGCCGACAGCCATGATACTGCCTTTGTCTCTGTCTATTGCCACGATGGAAGGCTCGTCAATCACGACTTGATCGTTGTAAATCATAATCGTGTTGGCTGTTCCGAGGTCGATGGCGAGTTCTTTGTTAAAGAATGAAAATAGTCCCATGTGAAATATTTTTTAGTGTTTGAAATGTCTATATCCGGTGAAGACCATTGCGATATTTTTTTCGTTGCAGGCGTCGATGGATTCTTGGTCGCGGATTGAGCCGCCGGGTTGGACGATGGCCGCTATACCGGCTTCGGCGGAGATGTTCACGCAGTCGGGGAATGGAAAATAAGCGTCCGATGCCAACACTGCGCCGTTAAGGTCGAAGTTGAAGTCGCCGGCTTTCTTGATGGCCTGTTTCAACGAATCGACACGTGATGTCTGGCCTATTCCCGACGCGCACAACTGTTTGTTCTTTGCCAAGACGATGGCGTTGGAACGGCTGTGTTTGACAATCTTGTTGGCGAAGATGAGGTCGTCAACGTATGAATTTTCGACTTCCTTTTTTGTTACTGTTTTGAAGTCGGACGCTGTTTCGGTGTGCATGTCGCGATCTTGGACGAGTATTCCGTTGAGTGCTGATCTAACGAGTTTGCATGAAGGTTTGAAGTCTTTTATTTTCAACACAATCCTGTTCTTTTTTGAGAAGAGGATGTCGAGAACGCCGTTTTCATATTCTGGTGCTACGATGACTTCAAAGAACATTTTGTTAATTTCTTCGGCTGTCATCAGGTCTATTGGGCGGTTGCACACGAAGACGCCGCCGAAAGCGGAGACGGGATCGCCGGCGAGGGCGTCACGATAGGCTTCAAAGACGGTTTTTCTCGAGGCGATGCCGCACGGGTTGTTATGTTTCAGGATGGCGAATGTCGGCTCGTCGAACTCACGCATGAGATTAATGCCTGCATCAAGGTCGAGAATGTTGTTGTACGAGATGTCTTTTCCGTGCAGTTTCTCGAAGATGTCGTCAATGTCACCGAAGAACGTCGCCTTCTGATGTGGATTTTCGCCGTATCTGAGCGGATATTGCTTATCAACGTGGATGTTGAGGTTTTTCTCTTCCAAATCTTTGGCAAACCAATCGTAAATCATGCCGTCGTAGTACGAACTCGTAGCGAAGGCGTAAGTGGCGAAGCGTTTGCGGTCTTCAAGCGAGGTGCAGCCGTCGTTTTTGGTATATATTTCTACAAATTCACCGTAGTATTTTGATGACGGCACAATAACGCATTCGTTGAAGTTTTTCGCGCCGGCGCGGATGAGGGAGATGCCGCCGATGTCAATCTTTTCAATAATCTCAGCAGCGTCGTATGTCTTTTTAACTGTTTCTTCGAAAGGATAGAGGTCAACGATGACGAGGTCGAAGGCCGGGATTTCGTATTTCTGCATCTCGGCTACGTCGGTAGTGTTGTCGAGACGGCCGAGGATGCCGCCGAACACTTTCGGGTGAAGTGTCTTGACGCGTCCGCCGAGAATCGACGGGTAGCCGGTCAGCGACTCCACGCTTAGCACTGTGTCGTCGATTTTCCTTATGAAATCCAAGGTGCCGCCCGTAGCGTAAATCTGTACGCCGTTAGCCTTGAGCATGGTCACAATCTCATCAAGACCATCTTTATAAAATACTGATATTAAAGCATTTTTAATCTTTTTCACGGTAATTTTTTTTTGGTAAAACACAGGTGCAATAATATGAAAAATTTTTGACAATTTGACAATTCGATAATTCGATATTTTGACGATTTGACGATTTGACGATTTGACGATTTGACGATTTGACGATTTGACGATTTGACTTTAGACTTTAGACTTTAGACTTTCGTCCTTAGACCTTAGACTTTCGTCCTTAGACTCTCGACTAAAACCATCACATTCTGAACACGCCGAATTGTTGTGACGGGAACGGTCTGTTGAGTGATGTCGCGATACCGAGAGCTAAGCATTTGCGTGTGTCTGCCGGGTCGATGATACCGTCGTCCCAGAGTCTTGCGGTGCTGTAGAAAGCGGAGCCTTCGTAGTCATATTTGGCGAGAATCTCCTTCTTCAGGTTTTCGATTTCATCTGTCGGAACATTCATGCCTTTGTAGCGGTATTGGTCTTCCTTGACGGTGGCGAGCACATTAGCAGCCTGAAGTCCACCCATGACGGAAATCTTGGCGTTAGGCCACATGAAAAGCAGTCTCGGACTATATGCCCTGCCGGCCATGCCGTAGTTTCCGGCTCCGAACGAACCTCCGAATATGATAGTGAATTTCGGCACGTTGGCGTTGGAGACAGCGTGAACCATCTTGGCTCCGTCCTTGGCTATGCCGCCCCATTCGTATTGTTTTCCAACCATGAAACCGGTGATGTTCTGCAGGAAAACGAGCGGTATATTGCGTTGGCAGCATAACTCGATGAAGTGCGTTGCCTTGAGTGCCGACTCCGAAAAAAGGACTCCGTAGTTGGCGAGTATTCCGACGGGAAATCCCATCAGATGGGCGAAACCGCACACTATCGTCGGCGCGTATTTGGCCTTGAACTCCTGAAAACGGCTGCCGTCAACTATGCGCATTATGACTTCGCGCGGATCGACGATTTTCCTCAAATCGACGGGAGCGATGCCGTAGAGTTCTTCAGGGTCGTACAATGGTGCTTCGACAGGAACGATGTCGAGATGCTGTTTCTGTGTCTTTTCCAAAGTTTTAAATATGTCGCGGCAGATCTGCATCGCGTGGCAGTCGTCTTCGGCTAAATGGTCGGCGACGCCGGAGACCGATGTGTGCATCTCGGCTCCGCCTAATTCTTCCGCCGTGACAATCTCGCCGGTAGCGGCCTTCACAAGAGGCGGACCACCGAGATAAATCGTGCCCTGGTTGCGCACAATGATGACTTCGTCGCTCATTGCCGGGACGTATGCTCCGCCGGCAGTACACATTCCGAGGACGATTGCTATCTGCGGGATGCCCATCGCCGACATCCTCGCCTGATTGTAAAAGAAACGCCCGAAATGGTCGCGGTCGGGAAAGACGGTGTCCTGTTCTGGAAGAAACGCACCGCCGCTGTCAACCATATAGACGCACGGAAGGTTGTTCTCCATGGCAATCTCCTGAGCACGAAGATGTTTCTTTACGGTGTATTGCATATACGTCCCGCCTTTGACGGTGGCATCGTTGGCGACAATCATGGCCTCACGCCCCTCAATGATTCCGATGCCCGTCACAATGCCGGCCGACGGAAAATCGTTGTTGTACGTGTCGTAAGCCGCCATCGGTGAAAGTTCGAGAAACGGCGTGTTCTTATCGATGAGCATGTTGATTCTTTCGCGTGCGAGAAGTTTGTTGCGTTTCTTGTGCTTTTCGACGGCAGTCGCGCCACCACCGTGCATCGAAGCCGCCATCGCATCACGATAACGCGCCATCAAATCTGAAAACAACCGTTTATTTTCCTGATAATCAGAACTTTTAATGTCGATTTGTGTCTTTAGTGTCTGCACTGTGTTTTGTTAATTTTATTTGCAAAGTTAGTCTTTTTCTTTACAATGAAAATCCTTATTTTTGCACCGCTTGTTTTTTTCTAAATATTTTTTCTAAATGAATAGAGTTTCCGTTTTTTTGTCTTTTTTGTTTATCGTTTTTATTTCGTCGGGATGTTCCAAATCAGATGATTGTAATATCCCAAAAATCGAAGAAAAATGGCCTGTCGTCAATACCGACAGTATCTTCATCGACTTGAACAACAGCATTTTAGAGAAAAAAAGGAAGCAGATAGACGCACTTGTCGAGAAGACACGCCGCGCCACAAACCTTAACGGAACGGTTCTTTATGCCGAAAACGGCAGAATCGTTTACGAAAGAGCCATGGGTTACAACGATTTGAGGTATAGGGGAAAGAAAAAACCACTTAAGATCAACGATGTCTTCCAGATAAGTTCCGATTCCAAGATGTTCACCGCCGAAGCAGTGTTAATGCTTGTGCAACAAGGACTTATCGACCTTGATGCAGACATCAGGACGTATATTCCGGAATGGCCTTACGAAGGCATTACGACACGACATCTCCTCAACCACCGCTCCGGCTTGTCGCGTTATGAGACACTCGCCGACGAAAAATGGAAAGACAGGAAGGTTCCGCTTACAAACGAGTTGATGATAGGTCTTTACGTCAAATACAAGCCGTCGCCGTATTTCAAGCCTGACAACGGATTTCATTACTGCAACATCAACTACGCTTTGGCGGCTTCCGTTGTAGAGAGGGTGACGAAAAAGAAATTCGGCGATTTTGTCGATGAGAACATCTTCAAGCCGCTTTCGATGGATTCTTCATTTGTCTATATGATGAATCCCGATACGACTGTGCCGACATATTTTCCGAGAGGTATTCAGGGACATTACATAAGAAAGAGAACACGTTTTGCCGAGAACGAATATCTCAACGGAGTGACTGGCGACAAGATGGTTTTCACCAATGTGGAAGACATGCTGCTGTTCAACAACGCCATAGATTACGGCCTTCTGCTGCCTGATTCGACGCAGAAAATGATGTTTGAACCGGGAAGTACTAAGCGGAGGAAAAATGCTGATAATTACGGTCTTGGCTGGAGAATTTCGGGCAAGCACAAAGGCTGCGCCTTCCATTACGGCTGGTGGAAAGGCTATCGCTCGATGGTCCTTCGCGATAACGTCCACAATAGGCTTCTCGTCCTGCTTACCAATACCGACAAGGGCGCAAATTCCGAAAATTTCTGGAAGATTTTGTGCGACATCAAGACGGAAATACCGAAATCGTCGGTGAATATTTCGTATTTGGAGACGAAGAACGGTTGTAGATTTCCGAACAGCGGATATAGAAATCGTTAGTTGTCGAGGGTCGAGAGTCAAGGGTTAAGAAAGTAAAGAGAGGTTTGAAAGGTGACTTCTGTAAATTGCTTTTTTTCTTGACAAAGTAAAATATTGTGTTTAAATTTGTAATGATATTTTATTTGCGGTATGAACTGTGGATTATCAATAAGAAGTTTTGTCGGATTCTTCATAGAAGAATGTGTAAAACTTGTTGATAATCAGTCAATTACCCCCTCACTTTTTAATTTATTGATAATCAATTGTTTACGAGTTGATTATGGTTTTACGTTCTTCAATAGGGATACTGAAAACGGCGCATTGTCAGCAATGCGTGATTTTTGTCAGGATGGGAAAAACAGGTTCATTAGGTCGTTCCTCGCAATTGCCGCGTCTGCCGTTTGCGGGGAAAGATTCAGTCTCAGGCGGTGAGACAGGCACCACGGTTTTGCAAACGAATTGCATAATCGGAGACGCAAAAAAGATATAGCCGGCGGGCTTTTACGCGAAAAATGTTAATTTTAAAAAATAATAATCATGAAAAAGAATAATTATAAAATCTTATCGATATTGGTGGTTTTTGCTATTGTTATAATTGGTGTTGTTTTGTTTCAGGCTTGTAAGAATGATAAAGATGTTAATGATTTTGAAAATCTTCCTGTTTTATCGTCAAATCCATACGATGAGTATGGTGGCAGTGTCAAAACGGTTGTCAAAGAAGTCTTTCAAATTATTAACGACAATCCTAATATTGAATACGATAAGTATATGTCATTAGCATCAGACATCATAAGTAGCGCAAAAAATGAGTATCCTGTTATAACAGAAGAACAATTAGTTGGCATAGATTCTGTATTAATGTCTCGAATAATAAAAGATTTTATCTCAAATCTTCGTGAATATGGTGTAGAAACGGCAGTTAATGTCTCTTTACAACAAATTTCGCGAATTCAAAATTCAAATCATAGAGATGTTTTGCTTAATGTAACATCGCAGTACAAATACACGTACATTGGTATTTTAGAATCTTTAAATAACTCTAAATCGTGGTTTGGAGATTGGGATGATTGTATGTACAATTATGCAGATGATTTGTTTAACCACGGAACATGGGTTGCTCAAAGCTTATGGATGCTCGGACTTCCCATAAGTTGTATTGAATGGGCAGCAGATTGTGCGTGGCAAGCTACGGCAAATCAATGGAACGATGATTGAGTAAAAGCAAATGTTAAAAATTAAGATATGAACAACAATTTAACAAAAAGGGACATCACGGAGGGCGTATTGCTCTTTGTTAATTTTGCAGTTTTGACAACATTGAGGTATTTAGGCAGACCAGGGCTTGTTGGTTTGGTTGGTATTTTGATGCTATTCGGAATGACAATTTATTGGATTTGCGGAATTAAAAAGTTCAGTATGATTGAGAATGGTGATGTTAGCGGCACACCAGCCGTTTTGTTCGGTGTTTCGGTTATCTATAAAATGCTGATTATGACATCTGTCGCGTTCAATTACTGGCATAGTTTTGAAGGCCATGAATCTTTCGAAAACATATATGGTTTGACATATATCATTGGAAAAATAATTCTTCTTGTATTTCTCTTTATCTGCTTGCATAAAAAAGCTACAAAAGAGGTTGTGATTGCAATAATTTACGATATATATGCAGTGCTTCTTGTACCATGTAGCATGATTCCTCTTGGAACATCTTTTTGATTTTATTGCTGTCAAGTAAAATTACTATTTTCATCCACGATTATAACTTGTTTTTGTAACAAAGACAAAAGTAACCAAAAAGGCTGATACTTCAAAGAGTACCGGCCTTATCTTTTTTTGTGTTTAAGAAGCTGTTTAGATTTCTTACAATGATAATTATATTGTATGTCATTTCGATGCGATTTGCATATCTTTCCGGCATCTTTTCCTCGTTTCACTCCTCGCACTATTCTTCGTCGCAAAACAAGAAAAATCTGCTCGAAAATATAATGCAAATCCCTATCGAACAAATCAAACAGCTTCTAAATCTTGAATAAAATAAAGCACACAATATTCATGGACAAAATCTTTAAACTCTTGTTTTCGGCGGCACTTCTGTTGTGCTGCATCACGCTCAACGCCCAGCAGCCAAAGGGCGACGGCTCACAAGACAAGACCCCGCTGTCAATCGACAATGTGGCGTATATCGATGCCGACGGCGTAGAACAAACGGTCACGGCAACCGTAATCACTGACGAGACCTCCACTTTGAATGCGGGCTGGTATGCGGTTACAGGCAGTGATGTTCAAACTAGAACGCTCACCTGCAACGGTGCGGTCAACCTCATCCTTGCCGACGGAGCCAAACTCACGGTAGCGGGAGGAGATAGCCAAGCTGGTATCAACGTGTCAGGCAACGGCAACTCCCTCACTATCTACGGTCAGTCCGCTCAATCGGGCCAGCTGATTGCAAATGGAGGATTCTATGCTGCCGATATCAGCGGCGGATATGAAGGTTCCGGTTCTAACATCAAGGTGGCTGCCTCGCTCACCGTTTACGCTGACAACACGAACCCTCCGATATTAGAAATTCCACATACCGACGATGATATTGCATCTCATACTGCATTCCGATATGTAGTAGTAAAAGATGTCGTCACCGGCATAAAAGATTCTGCCATCGCTGCCATCGCTGCACTTAAATCTGCATATAATTCCGGCCTCGGCGAAATGGGCGAACCTTGCGAGGACTGCCCCGTCGTGGAGGTTACGAAAGGCACGAAGACGGTTAAACTTTACAATCCGGAGAACGTGAAGTTCAAGAAGGAATAGGGTTGAGGGCTTAGGAATAACGGAAAAATTTTTCTGACATTTCCTACGTATATGGGAAAATATGGTATCTTTGCAAAAAAACTTGTAACAAGTTACAGAAAAATACAATAGATACATGGTTTTTGGCCGAAAGAAATATTTAGAACAACTCATTTCATTAGAGGGGAATGGTATGATTAAGATTGTCACCGGCATCCGTCGATGCGGTAAATCGTTTTTACTATTCAACCTTTACAAAGACTATTTGTTAAACAAAGGCATTCGGGCGGATCACATAATAGAGGTGAATTTGGAGAATCGTAGGAATAAAAAACTACGCGACCCTGACATGTTGTTAGAGTATATCGACTCCAAAATTCTTGATGAGGCACATTATTATGTACTTTTGGATGAAATACAGTTAGTCCCGGAGTTTGAAGACGTACTCAACTCATACCTCTCAATGCCAAACGTGGATGTGTACGTTACGGGGTCTAATGCGAAGTTCCTTTCTTCGGATGTGATTACCGAGTTCCGTGGTCGAGGATGGGAGATACGTGTTCATCCTTTGAGTTTTGCAGAATATTATGAGGCTGTAGGAGGAGATGAACAACGGACACTCAATGACTATTATCTATATGGCGGCCTGCCGGCGGTTGCGTTAATGGATTCTGACCAACAAAAACAAGATTATCTTACGGAAGTTTTTGAAACAGTCTATCTGAAAGATATACTGCAACGCAATCACCTGCGGAAAGTCAATGGCTTGCGGGAATTGGTCCGAATACTTGCATCTTCGATCGGGTCTGGTTTGAATGTGAAAAAAATCGCAAACACGTTTAAGTCTGAAAGTAATATGGATGTCTCCCCTATTACTATAGCATCCTATTTGGAACATCTTCAAGATGCATTTATTGTCAATGAGGCTATGCGTTATGACGTAAAAGGGCGTAAATATATAGGTACAGAGACCAAATACTATTTTGAGGATGTCGGTGTCCGTAATGCCATTATCGGTTTCCGTCAGATAGAGATGAATCATTCAATGGAAAATGTGATATACAATGAACTACGACATTTAGGATACACCGTAGATGTTGGTATGGTAGAAGTGATGAAACGCGATGCTGAAGGGAAACAGTATAGGACCAGGTTGGAAGTGGATTTTGTGGTCAATCGTCATGACCAAAGATTATATATTCAGTCTGCGTATCGCATTCCGGATAAAGAAAAGATGGAACAGGAACAAGCGTCATTATTACATATTCCGGATGCTTTCAGAAAGATTATCATTGATGGTGACCGTTATACATCTAATTATAACAATAACGGCGTCTTGATGATTGGTGTTTGTGACTTTCTCATGCATCCTGAAAAAATCAGTTCTTAAACTTTTCACGCGAAATTAGCACTAAAACCCGCTATCGGCGGCGGATTTGATGGTTCCGGCTCTGACATCTTCGTAGCTGCTGCGCTATCAGTTTACGCAAACGACAACACGAACCCTCCGACAATTGAAATATCACATACCGACGATGATATTGTGCCTTATATTGTAGCATTACGATATGTAATAGTGAATAATAATAAGACCAACGCGAAAGAGGCTGCCATCGCTGCCATCGCTTCCGCAAAGGCGATTTACAATTCCGGCCTCGGCGAAATGGGAGAACCTTGCGAGGACTGCCCCGCCGTGGATGTCACGAAAGGCACAACGACCATCAGGCTCTACAGCCCCGAAAAAGTGGAGTTCAGGAAAATGGAATAAAGTTTTTAGTTTTTAGTCTTTAGTTTTTAGAGTCAACGGACTAACGACTAAAGACTAACGACTAAAGACTAACGACTAAAGACTCACGGAAAACAGAAATATTTCGTTGATTTTTCGTAAGTATATGGAAAAAAGCAGTACTTTTGCAGTCGTTAAAAACGTGTATTTACACGGAATCAACGAATACAATATGCTTTTGCAATGCAGATAAAAAGAGACTGCAACCAACCTATATGAACGATGACGGCTTGTTTATCGTCAACTTAGTGGATTTCCTTATGAATCCGGCAAAATTTATTGGTGAATAGTTACAGACTGATAATTCTATTCGACCTCATGGCACTCGGCATCGGCGCTTTTGGCTTCTTGACAAGGTGGAGTTTTTTTAGTCTTTAGTTTTTAGAGACTAACGACTAAAGACAAACGGAAACATTTCGCTGATTTTTCGTAAGTATGCGGGGAAAAAGCAGTACCTTTGCAGCCGGAATTTTTTACCCTGTAAAAATATAAACAGACAATAAATCATGCGCAAATTATTTTTCCTTTTCATCGCCCTGACGCTCGGTATCGGAGCATGGGCAACAGCGGTCGGAGACCAATTCGAGGACGCCACTTCCAGATTGAAGTTTGAGGTTACTTCTCTTGACCCCAAAACCGTCAAAGTGATTGCCAATGATTATACAGGCTCTTCCTTCACCATTCCTGCTACGGTAAGTTATTTGGAAGATGACTATGCTGTAACGGCGATTGGCGAGAACGCCTTCGCCGGTGTGGGTAGTCAGAGCTATCCGGCTGACTTGCTGTTGCCTGCTGATTGGGAAGGTTCTAAACCTGCGGCTTCCGCAACATTGTGGTATGGCGGTTATTTCGTAGATTATCGCGCAGCCACTATCGCTTATATCAAAGCAGCGAGCGATGAGGCAGAAAATTTAATCGAAGAAGCTGCAACGGGTTTTGTAGGGATTGAGGATGTAAAAAAGGCGAAGGCGAATGCCGCTTCTGCTTTAGCGAATGCACAAGCAACTGCCGACAACACTATTGGCGCGGCTGCCAATATGATTGCTATTGCAAATGCCAAAGATGACGCCATCATTGCAATACACTTGGCAACTAACGAAGCCTTGGTAGCTATCGAAGCCGCTATTGCTTCTCTGAAGGGAGATGCTATTGACGAAATTGAATTAGCTATCGTTGGTGTTACCGATGAAGCTATCCTTGCTGTCGCCAATAAGGCAATAGAGGACATCAATGATGCTACAACCGCACAGGAAATTGACGCTGTCAAAACTCTTGCCTTAGCCAAGATTAATGCCCTCGTTCTAATTCAAGTGGCTCGTCAGGGTATTCAGAATACAGAAATCAACGCTATGATTGATGATGCGGTTACTGCTATCAGTAGTGCTACGAATACGGAACAGATAGAAAAAAACTTATTCGATGCTATTACTGTAATAGATTTATTCCAATCCGGCAAAGAGGAAGGCAAAGCCGAAGCTCTCGGCGAAATAGGCGAGTTTTGCGAGGACTGCCCGAGCGTGGAAGTTACGAAAGGCACGAAGACGGTTAAACTTTATAACCCGGAGAGCGTGACGTTCAAGAAAGAGTAGGGTTTAGGGTCGAATGTGTAATTCGTAATTCGTAATTCGTAATTCGTAATGTTTCTTGACTATAGTCCTTAGTCCTTCGACTTTAGACTTTCGACTTTAGACTTTCGACATTAAACGGTTAAGAAAGTAAAGAGGAGTCAAAAAGTCAACAAGTCAACAAGTCAAATTGTCAATCCAAAATGAAAAAATTATTATTACCGGTCTTAGTGATTTGCTGCTTTATTGTAAGTTGGTCGTTTTTTACTTTCCTTTTTGTTTGTGAAAGAATAATGTGTAATGGAACTATTGGAAAGGATGAGCTTATAAAGATTGCCGTTTCGTGTATTGGTCAGGCGTTAATAATGACAGGTCTATTTGTATTTTTGATGATTAGAGCAAAAAGGAAGAAGTTGTAACAGCTTCTAAGTCAACTTTATGAGTTCGTAATTTCTGCTGCCGAGGCCTATTTTCTCGCCGTGGATGAGTTGCGTTTCCCACTCCGCCGCCGGCGTCGTGTTTCTGAAATGATCGTGCAAATCGTTAAAGCCTTCTTGATGCAGATGGTCGCCGAGGACGGAGTTGCGTATGGGTTCGGCTTCGAGGCAGGCATCGACGCAGGCCTGGTCGAGGGCTACGGGGTCGAAGGAGGCGAACATACCGATATTCGGCAAAATCGGCGCGTCGTTCTCACCATGACAGTCGCAGTAAGGCGACACATCGACGACGAGCGAGATATGGAAACTTTCGCGGTTGCTCACAACGGCCTTGGTGTATTCAGCCATCTTAGCGTTCAGAATGCTGTTGGCCTGGTCTTGTGCAAAGCCGATAGCATCGAAGTTGCACGCTCCTAAGCAGCGCCCGCATCCGACGCAGTTCTCGTGATTGACTTGCATTTTCTTGGTTGTTTCATCAAAAACGAGTCCGTTGTTGGCGCATTCGCGGAGGCATCTTTTACATCCACGGCATTTCTTGCTGTTTATCACCGCTTTTCCAGCGGAATGCTGGTCTTTCTTTCCGGCACGCGAGCCGCATCCCATTCCGATGTTCTTTATCGCTCCGCCAAAGCCCGTCATCTCGTGTCCCTTGAAATGCGTCAGGCTGATGAACACGTCGGCATCCATCACGGCACGACCGATGAGGGCTGTTTTGGTGTATTCGCCGTCTTCCACCGGCACGGCAATATCGTCAGTGCCTTTCAGACCGTCGCCAATGATGACCGGACAGCCGACAGTCATCGGAGTGAATCCGTTTTCCCAAGCGCAGTAAAGATGTTCGACGGCGTTCTTCCGCGAGCCCGGATACATCGTGTTGCAGTCGGTGAGGAATGGCTTTCCGCCAAGCTCTTTCACAAGGTCAACGACGGCTTTAGCGTAATTCGGGCGGAGATAGCTTATGTTGCCGAGTTCTCCGAAGTGCATCTTTATCGCGACGAACTTGCCGTTCATATCAATGTTGCCGATACCAGCCTCACGCGCAAGCCTCTTCAGCTTCGCCGGCAGACTTTCTCCAAAATATCCCGTCCTGAAATCAGTGAAATAAACTTTAGATGTATTCATAATAAAAATTCAATTTTTACGTTGTAATTCGTGGTTTGCGGCTGCAAAAATATGTATTTTTTTTTGTACCTTTGACCACTTTTCAAATAAAAATAACAAAGTCACCTTTAGCCATTTAAAATGAAGAAGTCAGCATTATTTATTTTGATGTTTTTGTTCAGCGTCAATGTCGTTTTTGCGCAAAATACAGTCGAAGGAATTTTGGTTGACGGAAAGAGCAACGAGCGTCTCGCCTTCGTCAACATCGGCCTGATTAGGACTGCCGACACTGTTCTTGTAACGGGTTCCGCCTCCGATTATAACGGCGTCTTTAAACTTTCCAATGTGCCAAACGGCAGCTACATCCTCAAGGTTTCGGCTATCGGATACGAGACTTTCAAAAAGGATTTGGAAGTGAATGAAAGCATTGACCTCGGCGTTATTAAGATTATCCCGGGCACGACGCTGCTTGACGACATCGTTGTCACAGAATCGAAACCGCTTTTCGTCAACGAGGGCGAGAAGACGCTTTACAACGTGAAGGAAGACCCGACAATCCAGACCGGAACTGTCTCCGACGCTCTTCAGAATGCCCCCGGCGTCGAAGTTGACGTCGAAGGAAATATCACACTGCGCGGCGTCTCTTCCGTGGAGATTTGGATAAACGGACAGCCTTCGCATCTTAATGAGGAAAACCTTAAGACTTATCTTCAGCAGATGCCGGCCAACTCGTTGGAGAAGATAGAAGTCATCACCAATCCTTCGGCACGCTACGCCTCTAAAAGCGACGGCGGCATCATCAACATCGTGACGAGCGCGAAGATTCAGAAAAACGAATTCGTCAGCTTCGGAGCACGCGGTTCTTCATCACCCAACATATCTCCTTGGGTATCATACGTTTGGGCTAACGACAAGATTACCATCAACGCCTTCGCTAACTTTAATTATTATCATTGGAAAAGCGATGATGACGGCTACGAAGTCCTATTTAAAGATTCCGACACGACGAGCTACAAGCATTATAGCGGAGATTCCAAAGACAACAACATCGGAACAGGCTTCAACTTCAGCATGGACTACAACATCGACACGATGAACACGATGAGCGTCTGGATTGGCGGCTGGCCTCATTGGAAAGACGGTAGCAGCTTCAACGACATGTACCGCTATCAGTACGACACTTTGGGACGCAGCCTTTTTCACTATACCACCGACAAAGATAACGACGGCTATAATATGGGTTACTACGGAGGCGCATATTATCAGCATAAATTCAATAACGACGGCCATCAAATCAGTTTTGAGTTGAACGGCGACTTGTACAACGGTTACGATAATAGTTCTTACAAAAAACTTTATCTCGAAGGTAGCCTTCCCAACGTCGATTACAAGACGAAGTCGAAATATTTCGATTTGAGTTACGGCGCAAATGTCGATTACACCATTCCCTATATCAAAGACGGCGAAATAGGCGTCGGCGTTTCGTATTCGCATGATCCCGACAGCCACGATTACACTTACGACACGCTTAACAACGGCACGTATGTCAACGACGAGATAAGGTCGCGCGACAGAAACGGATACGAGAACAGTTTCGACACGTATTTCACTATCCAACAAAAGTTCGGGAACTTCACGATAAAGCCGGGAATAAGAATGGAATATTCTAAAATCGGTTGTGACATAACGGGTTACGAAGTCAATAATCACTCAAATGATTATCTCAACTGGCGGCCTTCGCTGCATGTCTCGTACCGAACCAAGTCGATGCACAACTTCAAACTGAGTTACGCGCGTCGTATCGGAAATCCGCGCAGCCGTTATATGACCGACTTCAGGGAATATGGTGACGAAGACTTCAGCACTGGTAATCTTAATCTCGAGCCGACGTTTACCAACTCTTTTGAGGCTGGCTGGACGAAATATTGGAACAAATTCGGTTCTGTCGGCGTCACCGTTTATCACCGTAACTCGAAAAACACCGTCAACACGTTTTACGAATCCGAATTTGACCCGTTTTTTGGAAGAATCGTCAGTTATTCGTATCCTGTCAATGTCGGGAAGTCGCACAACACGGGAGCTGAGTTCAACGTCACGTATCGTCCTAACGGAATGTTGAACGTGCGTTTATATGCCAATCTGTATGATTCTTATCTTAAGGAGAACGACCGCGAGAAGGAGAATGTCACATACAGTCTGCGTCTTAATCTCTGGACCAAGGTCTGGAACAAGTTGGAGATACACGCCTCGAGTTATTACCGTTCGGCATCTGAGGATTTATATTCGGAGAGGAAGGCCAACTACGCCGTCAACTGCGGACTGCGTGCCGACTTCTTCGACAAAAAGATGTCACTTCATTTGAATGTCAACGATATTTTCAATTGGAACAAGCGGGATGGCAATATCAACACGCCGACTATGATTTCGTACAGTTCGTCGAAGTACAACAGCCGAACCGTGAGTCTCGGCGTCGTCTTCCGTTTCGGCAAGATGGAGCTTGAAAAGAAGGCCAAACAAGGCGGTGAAGAGATGTCGCCCGAAAGTGGCGAAAGGTAAAAATCTAATCCTCATCATCTTTCGGCAGATTCTCAAAGAAATTCTCTTTTTCTAATTCGGCTAAAACCATTTTTATTTCACCGAAAGTGAAGTCATCTCCGAGAACATCTTTTGCCGCACTTAGACTCTTGTCTCCCGTCGATTCAAAATAATCAACGATTTCGTCATATTTCTCCTTGTCGATGAAATCAGAAGCCTGATATTCGCCGTCCTTGATAAAACGTGCAACATGACCTTCGATGGTTGTCAGGGCAAAGCCGCGCTCCTTGGCAATTTCTTCCAAAGTCATACCTCGACTTAGCAGTTGCCGCGTCAATTCGTATGTGTTCTGCTTTGGCTCTTTCTTTGGTTTCGGCTCAGGCTCTTCTTTAACAGACCGTAAGCCGGTGATTTTCAATACGATGTCTATGATTTCGGCACCATAGAGTTTGATGCGTTTCTCTCCAAATCCCTTGATTTTTTTCAACGCCGTGCGGTTGGTAGGCATCTCTTGGGCAACAGTTTTGAGCATCGAGTTGAGCGCAATCGAATATGCTGTGATGCCCAATTCTTCAGCCAAATTATTTCGCCATGCCGACAAGGCCTTGTAGAGCGAACTTTGGTCCATCGTGTCGTCGTTGATGGTAATTTTCTTCTTGGCATCTTTCTCTGCATCAAGCATTTTATCTAATTTCGTTTCCTGATAAGCTTTCACGCTGAAACCGTCTTTGCAGGCTTCCAAACAGCATTCTTTTACAAAAATATCTTCTTTCAGTTGAGATAATATTTCTTTAACATTCTCATTTACAGTTTTATTATCAGTTTTAAAAGGCAAATCGAAAAGGTCTTTTGAAATATTTTTCAGGTGTTCGCTGAAATAGGCGACGCCTTTTTTCAAGCGTTCCTGCAGAGTCGGATTTTGCTCGCACGAAGAAATTTCAGCGTGCAATCTCCTTATTTGCGTTTCGAATTTGATTGCGACTCCGCACAATTCTTCGTAAATCTGCGTTCTGCGGTGCGACAAATCCTGAATCATTTTGCTTTCAAAAAGTGTGTCGTTGGTAAGAATAATCTTGTTTAGTTTACCGAAATTATTGTAAAGTCCCACAAAATCAATCAAGTCGAGCATGCACGACAATTCGTATTCGTGGCGCAGACCATCGATTTTTTCCTGTGTCGGCTCCAATTCGGGCATTCTGTTTACGAAATTATCGACGGAATAATCGTTGACAAGGGCATTAGACGAGATTTTTGTTTTCAGTACGAGGCCTTCCAACGAGGTGCAGCGGCTCAAAGCGACATAAACCTGACCGTGGGCGAAGGCTTGGCCGGCATCGACGATGAGTTTGTCGAAAGTCAGTCCCTGGCTTTTATGAATCGTGATGGCCCATGCCAAACGCAAAGGAATCTGCGTGAAACTGCCGATTTCGTTTTCTTCAATCTCGTTGTTTTCCGGGTTGATGTTATATTCGAAATTCTGCCATTTCACTCGCGAGACTGTGATATTTTCCGAACCACTTTTCACACAAAGCGTTTTTTCGTCCTCGTCATAACTGATCAAAGTCCCGATTTTTCCATTAAAATAAGCCTTTTCGGGATTCGGGTCGTTTTTCACGAACATCACCTGCGCCCCGATTTTCAGTTCCAAATCTTCTTTTGTCGGATAAGTGTTTTCGGGAAATTGTCCTTTCACTTCGGCCTTGAAATTCAATGTTTTCCCTTTGAGAGCTGCCAATTTCGAATCATTTATCTCATCAGCCTGATAATTGTGCGTGGTTAAAGTGATATAGCCTTCATCATCTTTCGGCTTGAAGTCCGGTTTAAAACGCGAATTCAGAATATTCAGGCAATCGGCATCTAACTGATTGTTTCTCACTTTGTTAAGAAGAGAAATAAAGTCGATGTCGTGTTGGCGGTAGATGTGTTCTAACTCCACGCAGATGTAGGAAGTCTTCTGCAGGACGTGACTGCCGAAAAAATACACCGTATTGTAATAAGGCTCAAGGATTTCCCATTCGTCGGGCTTTGCCACGGGTGCTAACTGATGCACATCGCCGATCATGAGCAGCTGCACGCCTCCGAAAGGTTTTTGCGAATGGCGCGCCCGACGCAGAACAGCGTCGATGGCATCTAAGACATCGGCACGAACCATGCTTATCTCATCAATGACGAGCATTTCGAGGCTGCGCATCAATTTAAGTTTGTTTCTTCTAATCTTTTGAAACTGAGCTGCAAACGATTTTGAATTAGCGGAATTTGTGTTTTGCGCGGCATCTTCTGGAAGTTGCGGTCCGAAAGGCAGTTGGAAGAACGAGTGAATAGTCTGGCCGCCCGCGTTGATGGCAGCGACGCCGGTAGGAGCCACGATGACCATACGTTTGGCATTCTTCAGCTGAAGGTTGCGCAAAAAAGTCGTCTTGCCGGTTCCCGCCTTCCCCGTGAGGAAAATATGCGAATCAGTATATCGAACTAACTCTTCAACAAAATCAAGTTTTTGATTTACAAAGGTTTGCGTTGCCATGGGTTGTTTGGTTTCAGAAGTGCTAAGATAATACTTTTTGTTGAAAAATCTTAGGCGACAATTCCTCAAGATTTGTATTGTTGGAAAAAGTACCCGCCTTAAGTCCAATAAGAGAAAAAAAGGCTGGAAAAAATTTCCAGCCTTTTGATATTCAAAACTTTATAATTTTTAGTGTGCTACAACAAATCTTACTGCCGCGCCGTTGTTGACCTTTACGAAATAAATTCCGTTGTCGTAGTTCGAAGTGGCAAGGACAAATTCCGTACCATTCGTAACAAAGTTGTCAACTATCTGTCCCAATGTGTTAAAGACGCTGACGGTGTTGATTTTTTCACCGGAGATTTTGATGAAGTCGTTGGCCGGATTTGGATAAACTGAGTAGATATTGCTGATTTCAGCGACGCCCGTCATGCTTGTGTAAAGTTCGACCAATGTTGTCGCGCCCCATTCGTCATTGCCGTTTTTGGCAGTTCCGAGTGCGTAATAATAAGTCTGTGGTTCGAGGTTGGTCCATGTGAAGCTGCTCGGCTCAAATTCCGGATAGCCGTCTTCGCGTATTATCTGGGCAGCTTCTTCTGCGCCGATTTCATTATAATAATCAACAGTGATGAAGCCATAGTGATATTCGGCTGTTTCGTTGTTTGGCACTGCGTTGATGGTGGCTGAGGTATCTGATATTAACGTAACAGTGAGTTCGACTAAAGCTTCTCCGCCGCCGCCCTGTGTCGGTGTAGTAACCGTTTGAGTGACAACGTCGTATGTGTTTCCATCGGCATCAGCGGGAACAACGTAGATGGTGTATTCCGTTCCGGGAAGCTGGTCTGTCCAAGTGTAGCTTTGTGTTCCGGATGCCATGATGCCCCACATCTGGACAAGTTGTTCGATGGTTGCGCTCATCATCTGCTGCCACATCTGCATCTCGCTTTCAATACCAATCATAAACCAATAGGAAGCGCAGTCGGCATTAGGCGTGAAGGTTGCAGAGACAGTCGTCGGTGTCACGTCGCCGAGAGTGATTTCGACACTTGGCTCTCCGCCGCCGCATTCGTGCTGTTCGACACCTTGTGCCGTCAGAGCGCTGATAACACTATTTGCATTGCTGATGGGCCAAAGGTCTTTGATGACGATAGAATGATCCGGTTTGATGAGAATTACCGTGGGGAAAGCAGGAATCTGGTAAGTGTTGCAGATTGAAGCACCTCCGCCATCAGTTCCGATGGTCGGATACTCGATTCCGTAGTTGTTCACCCAGTTTTGGCATGCCGTATTGTTATCGTAAGGAGTTACCTCCATGTAAAAAACGTCGTGTTGGTTGCAGCCAAACGAATAGTACGATTCCGCAATCTTCGGTGTCGCCTGCTGGCATGGACCGCAGGTGGTGTAGAAAAAGTCGAGCAGAACGTATTGTCCGCTGTCGAGAATGTCGAACAGATGGATTTCCGTTCCGTGACAGTCGGTGGCTGTAAAGTCAACGGCTTGATTAAGAGGACATTGCGCCTTCAGGCCAAAACTGAAGACAACTGCTGCTAAGAGAAGTAAAAATTTCTTCATTTGTGAATTTATTTTATTGATTAAACTTGAATTTATCTGCAAAGATAATGCTTTTTTGAGGTGTTCGGCTCTGAAACTAAATCGACTTGAATAAAAATACTACATTTACCTTTTTGCAACTTGTTCAAAAAGTTCGACATACTGTTTTGCGAGGTTTTTGCGCGAATATTTCTCCACGGAAACGACTTCTAAATTTTCCAAATCATTATTTTTAAATTTTTTATAAAAATTGATTATCAGCGATTTGATTTTTTCTTCATTATCAAAATCCGCGATGAATCCGTGTTTTGTCTCGTTGAGGACGGCTGCCGTATCGCCGTCTTCAGGTCCGATGGCTAAGATTGGTCGTCCGGAGGCGAGATATTCGAAAATCTTACCTGTCAGAATGCCTTTTGCGTTGGGCGAATTGTTGATAAGGAGGAGAAGCGCCGTCGCCGATGCCTGCTCACGTATAGCTTCTTGATGAGGAACGTTTTCAATAACAGCCGCGTTATCTGATAAACCGTTGTTTTTCAAGGCATCGGCGACGGCACCGTCAACCTGGCCTATGAGACGTATCCTCAAATCATTTGCGAAATCGGCATCAGTCTTTACCATTTCACCGAGAACCTTCCACAGCGTCAATGCGTTACGGTCTTTATTCAGAATGCCGATGTGCGACAATGTGAAATATTTTCCTTTATCGGAATCATTATTCTTCCAAATATTTTCCTCTATATCGAAATCGAAGCCGTTATGAATGACGTTAATTTTTCTATCAGCCGTTTTTTCCAGGTTTTCGGCCCAGGTCTTTCCAACCGTCACAACAAGATTGGCTTCCGTAAGTACTTCTTTTTCAAGCCGATGGTGTTTTTTGTCGGCGCATTTCGTGAGATGAAGGTCTTTATAGAAATCAATATCGGTCCAAGGATCGCGGAAGTCGGCAATCCACGGAATATTGGTTTTCTGATGTATTTTTTTTGCGATGAGGTGCATTGAATGCGGCGGCCCGGTACTTACAATGACATCAACCGGATGTTGCTTCAGATAACTGAGAAGATATTTCACCGAAGGCCTTATCCACCAACAACGCGCATCGGGAATGAAGAAGTTGCCGCGAATCCATTGTGAAAGGCTTTCTTTCCACGAAGAAGACTGATTATCACTGCGTTTTTCTCTGATGAAACCAGCCTTAACCGTCTCGTTTTTCTTCATTCCGAGAAATTTTTTGTAGAAAGAATAAGGCTCAATGATAGGCCGGCGTATCACAACGGCTTCATTATGAACATCTTTCTCAAGTGACGAATCTAAAACCGGATATTCGGCATTATCAGCAGTGTAGATTATCGGGCGCCATCCGTTTTCGGGAAGATACTTCGACATCTTCAGCCATCTCTGCACACCCGAACCACCCGACGGCGGCCAATAATATGTGATAATCAGAATATTATGCACTTTAAAAAGATGTTTTACTGGTTTTTGCAGTGTTTTATAATTGAGAAAACGACCATTGCGACGAATCCTAAAATGATGATGAGCGAACTCACGAAAGCGATTTTATTTCCGACATTCCAGATTTTCGGCTCGTAACGCATCACGATTTCGTGACTGCCGGATGGAATAAGCGCGGCACGAAGAAGATAATCGGCACGCAGCAAATCGCCTTTTTCACCGTCAATGTAGATGTTCCAACTGTGACGAGTCCATATTTCAGAAAAGACCACAAGTTCGTTCTGTCTTGATTCAAAACTGTAAATCAATTCATTAGGACTATATTTTGTCATCATTATAACAGATTCCGCATCATGCGAAAGCGGTTGATTCACAAGTTTATCAAATTCTTTATGAAGAATGGCGGTGTTTTTCGTGTCGGTCGTCTTTATCGCGGCCATCTCATCGCCGGCGTTTTCAACCCATTTGATGTCGTTCACAATCCACGCATTGCCGTAAGCCGCAGTGTTGACAAGCGGAACCGAATTACCGTCGTAGATTATGTATTTCGTATTCAACATGTTCAGAACCTTCTGACTTTCAAGTCCTTGACGAAGAAGATTCTCACTTTTCGCATTTTTGAATATTTTTCCGAAGTTTTGAATCTCATCAGAGAGGTAATTATCTATAACATCTTGATAACGACGCAGTTTTGCTCCGTGATAACCGCCTACCGACTTGTGGAAATACGATGTGCCCGCATCATTGAAGATGTTCTTTGTCAAATCAATGACGCGATAATCGAGAGTCTTGTCCTTCAAGATGATTTCATCTGCCTTGCTCATCGCGAAAGGTTTGTCAAACTTACTTTTTGAGATGAAGTTATCGTTGTTGAGGTAGCGTTTTGCTATCGGGAACATATCAATCACCACGAGAGTTGCGATAACCCCGACTGCCACACTTTTCTTTATCTTGTTTCCTACAAAGAGATAGATGAAACCAGCAGCTAACGCGATGAAAATGAAGCTTCTAAGCGTGTCTTTACAGAATATGGCCGTTCGCACGTTGATGAGATTTTGCGCGAAATCACGATACATGCTGCCGTCTTTTCCGTTGTAAAGCTGACTGAACTGCGCTAACTCATTTTGACTGAGGAAATTGAAAAACGTATTCGGTAACAGATAGAAAAGCAGGCACACTCCGGCAGTGATGCCGAATGCTGCATGCAGTTTCCACGCGTTTTTTGCACGCACACAGTCGCTGTCTCGGATGACCTCCGCGAGGGCGAGGGCCGCAAGGAAAGGCATTGTCACTTCGGCCATAACGAGTATCATTGAGACGGCGCGGAACTTGTCATAACCCGGAATGTTGTCGATGAAGAAATCGGTTAAGCCCTGGAAATTCTTGCCCCAGCTTAGTACTATCGACAATATTGTGGCAATTAAAAGAGGCCATTTGTATTCCGGTTTGCACACGAAAAGTCCGAGAACGAACAGGAAACACACTATTGCCCCGACATAGACAGGCCCGCTGGTGTAAGGCTGGTCGCCCCAATAACTGTTCTGCTGCGCTATCGTTGAGCGGAAGGCCGGAGCCGCGTCTTTGAGAGCATCATTTTTATTCCCGATGACTTGAGTTGCGCCGCCTTTTGCATTGGGAATCAACAGAGTCCATGTCTCGCCAATGCCATAACTCCATTGCGTGATATATGAACGGTCGAGGCCTTGAGTCTGGTCTTTCGCCTCGTCTTTTGTCTGAGCCTGAATGACGGGTTTGCCGCGCATTGTGTCTTTGCCGTATTCGTAGTTGGCGTAGAGCGGCACAGAGCACGTCATCACACCGAGAACAGCCGCCACGATGAGAATCACGCTCGCCTTGAAAAACTCAGGATGTCTTTTTTCTTTAAAAGCCTTCACGCACTCGGCGACCACGAAGCAGATGACGATGAGGAAGAGATAATACGTTATCTGTAGATGTCCGGCCCTGACTTCGAGAGCCACAGCCACAGCCGAAAGGATGCCGCCCCACAGGTATTTTCCTCTGTAAGTCAGTATGATACCAGCGATGACAGGTGCCATATAAGCCATCGCCATCGCCTTGGAGTTGTGCCCCGCCCCGATTACGATAAAGAGATACGACGTGAAGCCGTAGGCCAACGCGCCGACAAAACTGACGCCGATGTTGCAGCCGAGAACAAGGAGCAGGACGAAGAAACCGACCATCGCGATGAAGACCGCACCGACAGGATGTGGAAATCCGCCATTCATAATGCGATTAAAAAATGTCATCAGGTTGCTGTTTTGGTTGACCGAAATATTCCACGCCGGCATTCCGCCGAACATCGAATTTGTCCATAAAGCCTGTTCGCCGGAGGCTTCACGATAGTCGGAAATCTCCTTCGACATTCCCTTAAACATCTCAATATCATGTTGTTTCAATCTTTTTCCCTCAAGAATAGGGGAGAAATAAACCAACGTCACCAACGCGAAAACCACAATGCAGCCCGCAATCATGGCAGACTGTCTGTACTTCGTGAAAAAATCTTTCATAAATGTTCAAAATTTGAGACTTCAAAGTTAGTGTTTTCTTTTGTCGGTTTCGTCAATCGTTGAGCAAAAATACTTTAGTGAAGCCATGCAGTTGGGCACGTCTTGAACTTCATCAAGGAAAATCAAGGTTTTGTTTGGTGTTATAACTTGGTTGGCGTATGCGGCAAGAGAACGTAAAATGCGTTCCATATTGAAATCTTGCTCAAACAACGAGTTCATAAACACATTGTTATGGCAGTTGATGTAAATCATGTTCTCATATTCCTGCTGTCCGAATGCCTTCAAAATATATGTTTTCCCGACTTGTCTGGCACCTTCGAGGACTAATGGCTTGCGGTCTTTACTGTTTTTCCATTCCAACAAATCCTGATAAATCCTTCTTTTCATATAAAATTATTTTTAAGCGCAAAAATAATTGTTTTTTTGATATTAACAATATTCTTGTTACATTTTTCTTGTGGAATGATTATCGGTTTATTACATTTTTCTTGTGGAATAATCGTCGGTTTATTACATTTTTCTTGTATTAACTTTTTGTACGTTGTACCAGCTTTGTACTAAGTAGATACGTTTTCAGAATTCACTTATCTTGCTCATTTTTCAGTCTTTCAGGCAGCCTAACGGGACGACAAGCACCCCGTCGGGGCGACGAAACGCATACTGGCCTGTGGCGGTCAATACCATGAGGAATGCCGGCTTGTTCATTTTGTCGGTGTCGATCTTGCTTTCGAGCAGTTTCAAAGTCTTCACACCTTCTTCAATAAGTCTTTCGCCACCTAACTTTATCTCTATCAATCCGTAACGGCCACCACGGAGACTCACGACGCCATCACATTCAAGGTTGTTTTTGTCGCGGTAATGATAAACATTTCCCGAGAGGGCATCGGCATAAACACGAAGGTCGCGCACGGCCATTGTCTCGAAGAAAAGCCCCATGGTTCTGAGGTCGTTCATCAGATTGTGAGGACCGAGTTCAAGAGCCGCAGCAGCAATGGAAGGGTCAACGAAATAACGGGTGTCGCTCGAACGGATGGCGGTTTTTGAACGCAGGTTCGGATTCCAAGCCTTCATGTCTTCGATCACGAAAATCTTTTTCAGGGCTTCAACATAATCGGAAACGGAGATTGACGACAGGGGTTCGATTTCATTCGCGGAGATGTCGTCGGCAAGGGTGTTATACGGGGCTTGCGAGCCTTGATTCCGTGCATACGAGCGCATCAGCCGACGCGCCCGCTGTTCGTCGCGCGAAACGCCATCGACTCGCGATATATCTCTCCTCACAACAGCTTCATAGTAGTTGGTCGCTATGGCGAGCGAAGGTCTTTCCCTCAAATTGACGGAGGCTGGCCAACCGCCTCGGCAAATGAGGTAAGCGATGTCTTCCAGTTTCTTGTCGTTCTGACCGAAGATGTCGGTATCGCCCTCAAACAACGATTTCAGGCTGACCTCGCCCGTCGACTCCTCTGATTCCCAAAGGCTCATCGGCCGCATCATAAGCCACGAGAAGCGCCCTGTTCCTGTGTGAATGATTTTGCCCGTGTCGGCAGGCACTGCACTTCCGGTGAATATGAACTGCCCCATCTCATGGCGGTGGTCAATCTCAAAACGGGCCGCATCCCAAAGTTTTGGCGCAAGTTGCCACTCATCTATCAACCGAGGTGTCTTGCCTTCCAGAATGGCTTTCGGACGGGCTTCGGCAAGCGTGAGATTTTGCTCGATATTTTCAGGGTCGTCCAAAAACAATACGCTTTTTGCCTTCTGTTCGGCTGTGGTAGTCTTTCCGCACCATTTCGGCCCTTCGACAAGCACTGCTCCTGCACTTTCCAACCGCAAATCAAGAAGGCTGTCTGCTATCCTTTTTTTGTATTTATATTCCCCCATTTTTCAAGATTTTATGTCCGCTGCAAAAATAACACAAATATTTGAAATACAAGCAAATATTTTTTCCACTTATTCATTTGGCTGTGTTTTACTTATTCATTTGGCTGTGTTTTACTTATTCATTTGGCTATGTTTTGCTTATTCGTTTGGCCGAAAGGCTTATCTCACTTTGTACCAGCCTCAAAAAGTAGACATGAAAAAATTTTTTAGAAGCTGTTTTGATTTGTTCGATAGGGATTTGCATTATATTTTCGAGCAGATTTTTCTTGTTTTGCGACGAAGAATAGTGGACTATTCGAGGAGTGAAACGAGGAAAAGATGCCAGAAAAATATGCAAATCGCATCGAAATAACATACAGTATAATTGTCATTGTAAGAAATCAAAACAGCTTCTTACCAAAAAATTTTTTTTGTCTGGACAATAAAATATTTTATACTTAACTTTGTTATGTCGTTTCTCGAACAAGAAAAAGACGACACATTATGACACGTGATATATCAATATCGGCATCATCGGCATTCTTCTGGTGGAAGATGCAAAAAATAATACAACTTATTGATAATCAGTCGTTTACCCCCCCCCTACACACACATACGCATACGCCGCGCCATATACGCGTGTACACACCACTTAAAATTCATAGTTTCGAGTCCCACAATAAATAAAAGTGCCGGCTGGTTGTGGGACTGACAAAAAAAAGGAGGCGGAAAAATCACCACACCTCCGTCACTACAAGGTAGATGGCCTTGACGGAAAGCACAAAAAACACCGCTTGAGCGGCAGGCGATACGCCGCAGAAAAACAGAAAAAATGAATTTGTATGAAGTTGAAGACATCTTGCAACAATAACGCTATGAGAAAAATTCTTCTAACATTTGCTGTGCTGTCGGCCGCCTTTGCGGCGACAGCACAGTGCTGGAACATCGAGTCTGACCGAAAAGGTTGCCTTCTTGGTACTTGTTGCAACGCTGACAACGAGACCATACTCGTGGGCAGATACGACAAAGATAGTTTTAGTGCCCACGCTACCGCATTTGCGATAAAGATTGATGAGGATGGAAGTTATACAACTTTTCAGGCTGACGATGACGATTATAGTTCCTTCTTTGAGGTTGTTGCACTTGATGACGGAGGATGTTTTGTTGTGGGTGTTCGCGGAGAAGGTGTTAACGAGCGGTTATGGGTGTTGAAGTTCGACGAAGACCTTGAGGTGGTTAGCGAACACTTCTACGATAAAGATGCAGAGTTTGCCGAACTTGAGTTTTGTTGCATGTTAATGACCAAGGATAACGACAGCACCTTCCTCGTGACAGGCTATGTAGGATTTGGAAGATACATAGGTTATTTCTACAGACTGAATGCCAACGGCGAATGCCTCAATAGCAAGTACATTCATCTTGGTGACTACGATGGCCTTTTTGATTATCACATGTACTGGCCTGACTGCATAAGGGAAATGCATGAATGCTCCGACTTCTTGGTAATTGGGGCCGGCCAGGGTGGTAATCCGTCGTTTCTACGCTTCGACTACGACTTCAACCTTGTATCGACCAACATCATCAACGATTTGCCCAATCCCAACCATGGTTCGGTAAATGAGGAAGTTACTTTGCTTACGTTTCTTTATTCAGACTATTGGATTGACAGCACAAACCTGTTAATATCAGGGTATGCTGGTGAAGATACCGATGACAACTTGTTTATAGATAAACACTATATGTTTTTCGGCAAAGCCGATATAAATGCCAATATTTACGAGACGGTGTTCGTGGCCAACCAAGACACCCTGCACAGCACTATCCAATATCACAATATGTCGGTGGCTAACGACACCACGATATACATAGTCACAGAAGCTAATGTCGGTAGTTACTTAGGTCCTAGCGTTGTGGATATATACCTTGCCAACAAGGATTTGGAGTTGCTCGGCAGGCTGCTTCCGGATAACGTCAGTACGGGATACACACCTGTTACAGCTGTTGCCACAAAAGACGGCGGGATCGTAGTCGCCGAAAGTCAACCTTGGGATGACGGTATGCGTATCAGGAAGTTCCTCAGAGATGATTTCAGATCGATTCTGTCCGTTTCGGAAGAGTCAGACCTGCTGCACGAATGCCTTGTTTACCCCAATCCGGCTGTTGACGCGGTACACATCGACGTGTCGGGTCTCGACGTCGGTGACGGCAGAACCGTTTTCCGCGTCTTCGACGTCCTCGGCAGACAGTGCTTCAACCGCACAATCAGCGGAGACGGCAGCGTGCTGACACTCGACGTTTCATTCCTCAAGTCGGGAACGTATTCGTTCCAAGTCATCAGAGACAAGGAAGTCCTCGTCAGTGACAAATTTATTAAACTTTAAAAATCGAACATTAAATTTTAAACACATGAAAAAGACATTATCAATATTCGGTATTATAGTTATCGCCGCCACATTCTCACACAAATTATCGGCACA
>JAKSNC010000021.1 GCA_024400195.1 Bacteroidales bacterium
AAAACACAGAGATTACCGTATTGAAAGTTAATGAGGAAGACTATATCAGTCTGACGGACATGCTGAAAGCTAAAGATGGTGATTTTTTCGTTTCTGACTGGCTCAGGAACAGAAACACCATGGAATTTCTTGGAGTTTGGGAAAATGTGTATAATCCAAGTTTTAATTATGGCGAATTCGCCGCAATTAAAAGTAATTGTGGACTTAATAATTTCAAAATCGGCATCAAGGAATTTGCAGAAAGAACTAATGCCATCGGATTAAGGGCGCGGAGTGGACGTTATGGTGGCACCTTTGCCCATAAGGATATAGCTTTCGAATTTGCAATGTGGATTAGCCCAGGATTCAAGGTCTATCTGATTTCAGAGTTCCAGCGGCTCAAAGCCGATGAACAGAAACAGCTCGGCTGGAGCGCGAAACGCGAACTCGCGAAAGTCAACTACCACATCCATACTACCGCGATAAGCCAGAACCTCATCCCGCCACGGCTGAACAAAAGCCAGATCAACTACATCTACGCCTCCGAAGCCGACGTGCTGAACATGGCTCTCTTCGGCAAGACCGCCAGACAATGGCGCGACACCAACCCCGACCTGCAAGGCAACATGCGCGACTACGCCGAAATAAACCAGCTCATCTGCTTGTCGAACCTCGAAAACATCAATTCGGTGCTGATAAACGACGGACTTCCGCAAAACGAACGCCTCGAAAAATTGAACCAAATCGCAATACAGCAGATGAAAATACTTCAAATTAAAAGTTGAGAGTCTTATTCGTGCCATTCGTGTGATTCGTGGTGAAGATTTTTTTGGTAAGAAACTCTATTTTTCCTTTGTCGTCTCGAAATTTGTTTTATTTTTGTAACCTGAATTATAATATAATGCCGTGATGGACTTTTTTCTATCGCGCATTGGGCTCAATTGATAATGTAAACAAAAGAAATTCAATAAATTATAAATTAAATTACAAAAAAAGTATGAAAAAAATCTTTACATTTCTACTCATGGCGCTACTTGCGCTGACCGGCTTTAAGAGCTGGGGACAGGAGTCCCAAACCATTACGATTGGTACGCAAGCAGATACCAATCAAGACATGCCCTTCAATGGTTACTACAAATATTCATACGCCCAAATGTTGTATTTGGGGAGTGAAATTGGAGAAAGTGGCACTATCACATCCATAAGTTTTTACGTCAATTATGGTGTAAGTAAAGACTACACATTGGACGTTTACATGAAGTGTGTTGACAAAAGCGAATTTTCTCATGGCGACGATTGGGTTTCTGTCACAACAGAAGATTTGGTTTACCAAACTGAGTTTTTCAGAGCTAGCTCAACAGGATGGAAAACCATTACCTTAACCAAGCCTTTTCAATATAACAGTGACCAAAACCTGATGATTGCTTTTGACAACAACACAGGAAGTTATTCTAATGCGCATAAATTCGGCGTTTCATTCAATGGTGCTACTGGTATTTATCAAAGAGACGATAATCTTAATATTAGTCCTTTTGATCCTTATAACGGTTCGTTAGCATATTATCGTCCAATTATTCAGATAACGATGCTTCCTGCACAAGGAAACACGATTAATTACGCAACTCTCACGGGTGGTACTATCAGCGGTCCTTCAAAAGCTGAAGAAGGTGCCACTGTGACTTTGAGCGCGACCCCTGCCCATGGCTATGATTTTGTACAGGATTCATGGGTAGTAACGAAATCAACCGGCGGCACTGTTGATGTCACCAACAACCAGTTCACCATGCCTGACTGCGACGTGACTGTTTCGGCAACCTTTACGGCACAGCCTCACTACACGGTTAATGTCACCAATCCTACAGACGGCGGAAGCACTACTGCTACACTTTCCGCCACACCAAGCACAAATGTTTTGGAAGGCGACGAAGTCAGATTAAACTATTCCGACCTTGCCGAAGGCTACAAATTCGTAAATTATGTCGCAACCAATGCGAGCACTTCTGAGCCTGTTGCCATACAACAAAAATGGGATGGTACACTCTATCAAAATTACTACTGCTTCACAATGCCTGACGCCGACGTGAACCTGACGGCTAACGTCAAGCTGATACGCACAATCTACGTTGCCGAAATGCAACACGGACGTCTTTCGATCAATCCAAATCCACAATATGAGCAAATTACAGCAGGAGAAACTATTACTATCAGCCCAACTCCTGACTACGGCTACGCACTGGAAAGCCTGACCATCACTAAAGTATCAGGTGGCACCATCACTCCAGAACAGCAAGAACAGTGGGGACAAATCATTTACACTTTCGAAATGCCTGAAGACGATGTCAACATCGCTGCCACATTCGCTTCCACAGGCACGCTCTACACTGTCACACTGCCGGAAGAGACCGAAATAGGAAGTATTTATGCACGAAATGCAGAAACCTATCAAAGCAGTACAGAATTTTTCGAGAATGACCAAGTTTGCATTTATGGTTATGTCTATAACAGCAATTATTATCTCAAGAGTGTTGTAGTCAAGAAAAATTCCGACCAAACGGTTGTTGACTTCTATCAACAAGAGGGTAACAATTACTATTTCATCATGCCGGCTGACAATGTGACCGTTACTGCCACATTCGAAGAAAAGCCACGCTATACGGTCAATATTCCTGCTTTCACAGGCGGCACTGTTACCGCAAGCGAAACATCTGTTATGGCCAACACAATGGTCTATTTAGACTATGCCGCTAACGACGGATATACTTTTGCTGGAATTACTATCAAGAAGGATTCTGATATGTCAGAAGTTTACTACTACGATGGGTCATGGTATGGTCATTCATATTATTTCTACATGCCGGAAGACAATGTCACAGTGAATGCCACGTTTAACGAATTGCCGCATTCTGTTACCGTATATGAAGACTGGACTACAACTAACACATCCATTCCAATTAACGGCTACAATGCAGATAACTTCAATTATTCAAAATCACAATTCATAATTCCAAAGACAGAATTGCAAGAAATGGAGGATGGCAAAATCACCAATTTGACTTTATATACAAATTTCAACCAATCCTTCACTGGAACTTGGAATATTTATGTCATGGAAGTGGCAGACGGCACCACACTTTCTTCCAGTTTTGTTTCACTTGATGGAGTGGATCCTGTTTATTCCGGAAACCTAACTGCAAGTTCAAACGAACTTTCCATAGACATCACACCTTATCAGTATCAAGGCGGCAACTTGTTGGTTTGTTTTAATCAAACTTCCACTGGCAACTGGTCATCGAATGGATCCGCATTTTATGGTGTAAATGCCTCAAACGGTGCTTCGCGTTACACATATTATTCAACCCAATATAGTTCGAGTTTCCTCCCAAAGACCACCTTCTACTATACGCCTGCCGTTAAATACAACATCGCCATCGATGAAGAAATGGAAAACGGAACGGTGTTGGCCAGTGCCGAAAGTGCTACAGAGGGCGAGACAATCACCCTTACCCCACAGCCTGAAGCCGGCTATGGACTCACCGCTTGGAACGTTACAACTGCAACGGGCAGCGTCACTGTCAACGACAACAACCAGTTCACGATGCCAGCAAGCGATGTCACCGTTTCAGCCACATTTGGTTTGCTTGACCGCTATACTGTGACCGTCAACCAGCCAACCGAAGGCGCAACGCTTAGCGTCGATCCTACTACCGACTGGTACGAAGGCCTTGAAGTGAAACTGAATTGCGAGCTTACCACAGGCTATCAGTTCGGCGATTGGATTGTCACCAGCGAAAGCACGCCACTTGACGTTTTGCACAATGATTCTGAAAACTACGACTACTTTGTGATGCCAGCCGCTAATGTAAATGTCACCGCTACTATTAATAAGGTGTATGCCATTAGCATTGACTCTGCCTTAAATGGCCAGATTTCCACTTATCCAGCCAACAACGCTGCAGTCGGAACACAGGTTGAAGTATATGCAATCCCAGATGAAGGCTACTATCTGGAAAGTCTGGTCATTACCGACCAATCAGGAGAAGTTGAACATGATGCATACAACAGATTCATCATGCCGGCAAGCGATGTCATCGTCACCGCCACATTCAGCAACGCACATTACAGCATCACGCTCAACGAGCCGGAAAACGGAACCCTCACCGCAAACATCGAAGACTTGACCGATGTGCTCCCGACCTCATACGTCACCTTTACCGCCACTCCGGCTACACACTATCATTTGTCAAGTTTGACTATTATGGCAAACGGACAAGAGGTGCCTGTTGTCAGCCAGTGGGAAAACAATTATATAATAGAGATGCCGGCTGGCGATGTTGAAGTCACGGCAACATTTGAAGAAGATGCCAAATACACAGTCACTCTCGTCTATAACGAAGATGGCGGTTCCATAAACGTGGGCAGCAGCACTGAATTCTATGCAGGCGATGCAGTTTATGTGTATTTCACAATAGAAACCGGCTACATTCTTAATTCATTAGAAGCCGAAGACAGCAACCAAAACGCCATCGCCATGTCGAAATACACCAATTTCTACAAATTCGATATGCCAGAAGACAATGTTACGGTTACGGCTGAGTTTGTTCATGGTATTACAGTGAATGATGGTATTAGTACAAATGAAATTGTACCTATCTATGGTTATAACGCTGATGCAAATACAAAATCACAATTCATCATTCCGGAAGCCAGTTTGGTTGACATGAAAAACGGCAAAATCGAAAGTATGGTGTTTTATTTAAACAATTCAGACAACCACACATTCAACGGCAACTGGAAAGTCTATATTAAGGTAGTTAACATAACCACGCTCTCAAACTACGAAACTTTGAGTGCAGATGAAAAGGTTTATGAAGGAGATATGGTCATCACAAATGGCAAGATGACCCTGAATATACCGGAAGAAAAGCAATGTGAATACAGAGGAGGCAACCTTCTGATTGGCTTTGAGCAGACACAAGTTGGCAATTGGCTCAGAACATATTGGATGGGTGTCAATCAGAGCAGCAACACTGCATACGCTGGCTATTCTTCATGGGGATATGACTATTCTCAAGCAAGACAATTCTTGCCAAAAGTCACCTTCTTATACGAACCGGGCGAACCTTTGCCTGAATACAACATCACCTTCCACAGCAATGGCATCGTGAGCGAACAGACACTTATCGAAGGCCTGTCGTTGCCGAATCCTACCAACATTCCTGCTGGCCTCACATTCGCAGGCTGGGCAGCTGCCGACATTGCTACTTACACAGAAGAAGAACCTGAATACATTACCGCTGCCCGCGCCGAAGAAGATTTGTATGCCGTGTTCAGCTACAGCGAAGCAGAAACCACTTCAAAGGGTGCTGGTACTTGGATTAAAGTGACAGATGTGAATGAACTTGCCAATAACGACAAAGTCGTCCTCGTTTACTCAAATATGATTGTGGGGCAGAGAGGAAGTGACGAATACTCATTTACAGCATTGAGCAACGACCTCACCATCGTCGGTGATGCCATTACCAATATCCCTGACAATGCCATCGAATTCACACTGCAACAAAACGGAGACTATTGGAATCTGAATTATTATGACGCGAAAGAATCTGAAGAGACATCTTTAGCTTTTACAGATTATATGATGGTTCCTGCAAGTTATGGATGGGGTAGCAACAAATGGATAGCAGAATCCAATTCAGGTGCTGTAGTCTTTAAAACCGATGGTTATACCCGTTATATAGGCTACAACGCAAATGTCATGAAAGTTGTAAATTCAAGCGGAAACAAGTGCAATGTCTATAAGGCAGGTGCTCCGGTTGTTACAAAGACCTACTACATGACAGAAGTCTTCACCAATGGTAGCATTACAGCAGACACTGAAGTGAAGAACATCATCACAACGGGAACGGTTACTGTTAATAACAATATCGTTTTGACAATGAACGAAAGCGGTCTCTTCAGAAACGAAAATGCTGCCAAATTCGTGTTTAAAGACGGCGCACAACTTATTTACACTGGCGAAGAGACTGTCAACGCTACTTTCGAAAAGAACATCATTGGCTACAACAACGTCGAAGCTAGCGACGGCTGGTACTTCATCGCCAACCCGACAGACAACCCGACTGTCAACCTCAGTGGTGGTACTTCGTATGACCTCTACATCTTCAATCCTGCTGCTGCAGCCGAGTGGCAAAACGCACAATATGAGAACAATGTACCGATAGAGAATATCGAAATCTCAAGAGAGACAGGTTATCTCTACGCGAACAGCGCAGATTTCACCCTCAGATTTGAAGGAGAACTCATTCCTTCGGGTGAGGAAACAATCAACCTTGTTTATGCAGAAGAAGGTACTGGCATCGACTTCCCAGGCTTCAACCTCGTCGGCAACCCATTCCCCTGCACCGCCTACATCTCAAGTGATTTCGACTTGTACAAGTTAGACAAGGGCAGCGAAGTGGTGATAAGCGAAGATTTTACTATGGATCCTTGCGAAGCCTTCTTCGTGGAAGCTACCGTCGATAATCAGGAAGTCACAATCAGCACCACGGCACCTACAGGAAAATCGTACGCAATGCCTATAGTGGTCAACAGCGACCGTGGCGAGACACTCGACCGTGCGATACTGCACCTCGAAGGTACAAGAAACTCGCATAAGTTCATGATGAACCCCGACCGCACCAACATCAGCTTCGCCAAGAACGGCGAGAGATTTGCATCAGTCAGCAGAGGCGACGAGACCGAGATACCTATGAACTTCACCGCCGACCACAAAGGCAGCTATACCATCAGCTTCAATACCGAAAACTTTGAGGAAGAATACCTCCACCTCATCGACGTCGTCAGCGGCGACAACATAGACCTCCTCGTGACACCGAGCTACACCTTTGAGGCCGATGCCGACGAATATGCGTCACGCTTCAGAATCGTGTTCGGCACAACTGACATCAACGACGATCCTGCGACAAGTTCCGAACCGTTTGTCTATATCAGCAACGGCAACCTCGTCATCAACAACGTCGAAGGCACAGCCTCAATGCAGATTGTCGATATGCTCGGACGCATCGTGAGAACCGAGACTGTCTGCGGAAGCTACAACAAACCGCACAACCTGAAAGCCGGTGCCTACGTCATCACGCTCGACGGAAGATCCCAGAGAATTGTAATTGAGTAAAGTAATATCAAGTGAAAATGAAAAATATGACGATAAAAATGAAAAAATTAGTTTTAACAATCGCAATCGTACTTGGAGTGACATTTGGTGCTACAGCACAGCAGTCATCACAGTTCTTTGACAAAGGACAGCAGCAGCCTGCTAACAACGGAGGCTTCTTCGGCGGAAGCAGAGGCGATGGTAGCAAAATACCGGGAACACCAGGAACACCAGGACTTCCAGGTCATGGAGAAACTGGCGATTCAGATGCTCCACTTGGCAGCGGAGCCATGTTGCTCATCGGCTTGGGCGCGGCCTACGCTGTAAGAAAGAGAAAGAACAAATAACAACCTTAAAGAAGGTATGAAACAATGTAGAGACGGTGTATGCACCGTCTCTACTTATTTTAGTTAAGAAGGGTTAATCCAGTTTTAGTTTTCAACACTTTACAAACTTTTTACTATCTTTGCAGCCGTAAAAACAAAAGGTTATGGGACAAAAACTTCCAATCGGCATACAGAGCTTCGAGGACTTGAGAAACAAGGATTTTAAATACGTTGACAAAACAGCCATCGTCTTTAAACTTGTCAGCGAAGGAAAATATTATTTCCTTTCCCGTCCGCGCCGTTTTGGAAAAAGTCTGCTGCTCAATACTTTGGAGTCGTATTTTTTAGGAAAACGCGAACTTTTCAAAGGCCTTGCGATTGAAAAGTTGGAGCACGATTGGACGGAATATTCCGTGTTGCATTTGGATTTGAACACGCAAAAATATGATACTCCTCAGGCATTAGAAAGTATTCTTAATGAACATCTGTGTCGTTGGGAGAAAAGATTCGACAGTGATGTCTCTGAAAATTCGCTTGGTTTGCGCTTCATGGGTGTCATCCGCCGCGCTTACGAAAAAACCGGCCGCCAAGTGGTGATTCTCGTTGACGAATATGATAAACCACTACTTCAAGCCATTGGCAACGTTGAACTTCAAGATGCCTACCGCGCCACTCTTAAAGGCTTTTATGGGGCTCTGAAATCGATGGACGGCTGCATCAGGTTCGCGTTCCTCACCGGCGTGACGAAATTCGGCAAAGTGAGTGTCTTTAGCGATTTGAACAACCTCGAAGATATATCGATGCGTTCGCAGTATTTCGACATCTGCGGCATCACTGAAGAGGAACTTCATTCAAATTTTGAAGTCGAAGTTTCGGAATTGGCTTCAGCCCAAAATATGACGATCGACGAAACATACGCCGCACTACGTGAGAACTACGACGGCTATCATTTCTGCAAAGAGGAAAAACCGGGTGTCTATAACCCATTCAGTTTGCTTAATGCATTGAAAAACTCGGAAATTGACCAATACTGGTTCGAGACGGGCACCCCGACGTATCTTATGGAGCTTCTCAAACGACACCAGTACGTTTTGCCCGACCTTGAGCACGAAGAGCCTGATGCCGACACGCTCAACTGCGTCGATATTGCCTCAACTAACCCGATTCCGGTCATCTACCAGAGCGGTTATCTGACAATCAAAGGCTATGACAAAGAATTCGAACTGTTCCGCCTCGGATTCCCGAACCGCGAGGTCAAACAGGGATTTTTGAAATACCTCATGCCTTTTTACGCCAATACGGTTCAGGGCAAGTCGGCGTTTGAGGTAAGCCGCTTCGTGCGCTCGCTTTATAACGGTGAGATTGAAAGCTTTATGGAACGTTTGCAGTCGTTTCTCAGCGCGTGTCCCTACGAACTCGAACCCGAACAGGAACGCCATTTCCAAAGCGTGATGTTCATCCTTACATCGCTTTGCGGTTATTACGTTGAGATAGAAACTCACACCAACAAAGGTCGTATGGATATGACTGTCAAGACGAAGGAATACATCTATATTTTTGAGTTCAAATTCAACAAATCAGCTGAAGAGGCGTTGGCACAAATCAATGAAAAAGGTTACGCCGAACCGTTTGCAAAAGACGAAAGAAATATCATCAAAATCGGTGTGAACTTCAGCACGGAATGCAGAAATATCGACAAGTGGGTGATTGAGTCTAAGGTCTAAGGTCGAAAGTCGAAAGTCGAAAGTCAAATCGTCAAAACGTCAAAAAGTCAAAAAGTCAAAAAGTCAAAAGTCAAAAGGTCAAGAGATCAAAAAGTCAAATTGTCCGTTTTTTTTGTAATTTTGTCCTTTATCATATTCAAATTAAATTTTTCATGAAAAAATCAGGCATTATCACATTAATTTTGTCATTAGGCTTGTTTTTCGGTGCGCAAGCCCAGAGAAGCATCATGCTTAACGCTGCCAAATCAATTCAGCAGTGTGACAACGTCAACGAAAAAGGTTTCACGGCATCATTCTCATTCAAGAGTATTGAGACTAACGAAATCAACACCGAAGAAGGCGTTTTTTCCGAAATAGCCATTCATAACACATTCAACCACGGCAGTTATGGCGAGCCGTCGCTGCCTTCGGTTCATCACCTCATAGCGGTTCCATTCGGTGCGAAAGACATAAATGTTTCGGTAAAAAGTTATAGCACAAGTGTTTACAACCTCTCCGACTACGGCATCAGGGCCATCGCGCCACAACAGCCGTCTGTCAGGAAAGACCAAAAAGAAGTCGCTTTCCACTATAACGTCGAAGCCTACGCGAAGAAAGGCTTCATGGAAAGTCCGATTGCCGAAGTCGAGATACAGGGCACTATGCGCGGAATACAAGTCGGTGCTTTGATAATCAATCCCGTCCAATATGATGCCGCAAACAACACCATCAAAGTCTTCAACGACATTGAGGTGGAGGTCAGTTACGGCGAATACGACAAAACGGCAGCATACGATGAATTTGCAAGAACGGCGAGCATCTATTTTGCCCCAATCTACCGTCAGATGTTCAACTGGCGCGACGATTTCTTCGACCAGCATCCCGACCTCTGGAAAGCCCCCGTCAAGATGTTGGTGATTGCCAACAGAATGTTTGAAGACGCCATACAGGAATGGGTTGACTGGAAGATCAAGAAGGGTTTCTATATGGATGTCAACTACACAGACCAAGTAGGCACATCGGCATCGACAATACGTTCATTCATACAGAACAAATACAATGCTACGGCACCGACATTCATCGTCATCATCGGCGACAACGGACTCATTCCGGCGAGTGCCATTGGAAGCGCGACAGATTGCGTCACCGACCTTTACTATGAGACAGTTGATAACGACTATTATCCCGACATGCTTCACAGCCGCATGCCGGTCGAAAACGTCGAACAACTCAACAACCTCTTGGAGAAAAGCCTTCAGTATGAGCAATATACCATGCCCGACCCGAGTTATTTAGACAACGCGTTGCTCATCGCAGGCTGGGACGAGGCGTGGAATCCCAAGGCCGGAGTGCCGACCATTCAATATGCCGTCAACTATTATTACAACGAAGAACACGGATTTGCTAATGTCTATGACTACTACAACCTGAGCGACTACGCCGGCTGCTACGACAACATGAATACCGGTGTGGGCTTTGTCAACTACACGGCACACGGTTCAAACACAAGCTGGGAAGCACCCGAATATACCGTCAACGACGTCAACAACCTAACAAACACAAACCAATACTTCCTCGTCATGGGTAACTGCTGCAAGGCGGCTGACTGGGGCATCTCGGGAGCCTGTCTCGGCGAGGCATTTGTCCGTGCACCGAAGAAAGGTGCGTTTGCCTATGTTGGAAGCTGTCCTTCGACATATTGGTACGAAGACTATTACTTCGGCGTGGGTGCGACGAATATCTTTTACAGAATGCCGACCAAAGACGAGACCCAGACCGGCGTTTACGACGGCATCTGGATGGAAAACAGCTACAACACCATACAGTCGATGGTTTTCTTGGGCAACCTTTCCGTCACCAACGTTCATCTCAACGGCGGCTACACTGTCAGTTCCGATTCAAGTCCGCTGTATTACTGGCAGTGTTATCACACACTCGGAGACGGCTCCATCATGCCGTACCACGTGCGTCCAAGCGAGAACCACGTATATCATATATCGCTTGTTCTCGCAGGCGCGACAACTTACGATGTCACTGCAGATCCGGGGTCATACGTCGCATTAACGAGAGACGGAGTCATATTCGGCACAGGTCTTGTTGATGAAACAGGAAAAATCACTCTTGAAACAGAGACAATCACTTCCGGCGGCAACATGACGCTCTGCGTGACACATCCGCAGCGTGTTCCCCACCTTGAGGAAATTCCCGTCGGTTCTCTCGACGAGGCCTGCGTCATCGTTGAAGACTACACGCCGGCTGAAGCCCATATTGGAACAACTACGAATATGTCCGTCGTACTCAAAAACATCGGTGAGAGTGCAACAAGCGGAACAACGACAGTGACTCTGACTTGCGACGACTCGTCTGTCACAATAGTAAACGGCACTGTTACTTTCAACACTCTCGAATCAGGAGCCACGGCACAGCTTGACGGCTTCCAATACATCATTTCCGACGATGTTGCAGACGGAAGCAAGATTTTCTTCGATGTCACCGCATCGTGTGGTTCCACAACATGGCATGACGGCTTCAGCGTAATAGCGACGAAGGCCGTCATCGAGTTCGATGGCGCAACATGTCCCGGAGAGTTCACACCCGGCGACGAGGTCACTGTGACGGCATCGTTCAAAAACGTCGGTCATTATATGGCGACAGAATCTGTTGTATCGGTATCATCATCAAGTGAATATGTCAGTTTTGAAGAAGAGGCAGTCACACTCGGGACGATAGAGCCTGACGGAACGGCAACCGCAGTCTTTCATTTTTCAATATCAGACGAATGCCCCGAATCGGAGACGATATATATCATGTTCCACCTCAGTGCCGACGAAGGCATCTCGGCAGACGGAACCTGTTCAATAAGCAACTACTGCCTCGTCATCTTCGAACTCTCCGACAAATGGGCTGACGGATGGGACGGCTCAAGGCTGCACGTCGTTTATAGCGACGGCACGCCGGCCGACGACATGTATGTTCCCAACGGAAGCGGAGCCTTTGCCACATACGAACGCAGCTTACGTCAAGGCTCACACGTCACGATGACATGGCAGAGCGGCAGCAACTGGGACAGCGAATGCTCATACGTCGTACGTTACGCAGACGGCACCGTAATCATCAGCAACGGACCACAAGGCGGACAATTTGACGTCAACTGCGACTCATCAATAGATTTCGATCCAGTACAGAACCTGCAGGCTTCAATCACAGGCAACACCGTGACACTCAGTTGGGATTCTCATTCAGGAGCCGTCAAATACAGAGTTGCCCGCAATGGCATCGTCTTAGACGAGACCGTCAACACATTCTTTACCGATGAAATCGAGTACGGAGTACAATACAACTACAGCGTCACAGCCGTCTATGTGAACGGAGAATCGCTGCCGGCAAACATCATAGTGGAATTAGGAGTCGGCGTTGAGGAAGAGACAGAAGACGACTTCAGCATCTACCCCACCCCCGCCGATAACGTCATCAACATTGATTTCGGCGATACGGATGCACGCTATTTCATCTACGACAACATCGGACGCCTTATCATGAACGGCACGTCGAAAGGCCTCACGAAAATAGACGTCAGCAGTCTGAATGAAGGACTATATATCGTAAAGATTTGCGACAGAGAAGTTGTAAAAGCAGCGAAAATCGTAATAAAATAACGCCTCTCCGTTTTTGTAGAGCCGATAATCAGAAGTCACATTATGAGACAACAACTCATGATGTGACTTTTTCTATCATCATTTCGGAAACAAAATGCAGCATCGTGCATAGTCCGCATATTGTTTTTTTGGTACAAACGTCTAAAAACGCTATTCTGCAAACGAAATCAAAACTGTTTTTGAAAAAAAATTAAAATGTAAAAACATTGTTTCCTTAGCAAAAAAATCATATCTTTGCAAGATGTAATATCAAGTTTTGAACTTTTTTCAAGAGAACACAATAAAATTAACAATCATTAAACATTTTTATCAATGAAAAAAATCAGCTTATTCTTGGCAGTAATCCTTTTCGAAGGAATGCTGTTAGGCTCTCAAGCCAAGGCCCAGGGAAGCATTGACTTGAACGGGGCAAAGTCGGCACAGCAATGTGTCAGCAACGACGAGCAGGGTTTCACTGCTACATTTTCATTCGGCAGCATTGAAGGTGTCGAAGTCAACACCATCAGAGGTAATTTCTCATACCTCATGATGGACAACACTTATCAGAGCGGTTCAGTCGGAACGCCTTCACTACCGGCGGCTAACAAGCTCATCGCTCTCCCACTCGGGGCCGACAATGTCAAAGTCGAAGTGAAGAGTTACTCAACGAGTACATACAATCTCAACGAGTACGGCATCAACAAACTCATGCCGCAGCAGCCTGCAGTCCGCAAGGATCAGAAGCCGGAGGATATACCTTTCGCTTACGATGAGAAGGCTTACAGCACACGCGGCTATCAAGAGCTTCCGATTGCCAACTTCAAAGTGTTGGGTACAATGCGCGGTATTCAGGTTGCCTCATTGAGTATCAACCCCGTTGCCTACGATGTCGTCAACAACACCATCAAGGTCTATAACGACATCGTTGTCGAAGTGAACTACGGCGGTTACGACAAGACGGCTGCATACAACGAGTTTGCGAGAACGTTCAGCCCATACTTTGCCAACATCTATCGTCAGATGTTCAACTGGCGTGACGATGTTTATGATCAGCACCCCGACCTCTGGCAGTCACCTGTCAAGATGTTGGTCATTGCCGACCGTATGTTTGAAAGCACCATTCAGGATTGGGTCAACTGGAAGACCGTCAAAGGTTTCTACATGGACGTCAACTACACCGACCAGATTGGAACCACGGCTGATGCCATCAAGACATTCTGCAAAAACAAATACAATTCAGATGCACCTTCGTTTGTCATCATCATTGGCGACAAGAACCAAGTTCCGGCCAGTGTTGCTTCAGCCAGCGAAACGCACTGCGTGAGCGACCTTTATTATATGAGTATCGACAACGACGAATTTCCGGAGATGTACCACAGCCGTATGCCTGCCGAAACCGTCGCACAGTTAGAGGCCATCCTTGAGAAATCACTTGAATATGAGCAATACACCATGCCCGATCCAAGTTATCTGAGCAATGTACTTCTCATCGCCGGTGCCGACTCTGGCTGGGGAATTACTGTAGGTCGTCCCGCCATTTGGTACGCAACCAACTACTATTATAATACAGCTCACGGTTTCAACAACGTTTACGAATACACCACGAGCAACTACACAGGCTGCTACAACCACATGAATACGGGTGTCGGCTTTGCCAACTACACCGCTCACGGTTCGAACACCAGTTGGGCTGACCCGCAACTCACCGTTAGCGGTGTCAATGCTCTGACTAACGAGCACAAATACTTCTTAGCCATGGGTAACTGCTGCGAAGCTGCCGACTGGGGAATCTCCGGTGCCTGTTTCGGCGAAGCAATGGTCCGTGCCGAGAAGAAGGCTGCTTACGCCTACATCGGCTCATGCCCTTCGACGTATTGGCTCAACGACTACTACTTCGCAGTTGGTGCAACAGGACGTGCTGACGGTACCATGCCTCCGATGTCAGAAACAACAGTAGGCTGCTATGACGCCATCTGGGATGACAATGCCTACAACACCGTTTCAGCTATCCCGTTCATTGGCAACCTCGCCTGCAACGCGGCTGAAGCCAACAACAATACGCTGCACTGCAGCACCCTTTATTGCTGGCAGGCCTACCACGCCCTCGGTGATGGTTCCATCATGCCTTTCCGCGTCCAACCTACCGAAAACACCATCTCACACATGGCCATCGTTCCGATAGGCATGAATACATACGAAGTCAGTGCCGAACCCGGTTCATACGTTGCTCTTTCAAAGGACGGCGTTCTCCATGGTGCAGGTATGGTTGACGAGACTGGTACCATCGTACTTGAAATAGAGCCCATCACCACCGGTGGCAACGCTACACTCTGCGTAACAAGCCCGCGTCACATTCCTTCAATAGAGGAAATCCCGGCCGCCGCTTTGGAAGGACCATACATCTCCGTAAACGAATATACTCCTACCAACGTTCACGTCGGTGACGAAAGCAGTCTTTCAATCACCTTCAAGAACGTCGGTGCCGACCCGACAACGGGAACTACAAACGTCACTTTGAGCTGCGACGATCCTAACCTCACCATTACCAGCGGTACAGGTTCATTCGGAGCCATCAATCCTGATGAGACTGTCGTTGTGAGCGGTTTCAAATATCAGATTGCAACAGGTGTTGCCGACGGCACCAAGTTCCACATCAACACCACTGCAACTTGCGGTTCCGACACATGGGAAGGGAAAGTCCATATCACGGCTGGTGAAGCTGTTTTGGAATTCGCCGGTTATTCATATCCGGGCAGTTTTGTTCCGGGCGAAAGTGTCAACGTCGTCGTCAACTTCAAGAACACCGGTCACTACATGGCCACCAACGCCATTGCTTCAATTGCATCAACAAGCCAATATGTAACATTCAATGATGACACTATGGTACTCGGCACTATAGCTCCTGACGGAGTCGCCACAGCCGTATTCAACGTCAATATTGACGCCGAATGTTCTATAGACACCCAGTTGCCTCTCACATTCACATTGACTGCCGACGGTGGTCTCACAGCAGAAGGTACTGGAACTTTGAAGAACGCGTGCGTCGTTATTTTCAAACTCGTTGACGATTACGGTGATGGTTGGAATGGCAACAAACTGCACGTCGTCTATAGTGACGATACACCAGCCGAGGATCTCACTATAGACAGCGGTACAGATAAGACTTACGAGCGCGAGATAGGCAACGGAGTTCATGTCACTGTCACCTTCGTCCAAGGCAGCTGGTCTTACGAATGCTCATACACAATCATGTATGAAGACGGAACCATAATCCATCAAGAAGAAAATCAGGGTGGTTGCGACTTCACCGTCAACTGCGGTGGCTCACCTATCAGCGATTTCGATCCTGTCGAAGACCTCGCATCCGATGTCGAATACGTATCCTACAACCATGTCATCGTCACACTGACATGGACTGCTCCTGAAGGCGCAATCAAGTACACTGTAAAATGCAACGGTGTCGTTATAGGAGAGACGACGGAAACAACATACGTTGATGAGATTGTTGCTTACGACAAAGAAGTCACTACCTATAGTGTAACAGCTGTTTATGCAGAAGGCGAATCTATACCGGTCATCATCACGGTGGATGTACCTCTCGACATAGACGAGAACGAAGATGTAGTCAACGTTTATCCTAACCCAGCCAACGACGTCCTCCACGTGAACGCCGGCGATGCAGAATTTGAATATTCGTTCTACAACAACATCGGTCAGTTAGTTATGAACGGCACTGTCAGAGGTTCACAGGCAATCAACATCAGCAGCCTGCCGAAGGGTATATACTTCATCCGCCTCACAACCGGTTCAAAGACCAGCGTTGAAAGAATAGTTGTTGAATAATAACAATAATTGATTTGGGAGGCGACACAAATCGCCTCCTTTTTTTCAAAATAATTAAATATGAAAAAGACATTTCTAACCCTCATTTTTGCCGCGATGTCGATACTGACATTCGGACAAAAATGGACAGCCATGGGCAGTGACACACCGTCCCAGCCGCAAGTCAGACTCATTTCGAGCGACGAGAAACAGATTGTTGTGAATTTCTCGTTGGAAGGCTTCAACGCTACGAGAGTTGAGACTCCTAACGGAATCCAGAACATCATTACAGTTCCTGAGATGGCAACGTCGTTAATCGCCGGAGAGCCAAACCTGCCACACTTCCCCATTCCCGCACTCATCGGCGACAAAGCCGAGATGGGCGTTAAAGTGACAGATGTTCAGTACACCGACTTCAACATAGAAGTTGCGCCATCAAAAGGCAACATAAGCCGCCAGATCGACCCTGAGACTGTTCCTTACACGTATGGTGAAATGTACGGCAAAGACGCCTTCTATCCTGCAGAACAGGCTTATTTGGAATCTCCATACATCGTCCGTGACTTCCGCGGTCAGAACATCGTTGTCAGACCATTCGCCTACAACCCTGTGACAAAGACCCTGCGTGTCTATACAAACATGACCATCACGATGGCCAAAGTCAGCGACAACGGTGAGAACCAGAAGTCAGCCCGCAAGAGCAACATCATCAAGACCACTTCTGAATACAAGGCCGCATACGAGCGTCGTTTCATCAACTTTGAGACAGCTTCGAAGGTCTATCCATACGTTGAAGACAACGGCGAAATGCTGGTTATCTGCGCCGACCAGTTTGTCAACGGCATGATGCCTTTGGTTAATTGGAAGAACATATCAGGCCGTCCTACGACGATAGTCAGTGTGACAGAAGCCGGCGGCAACAGTGATACAGGTTTAAAGAACTATATCAAAAGCGTTTACGACGATCCCGACCGCAATCTCGCATACGTGTTGTTTGTCGGTGACTATAATCACATCACACCGCACGCCCTTAGTGGCGAACGTTCCGACAACTGGTTTGGCCAACTTGAAGGCACAGACCACTATCCGGAAGTATTCATCGGTCGTTTCTCAGCAGAAACCGACGAACACATCGCTACCCAGGTGAACAAGGTGTTATACTACGAGCGCGACCTTCAGTCGAATGTTACATGGGTTGACAAAGGAATGGGTATCGGTTACATAGGAGCCGGCAGCGGTCACTATGGCGAAGACGACTACGAACACATCGACCTCATCCGCGACACATTAGAGCATTACACATATTCTCATGTCACAGAACATCACGGCGGTTATGGCGGAGACGCAAGCACCACAACTATCAGTGCTACAATCAATCAGGGTATCAGCATCATCAACTACTGCAACCACGGTTCACAGGATAGTTGGGGTGTCGCCGGCTACAGTTCGAGCAACGTTCACGCTTTGGTAAACGATAACATGTTGCCTATCGTTTGGTCGGTAGCATGCTTGAACGGTCAGTTTAATTATGGTTCGGAATGCTTCGCCGAGGCATGGATGCGTGCCACGAACAACTCCACAGGAACTCCTACAGGCGCTATCGGCGGCATGTTCTCATGGATGTCACAGCCATGGCAACCACCAATGTACGGTCAGGACGAGATGGTTGACATCTTGACGGAATGGAACCACGCCGACCAATACAACCACACCCTCGCAGGTGCTTCACTGAACGGAAATATGAACGTCATCGACAAGAGCGGTGACACCGAATGCCACGACACGTGGATTCTCTTCGGCGACCCGTCGTTGATGGTCCGCACCGCCAACCCAACCGAGATGAACGTCACCATCAACCCAAGCACATTACTGATTGGTATGACCGAACTCGGAGTCACTGTCGATGCCGACTATGCCATCGCGACACTCTCATTAGACGGTGAAGTACTCAGCTCTATCAAACTCGTCGGTGGTGAAGGAACTCTCGAATTTGAACCTTTGACAACTGTCGGCAACGCCGAACTCGTCATCATGGGCTACAACAGAGTGACTTACGACGAAGAAGTCGAGATAATCCCTGCCGACGGTGCTTTCGTCACTGTTAACGGATTCACACCTAACTTCGCACCCGTCAACCAAGAGACTAACATGAGCATGAGCTTCAAGAATGTCGGTACCGACCCGACATCGGGCAATACCGAAGTCGTCCTCACATGCGAAGACAGCCGTATGCAGATTATCAACGGCACGGCCAACCTGAACGTCATGCAGGGTAACGAAGTCGTCACTCTTGACAATGCATTCTCGTTCATCGTTGCCGAAGGAGTTGAAGACGGCACCAAATTCACCATCAACGTCACGATGACCTGTGGCAGCGATGTCTGGAACGGTAAGGCTGTCATCACGGCAGGACAGGCAATACTCGCATTCGACCAGTTCATGAGTCCCGCCGGTTTCGTTCCGGGACAGACAGTGACTGTAGCCGCTTCGTTCAAAAACATCGGTCACTATATGGCGACCAATGCTGCCGCTACAATAGCCTCGACAAGCCAATATGTGACTATTGCCGAAGACACCAAGACTCTTGGCACAATCGCACCGGACGGCGTCGCGACAGCTGTATTCACCATCACTATTGATGAGACATGCCCTGAGACAGAAGTGCTCCCATTCACATTCAATGCCACTGCTGACGGCGGACTCACAGCCGAAGGTTCAGGCTCTTTGAAGAACTCCTGCAACGTACTCTTCGTCCTCAACGATGAATACGGCGATGGTTGGAACGGCAGCAAACTACATATCGTTTATGATGACGGAACACCTGCTGAAGACATCACTCTCGACAATGGAAACACAGGGACATTCACACGTGAAATCGGCAACAATGTTCACGTCACTGTCACCTTCCTTGCCGGTAGTTGGTCATACGAATGCACATACGTCATCAAATATGAAGACGGAACCGTCATCCACGAGGAAAACAATCAGGGCGGATGCAACTTCACCGTCAACTGCGGCGGCTCGCCTATCAGCGATTTCGACCCCGTTGAAGACCTCGCATCAGATGTTGACAGCGACAACGGAATCGTCACTCTGACATGGACGGCACCAGAAAACGCCATCAGCTATGCAATCACACGTAACGGCATCGCCCTCGGAGAAACTGAAGAGACAAGTTATGTTGACGATGTTCCACAAAGCGGCAACTACACATACGGTATAACAGCAGTTTACGCCGGCGGTGTCTCAATACCGACGACGATTGTTGTCACCGTTCCAAGTGGAGTCGGTATCGACGAGAACGAAGTCGAGTTCAGCGTTTATCCTAATCCGGCCAACGATGTCATCTACGTCAATGCTGGAACTGCCGAAGTTGAATACGGCATTTTCAACAGCATCGGTCAGATGGTGATGAGCGGCAAGGCACAAGGACTCACGCATATCAACGTCAGCGAGCTGAGCAACGGACTGTACATCATCAGACTCTGCAGCAGCAACAACGTCAAGGCGATGAGAATCACCATAAAGTAACGAACCTAACACGCTGATTATACAGCATTTTAATAAGAGAGACGCGGCATGCCGCGTCTCTCTTATTATTTTTTTTACTTTTTTTTCATTTTTTTCTTGACAATTAAAAATATTGTCGTACCTTTGTAGTGTATTAGTTAACTATTACACTAAAATAATAAAAAAGGTACAATATGATTAAAATCAGTGATTTGAACTTTAGCTACGACAAAACGAAAGTCTTCAAAAACATCAGCCTCGACTTTGAGAAAGGCAACATCTACGGCCTTTTGGGTGAAAACGGCGTCGGTAAGACGACACTGCTGAAAATCATCTGCGGCCTCCAACGCCCCGACTACGGCATCTGCACCGTTGACGAACACACGCCTTCCGACAGGAAACCCGATTTCCTCGAAAACATCTTCTTCCTCCCCGAAGTGGTGATGACGCCCGACACGACGCCGGAAAAATTCGCCGAAAGAACAGGTGCCTTCTATCATAAGTTCGACATCGACTTCTTCAACCAGTTGGCGGCAGAGATGGAAATCGACCCGAAACGCAAATTCGCGACGCTGTCTTACGGACAACAGAAGAAAGCCTTCATCGCGATGGCGATTTCACTCAGGACCGACTACCTGCTTTTAGACGAGCCAACCAACGGCCTCGACATTCCGTCGAAAGCCCTTTTCAGACAGATTATAGCACGCCACTGCACCGACGACACGACCATAATCATCTCGACACATCAGGTGAAAGACGTGGAAAACCTCATCGACCCAATCGTCATCCTCGACCACGACGACATTCTCCTCAAGGCAGGCATCAACGAGATTGCCGATAAACTCCGTTTCGCCTACGGCACCGAAAAAGCCGACGACGCACTCTACACCGAGATGCTGCCGGGCGGCTTCCTCAACGTAACTCTTAACACAGAAGGCGTTGAAAGTCAAGTGAATATAGAAGGACTTTTTAACGCCGTGATGAAAAACAAGAAAGCAATAAAGGAACTTTTCAACTAAAGACATTAAGCCATGAACAACATATTCAACATAAAGAGATTCGAAAAAGTGTTCGGCAACGACGCGTCAGACTTCTTCCCAAAATTCGGCGGATTCCTCATCGTATTGTGGGCTATTCCAATAATTATCTGGATTTTCACATTACTAAATATCGACGATTCGCCAATCAAACCGACATTTAGATACAGCTTCATACTTTTGCTGTGCTCATTCTCGTGCCTGCTTGTTCCGGCAAGGCTCTACCGCCACATCAACGACCCGAAAAAAGGCATAGAGTTCGCCATGACGCCGGCGTCTTCGTTTGAGAAATTCCTCAGCATGACACTCTTCTGCGCTGTGATAACGCCTGCCATATACTTTATCGGAGCATACGTCATCGACATCATTCTCAGCATTATACCAAATTCGCCTTACAACGAATACATTTGGCACAAAGACGTGATAGTCAATAATTATAACGGCAATCAACTATATTTATCGGTAGCAGCTAAAAGTATCAAATTCGGCTTTTTTTTAAAACTCTTTAACAAACTGACGGGTTGCTTAATGACAGCGTCAATTTTTATGCTCGGAAACGCCATCTTCAAGAAACGCAAGACTTCAAAGACAATCGGAATACTCGTGCTTTTTGTCTTTATCGCGACGACAATCATAATAACGACTGCTATGAGCGAACGTTTTGATGAATTTATGTCGCCCATTGTCGAAAGGTTAGACGATATGCCTGAAGAAGAGAGAACGTTGTGGTTTGCCTCTAAAGTAAGACTCCTGATTAACTATAGTCTCATCTCCAAACTGTTGGTTTCGGCGGTATTCCTGTTCTTTACGTACCGCAAAGTAAAAACACAAAGATATTGATTATCATGGACTTCAATGGAAACAAGCCGATTTATCTCCAGATATGCGAACATATCTTTGAGAGAATTATAAGCGGAGAACTTAAAGCCGACAGTAAGATATTGTCTGTCAGGGAGTTAGGAATCGAATTGGGCGTAAATCCCAACACGGTTATGCGCTCATACGAAAATCTTCAGGAATCAGGCGTAATCTACAACAAGCGCGGCATAGGCTTCTTCATCTCCGAGAAAGCCGGGGAAATCGCCGTCAGCAAGATGAAGGAGGAATTTCTCAATCAGGAAATGCCAATCATCGCGAAGAAGATGAAACTATTGAATATCAATATCGAAGACTTAAAACAATATTTTTAATCCACTATGAAGAATTTTCTCAAACATACTTTGATAATCGCCTTGAATATGATGGTTTTGTGTGGAAACGCACAGAACTATCATATCGAAGGCACCGTAACCGATTCATTAACAAGGAAGAGTCTTGCCTTCGTCAACATCACGATAAACAACGACGGGCATCTCGGGACGACGACCGACATCGACGGCAACTTCACGATAAACAGCCGGACGGCCGTCAACACGCTGACTTTCTCGTACGTCGGCTATTTCACGAAGACGATTGACGTAAGCAAATCCGACGGCAAAATCAGGGTTAAGATGAAACAGGACGACATCAGGCTTGACGAAGTCGTCGTCTTTGCAGGAGAAAACCCGGCGCACAGAATCATCGACAGCGTCGTCGCGAACCGTAAGCGCAACAATCCGAGCAGCTTTCCCTCCTACTCCTACATCGCCTATGAAAGATTTGTCGTCCGCCCCGACACGCTGAGCACTGGAGCCGACACGTCATCAAGGAGCAAAAAGTTTGCATCTGAAGTGAAGGCACTTGTCGATACCTGCGACTTTTTCATTATGGAGACAGTCTCCGAGAAGCTTCACAAAGGTTCCAAAGACAGAAAAAACATCCTCGCGACATACACTTCGGGAATGAAGGAACCGTTTTTCCTCTATATGGTTGACAACTTCCAAAGCATTGATTTCTATAGTGATTTCATATCCATCTTGAATAAAAAATACGTCAATCCGATTAGTTCGGGAAGCAAGTCGAAATATTTCTTCACGCTTGAAGACATCATTCCGGTCGATGACACGACACGCCGCGATTCGATATACGTCATCTCGTTTCATCCGAAAAAAAACACTAATTTCAGCGGTATGACGGGCGTAATGTCGATTCATTCCGACGGCTGGGCGATTTTCAACGTCAAGGCGGGACCTGCGGAAGACGACAAACCGTTGGATATAGCCATCATGATACAGCAGATTTACGAAAAGGCGGAAGGAAAATACTGGTTCCCGAAACAATATAATATCGACATTCCCTTGGGAAGCCTCGAAAGCACAACCATTGGCGACAGCCTGAACCGTAGTACATCGCGTGTTATATTAGGCGTAGGCAGAAGTTCCATCCATCATCTACAGATAAATCCCGACATCGACGATGCCAAATTCAACAATCTGTCAATCGACGTAAAATCGGACGCGCACAAAAAATCGGACGAATTTTGGAGCCAATATCGTCCGGAAGACATCGCGAAACGCATATCAAACACCGAAATGCTTTTAGACACAGTCATGGAAGACGCCGGTTTCACTTTGGACGATGTTGCATATCATCTTACTACTGTGGCAAAAGATCATGGAATCTCATTTGGAAAAATCAACCTCGACCTGAACAAAGTGCTTAATTACAACATCGGCAACAAGTTTTATTTGGGGGCGGGATTCAACACGAACCGGCGTTTCTCAAAGACAATCGGGCTGAGCGTCTATGGCGGTTACTGGTTCGGGGCGAAGGAGGCGAATTTCGGAGCCGCCTTCAACGCGCGTCTCAACAAGGAACACGACATGAGAATCAAGGTCGCCGGCGACTACAAATTTCAACGTTTCGGCAGTTACGGCTTCGATTCAAATCAATCGATACTGAACTATAAAAAATTCTACATCGATGCCACTACGCTCAACAAAGTCGTGACAGCCGAATACTCGACATACTTCGGAAGAAATTTTCAGGGTTTCGCAACGTTTGGTTATGGCGACTGGGACACAACACGCGTCAGCAGTTTGGAGTTGAGACTGAGGATTTCCTTCAAGGAGAAATTTATGAACGGCACATCTGGACTGAAGTCACTCGGCACTGATTATCCGATTATCTGGCTTTCGTACGAGAAAGGCTTTTCCGACGTTTTTGAAAGCGAATGCAGTTACGACAGGCTTCAGCTGCAGGTCAGCGACGACTGGGACATCAAGTATTTCGGCAAGACGAGCGTTATGCTTCAGGCCGGTTATCTCATTGACGACGCACCGTATTTCAAGCACTTCAACATCTTCGGCTCGATGGCTCGCTTCGGTGTTTATTCCGAAGGCACTTTCGCCACGATGGAGCCCGACGAGTTCCTCTGCACCGAGTTCGCCGCGCTGTTCTTTAAGCACAACTTCGGACAACTTTTGTTCAAAACGGAGCATTTCAAGCCCGAGTTCAGCATCGTGACGAACATCTGCTTCGGAAATCCGAGTTTAGACAAAGGTTTTTACGAAAGCGGCCTATTGATAGATAACATTTTAAGTTCGCCGATAACGAAAATGGGATTCGGTGTGATATACCGATACGGGCCCTATTCGCGTGAAAAAACGATAGACAACTTCGGCTTCAAAGTCAGCGCGGCATTCACGTTGTAAAAACTATCGGGAAAGAAATTTTTTCTGAAAAGATATGACGAATATTAATAACCATTGCACATGGTAGTGTTGTTGCACCGTCAAATTGGATTCAGCATGAATTATTCAAAATTACATTTCAAAAAATTGGAATAATTATACAGACCGCCATAAAAAACGTCCCGTTCAGCATCCCCTGAATATATCACCCGTGTCGAGCGGATTGACTCTCCATATATTTTGCGCAAATAATCGAGTCCTCCATAAAACGAAGTGTTATCTTGTTGAGCAACCTTTATTTCAAATGCATCCACGTTCATTCCGTCTTCTTTCAACAAGTCAACCTCTTTTTTATTGTCACGATAAAAATAGAGAGAGGAATTCAAATTAAAGTTGAATTGATGTTTCATGAAATCACACACCACCAAATTCTCAAACACCGCTCCCCTCATTGGATGCGTATTTAATTCCTGTGGGTTTCTGATGCCCAAAAGAAAGCAGACCAAGCCGGTATCATAGAAATATATTTTCGGAGCTTTAATAAGTCGCTTTCCTATATTTCTGAAATAAGGAGGTAACAGGAAGGCGACGTAGGATGTTTCCAACACACTAATCCATTGCTGAATAGTGGCTACCGATACTCCGACATCATTCGCTATATTTTGTGCATTTAACTCCGACCCGACCCGCGCGGCGAGTAACAAAATAAAACGTCTGAACTGATTAAGGTTTTTCAGTGAAATAACATCAGTCACATCACGTTGAAGATATGTCTGATAATAAGCCTTATACACATCTGTCGGATTTATTTTTTCGCTCCACACGGCAGGAAAGAACCCTTTCCACATATATTCATCAGCAGACAACGTCCCCTCTTCACTGAGTTCGTGCATTGACAAAGGCAACAATGTATGGACAATGGTTCTGCCGGCTAAAGACTGCTTCACTTTTCGTAATAAAGCCACATTGCTGCTTCCTGTAAGGATATACCGGCGTGATTTATCTTCATCAACAGCTACTTGCACGGCAGAAAAGATTTCAGGCAGATTTTGAGCCTCATCAATGATGATTCCCTGAGAATGGTTGCGCACGAAATTCATAATATCCGTGGCGATTTCCTCTCGTGTAATAGGATTCTCAAGGTTAACATACTCATAGTTTGGAAACGCCATTTTACACAATGTCGTCTTGCCGGATTGACGCGGACCTGTGATTGTTTGGACCGGGAATGTCTTGTTCAATCTCAAAAGTTCACTTTGTAAGTCTCTAATATACATTACTTTATATTATTTTAGTACGGATTTATAGTTACTGTCTAATTTCGTACCGCAAAGGTACAATATTTTTTATACATGGAAAAATATATTTCGCCGATAACGAAAGTCGGATTCGGCGTGATATACCGATATGGGCCCTATTCGCGTGAAAAAACGATAGATAACTTCGGTTTCAAAGTCAGCGCGGCGTTCACGTTGTAAATAAGTTTTTAGTGCGATGATTTTTCTTATCTTTGCGAGAAGATAACAAATCCTAAATTAAAAGATATGACACACATTTACACTGTCGGAATAGACATCGGAGGCACCAACACCGACATGGGCCTCATCAGGGACGACGGCACCATCATCGCACGCCGCAACATACCAACGAACCGCTACACAGACTTCGCGCTTTACGTGAAGGACATGATGCACGAAATCGACGATATGGTAAGCGCCAACGGTGTCTGTATTGACGGAATCGGCATCGGGGCGCCAAACGGCAACTTCTATACGGGTTGTGTCGATAACGCGCCGAACCTCACCATCAAAGGCGTTCTGAATTTTCAGAAAGAGATTGCAAAGTACCGTTCCGAGCCTGTAGTACTAAGCAACGACGCCAACGCTGCGGCCTACGGCGAGATGATTTACGGCGGAGCGAAAGACTTGAACAACTTCATCATGTTCACGCTCGGGACGGGTGTCGGCAGCGGCATCGTCATCGACGGCGTTCTCGTTCACGGCAAGACGGGCTGTGCCGGCGAACTCGGGCACAACATACTCATTCCGGGAGGTCGTCAGTGCAGTTGCGGACGCAAAGGCTGTTTAGAGACCTACACATCGGCACGCGGCATCGTTCAGACATTCTGCGAGTTAAGGGCATCCGGTCTCACCTCTTCCATCACCGTAGCCGATGCAGAGGTCACGAGCAAGATGATCGGCGACGCTGCCAATGCCGGCGACGAGGTGGCACTGAAATGTTACGATATGACAGCGCACTATCTCGGCATCGCCATGGCCAACGCCGTCACATTCTCGTCACCGCAGGCCATATTCCTAATGGGCGGCCCTACAAAGGTCGGACGCCCGCTGCTCCTTCCGCTGCGCAAATACTTCAATGAATACATCCTCAACATCTTCCAGGGCAGTTGCGAGATACGTATGTCTGAATTGGCCACCAACGAAGTAGCCATTCTCGGTGCCGCCGCCCTCGTGAAGTTGAAAATCAAATAACCTACATTATGAAGAAGACAACTATCCTGCTCGCTGTCGTCCTGCTGATGTTAGCGAGTTGTCGGCGTCCGCTGACGTCGTACGTCAACCCGTTTGTGGGAACCGGAGCTCACGGCCACACATTCCCCGGCGCCATCGTTCCCTTTGGAGCCGTACAACTCAGTCCAGACACACGCTTGGACGGATGGGACGGCTGCTCAGGCTATCATTACGATGATGACGTTATTTACGGATTTTCACACACCCACCTCAGCGGCACAGGCTGCTCCGACTACGGCGACATACTCGTGATGCCATTCGTCGGCACCGGCTCGCCTATCAACACGAAATACTGCTCGCGTTTCTCACATTCCGACGAAACAGCTTCACCGGGATATTATTCTGTGAAACTCTCAAACGGTGTCTTCGCCGAGATGACGACCACATCACACGTAGGCAGCCACCGCTATACCTTCCCCGACGACGGACAGCGGCACGGCATCGTCATCGACCTCGCACACCGCGACATCGTTCTTGACAGTTATATTAAAGCCATTGATAACCAAGAAATTGTCGGAAGTCGCATTTCAAGAGCCTGGAACGAAAATCAGCATATTTATTTCGATATGAAGTTCTCGTCTCCGCTTAAAACTATTGAACTCTATCGCGATTCCACCCTTATGACAAATACCGCCGACCTTCAAGGCGGTCACATCAAGGCCGTCGTCTATTTTGACGACAACGTGAAACAAGTCGTTGTCAACGTGAGTATCTCCGCCGTCGATATCGAAGGCGCACAGGCAAACATGACCGAAATCCCTAATTTCGATTTCGACAAAGTGAAAAAAAATGCCGACAAAATATGGAACAAAGAATTGGGCAAAATTGAAGTCAAAGGCAGTGAAGACGACATGCGCAAATTCTACACCGCTCTGTATCACTGTTTTACGGCTCCGTATGAGTATTCCGACGTTGACAAACGCTACCGCGGTCAAGATGGAGAAATCCACCGCGACGACAACCATAAAGTATATACCGTCTTCTCGCTGTGGGACACCTACCGCGCACTTCATCCTCTTTTAAACATCATCGACCGCGAACGCACCAACGACTTCCTCAACACCTTCCTCCTCGCTTACGAACAAGGCGGACAGCTGCCGGTGTGGGAACTGTCGGCGTTTGAAACGTGGTGCATGATTGGCTATCACTCCGTTCCGGTGATTTTGGACGCCTCCCGCAAAGGCATAGGCGATTTCGACAAACATGAGATGCTCAAAGCCATGGTAGCATCAGCCGAATTGCCTAAGTTAGGCAGACCGGAATTTGAACAATACGAATACATTCCGGCCGACAAGGAACACGAATCGGTGTCTAAGTCATTAGAATACTGCTTCGACGACTGGTGCATCGCCGAGTTCGCAAAAAATTTGGGCGAGACGGAAACAGCGAACCGCTTCTATCACCGCAGCCAATTCTATAAAAACCTCATTGATGCCGACGGTTTCGCTCATCCGAGAAGCAACGGCGGATTCATCTATCCTTTCTCCCCGGGCGAAGTCAACAATCACTACACTGAGGCCAACTCATGGCAGTATTCGACCTACGTTCCACACGACTTCGAACATTACATTGAGTTAGCTGGCGGTGCCGAACACGTCGGACAAATGCTTGATTCACTGTTCTTTGGCAAAAACGAGATGAGCGGACGACCACAAGCCGACCTGACAGGCATCATGGGCAACTACGCTCACGGCAACGAGCCCGGACATCACGCACCGTATATGTACAACTACATCGGACAGCCTGAAAAGACACAGAACGTTGTGCGACGTATCTTGATGGAACAATATACCGACGCACCCGACGGATTATGCGGCAATGAAGACTGCGGACAGATGTCGGCGTGGTACGTGATGAGCGCGATGGGATTCTACGCCGTCGCACCAGGCAGTAACAGCTACGACATCGGCTCGCCAATATTCGACGAAGTGAAGATTCATCTCGAAAACGGAAAGACATTCACACTGATTTGCAAAAATCAAAGCAAAGAAAATCCTTATATTCAATCAATTACAGGTAGTAAAACGACTGACGAAATACTTTCCGAAGGAATCACTTACGACATGATTTCCAACGGCGAGACAATAAAGATTGAGATGGGCCCGCAACCAAGAACGTCTGAAAACATCACGATACGCAAAGCCGTTTCCGTGCCGGCGTCGCTGACTTTGGCACCCGTCTTCGAGCCTAACGGGCAGGTCTTCCACGACAAATTCTCCGTGCAAATCCTCAACGCTCATCCGCAAAATGACGAATCAGGCGAGATTTTCTACAGCACTTCCGATGACGATTTCAATAGCATCAACAGATACTCCGAGCCTATCGACATCACCAAAACAACGACATTCAGAGCTTGGGCCGAACATCCGACGTTTGGCAGAAGTTCAGTCGTCGAAGCTGTTTTTCACAAGTTTGTGCAAGACAAAACGGTGAAAATCAACGGACAATACAATCCGCAATATACAGCCGGCGGTGATGAAGGCCTGATTGACGGACTTCGCGGCTACGTAAATTGGCGTTTGGGCGGCTGGCAAGGCTATCAGTCGCAGGATTTCGAAGCCGTCGTCGATTTGAAGTCTGTAAAAAAGATTTCCGAGGTGTCGGTCGGCTTCTTGGAAGACATCCGCGCGTGGATTTGGTTCCCGACAATGTTGGCTGTGGAAGTATCCATTGACGGCAAGAAGTTTATACCTTTCGGCGAATATAAGAACCTTCGCCCCGACAACGACTACACGGTCAAGGCGGAGGACTTCACAGTGAACGGGAAGACTTCGGCCCGTTATGTACGCGTGCATGCGACAAACTACGGCGTGCTTCCGGCATGGCACCTCGGAGCCGGCGGCGATGCCTACATCTTCGTTGACGAAATCATTGTAAAATAACGAGATAAGGTCAATAAATCCTTCATCTGATTAAAAAAGTGAGTTCATCGTATAGAACTCACTTTTTTGATGTCCCATAGTAATAAACTATGGCATTGACTTCGGTCGTATTTCCCACATTATCAGACACTTCACAACACAAAGTGTTCTTTCCGCGCTTCAAATGAGAATCGATATTGTAGATTAGGATGTTGTTCTTTGCGTCGTATTCAGCTAAGACCCATTCACCATTGATTGTCAATGAGTATTTACCTATTCCAGTCTCCAAATCCCTGATTTCGACTTTCAACTGTGTCAGAGATGAGACATCATCCCTGTCTTTAAAATTAATGAGTTTCACACAAGGCGAAATTGAATCAACGGCCAAGACGAAAGTCCCGAGAGTGCGCACTTTCGCCTCAACAACGCCATCAACGAGTTTTCCTCCCTGAGAAACGAAAACGCTGTCCTTTCCAAGAGAAGCAACATAAAGGCGTTTTTCGTTTTCGAACTCAGTCTTTGGACGAAGACGCAAGGTGATCGCCTTCTGAACTGGGATTTCCGTCCATCCGAAACGATAGGCGTATTCTGAAGCGATACCCGACATGGTACTCTTTCCCGTTTTCAAAAACACGTCCCTGTAAAACGCGCCATCAGGAACGGACGCGCCGAATCCATCTGCAAAAGATATTTCCCTGCCTTTGTTTCCAGAAACTTCATAGTAACTTCTATCGATATTTCTATACCTAAGATATTCAGGCTCAGGGCTTCCGACGACACGGAAAGCCAATTCCGAGACATTGCCGGCAAAATCCTCAACGATGTATTTCATCGCGACGGTATCACCTTCATCGACAAAAAGAGTGCCTTTTTTCTCGCCATAAATACTAAGAATGTTGTAAGGATCGACCTCCGACCTGACATAACGCTCTCCTTTGCGAATCCACCGCGAATAATCTATCAGACTATTGATATAACGCGTCTCCGAGTATGAATAGCTATCGCAAGACATACTGAATATCAACGAGTCGTCAGCATAAAGCTTGATATTGTAAACACCGTTTTTGTTAGGAACTCCATTTGCGCGGTCGGTAGCCGCGATGCCGAAAGCCACATTTCCCCTGACGTTGATGACGTCATCCTTCAGAAAGAACTGATTTTTAGCCTTGACGACATTGAAATAGACAGCACTGTCGCTGTTTGCTGCGAAACTACGTCTGTCGAGAGGATAAACGGCAAGTCCGCTGATGTCGGGGCGCACCACATCTTCGACTTTCACGCCGAAATAAAAAGGATTGACAGGATTCTGCGAGTCGGAATAACGCAGTTCGTAATGCAGATGCGGGCCGCCCGAACCGCCGCTGTTTCCCGACAGACCTATCAAATCGCCTTCTTTTACAGGGATTTCATCTTTCTCAAGGTAGATGGTCTGGGCGAAAGACTTCGTCTCATACTGCTTCGTCTCGACAAAATCGCCGATGGTTTTGTTAAAGGCCGAAAGATGTGCATAAACAGACATAAAGCCATCATTATGAGTGATATAGACAACCTTGCCATAGCCGTATGGAGACACTCCTATACGACTGACATAGCCATCAGCCACGGCGAAGACCTTCTTGCCTTCCACGCCGTCGGTACGGACATCAAGACCGCCATGAAACGCGTTGGAACGAAGCTCGCCAAAAGTGGCAGACAGCGTTATCGGATAATCAACGGGATTAGGATACTGCGGAAACTGCTCCTGCGCGAAAACGCCAAGACCCGCAAAGAGAAACAAAGTCAAAAAGGAATGACGCATAAAATTACTGCTTTTCAATATCGCGGCAAAGGTAAGGATTTTTTTCAGAAGTCGAGGGTCGAGAGGTTTGAAAGGTTTGAGAGGTTTGAAAGGTTTGAGAAGTTAAGAAGTTCTGACGTTCTGAAGTCAAAAGGTCTAAAAGTCAAAAAGTCAAAAGGTCAAAAAGTCCAAAGCTAATGGCTAACGGCTAACGGCTCGCAGCTCAATAAATCAAATATTTCTCTCTGATTCGCAAATAGATATTGATTTTCGGCTGCCACGAGGCGCGTATCTCATCTTCCGAAAGTCCTTGTTCTATTTGCTGTTGCAGCTCTTTTGTGCCGGCGAGTTTCACGAAAAACTTATTAAAAAAAGGTATCGTATCTTTCAATTGATTATACGAGTCAATCAGCCATTCGAGATGAATATGCGCCTTGTTTTGGCCAAAATCTTCAGCAAAACCGACGAGATTTTCACCTCTGCAAGTCTTGTCGGCGAGAAGCGGTTTCGCGTGTCCTTTGGAAGTCGTCGGGGTGAATACGAAGTCGCCGTTCAAGAGCGGGTGTCCGAAACGGGTGAACGGTCTGTCGGTTCCGCGCCCGACGCTGACGCATGTTCCTTCAAAGAAACACAGCGAAGGATAGAGATAGACGGCCTGCCAGTCGCGAAGATTGGGCGAGGGCGCGGATGAGAGTCGGTAAATGGCGTTTCTGTCGTAACTGCTCATCGGGACGACGGTCAAATCGCAACGCACGCCATTCTTCATCCAACCTTCGCCATTGACCATCTCGGCATACTCCCCTATCGTCAAGCCGTAAACGACCGGCACACAATGAAGACCGACAAACGATGCGTTTTCTTCTTCAAGCACAGGCCCGTCAACATAAAAACCGTTCGGATTCGGCCTGTCAAGCACGATGACGGGGACATCATTTTCGGCAGCAGCCTCCATAACATAAGTCAATGTCGAAATATAAGTGTAAAAACGAGTTCCTACATCTTGTAAATCAAACAGAACGATATCTACATCCGATAGTTGTTCAGCCGTAGGCTTCTTATTGTTTCCGTAAAGTGAAACCAACTTCAAACCCGTCTTCGCATCGACATCATCGTTTATGACGGCACCTTCATCAGCAGTGCCACGAAATCCGTGTTCTGGAGAAAAAATCTTTTTAATATTGATATTCAACGATATAAGAGTATCAACAAGATGAACGTCGCCAATCATTCCGGTGTGGTTAGTCACGACGGCGACATTTTTCTCTTTCAGAAGATCCAAATAAAGATTCATTCTCGCGGCTCCGATACCTGCATCCGTGTCATCAAGAAGCCGCCTCGCTCCGATGTCCTGAGCACAGACAAGCCCGCACGAAAATGTCAAAAACAAAAATAAAAAGATATTGCGCATATAGTTAAAATGATTACTTTTGCAATATTAAGAAAAATATGAAAACTGCGTCGTTCATAGCGTCAAGAATTTTTTCGATGTCGAAGGAAAGCCTTTCTTCGACCGTCATGCGCCTTGCTATAACGAGCGTCGCACTCGGCGTGACCGTCATGATAATCTCGATAGCCGTCGTCATCGGATTCAAGCATCAGATTCGCGATAAAGTCATAGGATTCATCGCCCCGCTTCACGTCCAAGCTTTCAACCAAAACGAGTCGATGGAGGAAACACCGTTCACATTCGACAGCACCTTGAACGCGCGTCTCTCGTCGATAAGCGGCATCAGCGATTTTCAACCGTCGGCCCACAAAGTGGGAATGATTAAGACCGACGACGAGATTCAGGGCGTCGTTTTAAAGGGCGTGGGCAAAGATTACAACTGGAAATACATCTCCGGCAACATCATCGGCGGCGAAATTCCCGTTTACAACGACTCGGTGAGGTCAACCGACATACTCGTTTCGAAAATCACAGCCGACAAGATGAAGCTCAATGTAGGAGACGCGGTACGTATGTGGTTCATAGACAATGATATGCAGTTGCGCGGACGCAGATTCACCGTCAGCGGCATCTACGCGACAGGACTGAAGGAATGCGACGAGCGTTTCGTCTATTGCGACATAAGCCAGATAAAAAGGCTCAACAACTGGAATGACAATCAGGTCGGACATATCGAGATATGGTTGGACGACGGTGAGGATATACAGGCCGTGAACAGCCGCCTGTACTATGCCGTGCCGCCGGAACTCGTGTCGTACACCGCCATGCAGTCGTATCCGCATATTTTCGACTGGCTGAATCTTCTTGACATGAACGTCGTCATAATCATCGCACTGATGTTCCTCGTAGCAGGAATCACGATTGTGAGTATGCTGCTGATAATCATACTTGAAAAGACTTCGACGATAGGTTTGTTGAAGGCTATGGGAGCAAGCAGCGGCCTTGTCAGACGAATTTTTATGCTGCGTTCGTGCCGTCTTCTCGGAATCGGAATGGCAGCCGGAAACGTACTCGGCATCGCCTTCTGCCTCTTCCAGAAATATACGCACTTCATCAGTCTGCCCGCCGAATCATATTATCTCTCATCTGTTCCGATTGAAATGAACTGGCTGTACATCATAATTCTGAACATCATAATAATCGCCCTCTGGATTTTGATGCTTCTCATACCGATGATGATTATCAACAGAATAAATCCCTCTAAATCAATACGTTTTGAATGATGAACAATAAAAACATCCAACCTTTTGTCGGCTACGGCGACATACCTTTCGGGATAACGGCAGACGAAGTGGAGAAACTTTATGGCACGCCGACTCAGCGTGACGAGATTGACGCCGTCAACGACGAACTGTCGAAATGCATCTTTTTCGAATATACCGACGAGAACTTATCAATTTATTTTGAAGGCGAAGATTCGGTTGCGACGAGTTTCTCGACGACAGACGAAGACGCGACACTCTACGGTGAGAAGATTTTCTCGTTAGGCAAAAACGAGATAAAGGCACTTCTGAAAAAGAAAGGTTATACCGTCGAGGCGGACAGCGATTCTGATGAGGACTGCCTCATCTGCGACGACCTCATGCTTGACTTCTACTTTGAAGACGACGAGTTGGTGGAAGTGGTTTTCAGTGCATAGATATTGTTCGACTCCCTGCGGTCGCTCACAATGACGTGCAGCAATAGGAAAGACAAAACAGAGATTGTTCGACTCCCTGCGGTCGCTCACAATGACGGCGTCAATTGGGAGGACTAAACAGAGATTGTTCGACTCCCTGCGGTCGCTCACAATGACGGCGTCAATTGGAAGGACTAAACAGAGATTGTTCGACTCCCTACGGTCGCTCACAATGACGGTGTCAATTGGTGGTATAAGTAGTAGTAGGTGTTGCGGCGAAGCCGCAACACCTACTACTACTTTTTTAAGTTTTTCAAACAAACCGCCCGTCATTGCGACCGAGCGTAGCGAGTGGAGCAAACCC
>JAKSNC010000022.1 GCA_024400195.1 Bacteroidales bacterium
AAAAGATGCCGGAAAGATATGCAAATCGCATCGAAATGACATACAATATAATTATTATTGTAAAAAATCAAAACAGCTTCTAAAATTATTTGGTGTTCATTTTATTCTCAAAGAAAATGTCGACATACCTACGCAGATTCTGTAGTAACTTCGCTATGCCTCCGTTTATGAATGGATAAACAACGGACAATTGACGAAAAAGGGTTTGCGGTCATCTGAAATAGATTCGTCCGTCAGTTTGCGAATGCTCTCTGCCTATTGTTCCATGAAGGTGATTCTTGATATAGTCAACCACGAGATAGACATCAATATAAGATTGTTGGGTAGGAACCTCGGTTGCTCCGGCAAATACCAAGCCATCTCCTTGTTCCAGAAGAACATATTTCGCTGCTGCTATGGTATATTTGCCGGCAGGATTAAGTGGCGCGAAGTTCCCTGACTTATCTTGAACCATGACGCTTTTCACACGTCTCTCGCCGGCAACACGTTGGAACACACCATTTGCATCAAGCACAACTGTCGATGCAATGGTTGTATCAATCTCAACCTTCAAGCCTGCCACTTGCAGGAATCCTCCGTTTTCCACAGGGGTCATCCGGTAGGACATCTCCAATGCATCAAGCAACGACTGACCGGTAACTTCAATCACGCACATCTCGTTGAGGAAGGGCAATACAGTAAAAATGGTGTTGAAGGTAATGTCTCCAGCCTCTATTTCTGCCCGCAAACCACCACCATTGACTACACCTATGTCTGCACCCAACATGGCTCTGCTGGCCTGAGCGACAAAATTGCCCAGTGGGCACTCTTGGGTTCTTGCAAGGTTAATTCCGTTCTTGTCCCATACGACAAAATTCCCCTCTGCCACACCTATCTTCTCGTTTGCAAAAGCATCATATTCTGCATTGGCCTTATCAACTTCAGTCTGAACTTTCAAACTTCTGTCGGTTATCTCCTCACAGTTAATCAAGCCGCTGCTTATCTTGCCATCAGCACTGATAATCAACTTGCCCACGTTCTGAAAGTTGGTGCCCGTTGATGTCCAAAGCACCTGTTTGCCGTCAGCATCAGTGAAGTATGCCCCCGGTTGTACTGTATGCGCATGAGCGTCCAGTATGGCATCTACGCCACTCACGGATTTGATGATTTCTTCCATCAGCCATTCGCCAACATGCGAGAAAAGAATCACATAATCAGCACCCTCGCTGATGGTGGCATCAACTTCTGCTTGTATAAGTTTCTCAACATTATTACTGCCAAAATCATATACGATATTGCCGGATTCGTCTGTGACACGGCTGAGAGGAATCAGAGAAATCATTTGGGGCATTGTGACCCCTACAAAACCCACACGTATGTTGCCATATTGCCGAACGTCATGCCCATCAAAGATCTGTTCGCCTGTACGGAGGTCGGCGAAGTTGCAGCAAAGAGTCTTTGCTCCAATGGCTTGCAGGCTATTCTGCATCAGAGCTATGGAGTTGTCAAATTCGTGGTTGCCAATGACGTTATAGTCATACCCGACAGATGACAATATGCTCGTCAACGAACGGCACGAGTCGAAGTTGCAATAAGAGCTGCCTGAGAGAAAATCGCCACACGAGACTGTCACGACATACCTGTATTGCTCTTTCATTGCATCACGATAACCTGCAAAAAGCGGATAGCCATCAATTGCCCCGTGGACATCGTTTTCAAATATGATTACCACATCTTCCTTCTGCCGGTTGTCGTCAATGGGAGTTTCCTTTTTACAACCTACAAGCAATGCCAATGACAAAAAACAAACAAGTTTTGTCAGTCTGAATAAATTGAACTTTCTCATAAACCTAAATTTTTATCACTTTGTTCCTATATGAATCTTTATGTCAGCCATTCAACATCGCGGCTCAATTCACTTTCAACCCCACAGGCGGCATAGAACCCTTTAATCCGCCCGATAAAGTTATATATGATGCCGGCAGCCTCCAAAATAGCGGCTGGTGTTGATGCGTTCCAGATACAAAGTTAGAACTTTTTGTTGATAAACAATATGACCATTATTAATTTTTTGAATTTCTATAATTATTGATTATCAGTTATTTTATAAGAATCAACTCGCTATAGAATCTAAAAATCCGCACCAACCGGCGTTGCCTTTTCAAAATTTGAATTTTCACCTTAAGAAGCTGTTTTGATTTATTCGATAGGGATTTGCATTATATTTTCGAGCAGATTTTTCTTGTTTTGCGACGAAGAATAGTGGACTATTCGAGGAGTGAAACGAGGAAAAGATGCCGGAAAGATATGCAAATCGCATCGAAATGACATACAATATAATTATCATTGTAAGAAATCAAAACAGCTTCTAAAGCAATCAGAAAAATCTTTATTTTTGCAAAGCATTTTCACTTTATATGTTGTTTTCGAGAACAATGTTGAAAAACAATGTTTTCACATTTAGAAATCGTAATCATTATGACTAACGAGGAGAAATTAAATGAATTGTTGAAACGCCGCGGCATCAGCGAGGAACAGATGTCAGCCGTTTCTATGGAAGACATACCGGCTCAGGCCGAGGGCTGTACTCATCTGATGGATGTCTATTACACCCTGAAGAACACCGTTGACATGGAATATCCTTATTGGTATAACCGCGTGTGGCAGGAGAACGACGGCGAAGTGACCATCGTCCGCCGCGCAAAAGCCATGGCCGCCGCACTGTCCCACATGACGGTCACGATACAGCCGCACGAGAAACTCGTGATGAACAAGACCCGTAACGTGCGCGGCGCATTCCCCTTCCCGTGGGTCACGGCGAGCTTTTTCAACGCGCAGGCCGAAGCCCTGATGGCCGAAGCCGACGCACCTGCCATGTCGGAAGCCGATTCCGTCTCCATCGTGGGTGACGGCGGCGGAAACGTGACGAAGAGTTACGGCAACATCATCTCCATCGCAAAGAAATTCGGAATGCGCAAAGAGGAAATCCCCGTCTTGGTTAAAGTTTCCAAGCCTTGGGACGGCAATTCCGTGGAAGAGCTGAGCAACAAATACGCAAAATATACTCCCGGTTATCAACTTGAACAAAATATCATGGAGTCGGTGCTGTGTATGTTCGATTCCTACTGCATCCCGCAGGGCCGCGAAGTGATGAACTACTATCTGCCGCTGCAATACGGCTGGGACGGCATCATCGCATTGTGCGACAAACGCATCGAGGAGACGATGGGCGAAGCCGACAACGACGGAGTTTTAGGCATGGGACGCGGCTATTATTATGTCGCCATGAAAATCATCGCGCAAGGTATGAGCAAATGGTGCCAAAACTACGCCGACCGCGCCCATTACCTCGCCGGCATTGAAACCGACGCGGCCTTCAAGAAGAATTATGAAGAAATCGAAGCCATGATGTCGCACATCGCGCACAAGGCCCCACAGACGTTCCGCCAGGCTCTCCAACTGACTTTGGCTTGTCATTACGGCGTGGTGAACGAAGACCCGCAGTCGGGACAGTCGATAGGCAGAATCGGTCAGGTTTTGCAGCCTTTCTACGAAAAAGATATCAGAGAAGGCGTGATGACGGAGGAAGAGGTTATCGAACTTTTGGAATTTTACCGCATCAAGATAACGTGTATCGAGTGTTTCGCGTCTGCCGGCGTGACGGGCGGCGTGCTTTCGGGCAACACTTTCAACAACCTCTCGCTCGGAGGCCTCAACCGCGACGGTCTTAGTGCCGTGACGCCTCTCGAATATCACATCATAGAGGCGGGAATGCGCTGCCGTACGACACAACCCACATTATCAATTCTTTATGATGAAAAGACACCTGAAGACTTCCTGATGAAGGCCGCTGCGTGTACCAAACTAGGAATGGGCTATCCGGCGTGGATGAATAACCAGACGGGCATGAACTTCATGATGATGAACTACGGTCCGGAAGGCATGAACCTTCAAGACGCGCGTGCCTGGTGTCTCGGCGGCTGCTTGGAGTCTTCGCCGGGCTGCTTCCTGCCTTTGGATTACGACGGAAAAATAACGTGGGTTCCGGGCGGAGCCGGTCCGACAGCAGGCTCAGGCGTTCACTTCGTCGGACTTCCGAAAGTGCTGGAATTAGTGCTGACAAACGGCTTCGACCATCGCATGAAACGCCAGATTCTTCCGGCGCACAACCGTAAACTCGACAGTTTCGAGGCTGTTCAGGAGGAATGGGTCAGTTATCTGAAAAAAATTATCGACGTCGTCAACAAGGTTAACAATTTGCAGATGGACATCTGGCGTAAGCACTGTATGCCGATCGTCAACTCGCTGCTCAAGCCCGACTGCTTCACCAAAGGCCGCGACCTCGGTATGATGGGCGGACGCTATAACGCAACCATCAACTTTGAATCATGCGGAACAATAACCTTTATAAACGCGCTGTCATCTCTCTATAAAAACGTGTTTAAAGATAAAAAATACACTTTGGAGCAGATGAAGGACGCGATGCTTCACAATTTCGGCTTCAAGACTTCATACGAGACGGGCGTTTTCTCACCTGATTTCCGCGAGGCGACGGACGAGGCGGCAAAATACGAACAGATTTTCGCCGACTGCCTGAACGCGCCGAAATTCGGTAACGCCGACTGGGAAGCCGACCAGTTCCTGAAATGGTACGAAGACACGATGTTCGGCTTGACACGTTCTTTCCAATCGTACTACGGGAAACCGCTCTATATGTGCCAGATTTCCGTCTCCACGCACGGCCCACAGGGTTTCGTCACCTTGGCAGATGCGGCGGGTCGTTTGGCCGGCACGACATATTCAGACGGTTCGGTATCAGCCGCTGCCGGAACCGACAAGAACGGCATCTACGCCATCTTCGAGTCGGCGACGGTCTATGACCACGGCACACAGCAGAACGCCCAGATGAACCTTAAACTGCATCCGTCGGCGGTGAACGGCGTTCAGGGAACACGCAAACTGTTGGACATAGTCAGGGCTTATATGCGCAAAGGCGGCTTCCACGTGCAGTTCAACATAGTGGATTCCAAGACCTTACGCGCGGCACAGGCCAAGCCGGCAGACTACCGCGAGCTGATGGTCAGAGTCGCAGGCTTCACACAGTATTGGTGCGAGATTGGAAAACCGATTCAGGACGAAGTGATTTACAGAACGGAATACGAAAATGCGTAAATTTTTGTTAAATAGTTAATAATCAATGACAATGAAACATATTGACTGCAAAAACTATATATATTTGGATTGTGAAAAAGGAATGTGCGCCTTGTCGAAATCGATATTGCCCATCGACGGGGAAGGAAGTGATGCTTGTCCGCGTTTCGTCATGGCTGAAAAATGCGGCTGCTGCGTGCATTTCGCCAATCCCGACTCACATAATGTGGGAACGTGCAAGGGCTTTGAGAAGGAAAACTGGACGTATGCCTCTTGTGGCGCGACTTCCTGCGAACACTTCAAAATGAAATAAATGACGGATTCGACGAATCTCAAGGCCGTTCTCTTTGATATTCAGGCTTTTTCGGTGCACGACGGGCCCGGATGTCGCACAACGGTCTTCTTTTCGGGCTGTCCTTTGCGCTGCCGTTGGTGTTCCAATCCGGAAAACTTCACGGTGCGTCCGCATCTGATGTTTGCCCAACGTGTATGCAAATGGGCTTCAGGGTGCAGGGCTTGTGAAAAAAGATGTCCGCGAAACGGCCTCGTCTTCGGTGACAACGGTCCTGAGATTCAATGGGAAATCTGTCGTCAATGTACGACTTTCGAATGCATAAGTGCTTGTGCGTCAAATGCGTTGAAGGTTTGCGGCAAATATTATTCCGTTGATGAACTGATGTCGGTGTTGAAACGCGACTTCAACAACTGGGGAAGCGACGGCGGCGTGACTTTCAGCGGCGGCGACCCGTTGCTCCATGCCGATTTTCTGAAGGCAGTCTTGCATGAATGCAGGCGGTTGCAGATTCACACGGCAGTAGAGACATCGGCCTGCGTGCCTGAAAAAACTTTCTTAGACGTTATGCCGTTAGTCGATTTCGCCTTTGTCGATGTGAAAAACATGGACGACGCGCGGCATATCGATGGCACTTCCGTCTCCAACAAGCTCATTTTGAACAATATAGCGTCGTTAATGACCTCGGGTTGGTCGGGGCGTTTGGTGTTGCGTTATCCTGTGATTCGCGGTTTCAACGACTCCGAGGAAAACGCACTTCGTTTGGCCGAATTTATGAAGAAAAACGGTCTTTTTGAAGTCAACATATTGAAGTTCCACCGTTTGGGGCAGACCAAATGGGAGCAGTTGGGACACACTTACGATTACGCCGTCGGTGGTGATGTCGGTGACGACGTGATGCAACACTTGCAATCCGTCTATCTCGACCACGACATATTATGTTATATCGGCGATAAGACGCCGTTCTGACGGCTTGTGTCAACCACACTGCGGACATCGAATTTGAATTTTTTTCCTCACATTGACGGCGTGATGGCCACATATCACTTTTCGCTGCCAATCGACGGAACGATACCAACGCGTATATCGGACTTGTGAAGTACCTTTCAAATAGTATTGTTTATTATGGCTGCGAATTACCATCATTGGCAGGTTGTGACGTGCCAGAATGAAGTTCACCATCAGACGTGCGATACGGCCGTTTCCGTCTTCGAACGGATGCGGATATAGCGGTAATGGAAATTGTTCGTAAAAAATTAGAAAGTCAATAAAAAATAATTGAAAATATGTTTATCTTTGGAGATTAATTCGATAAACTCATTTGTATGAAGAAAAAGTTTGGTGATTTTTTTAACGAACTTGTCGAAATAGCGACGAATTGCGCGGTTGACTCATGTTGTGCCGCCGTCTATCCGTGTCACTTGTTCAAAGCTTTACTGCACAAGGACATAGGACTTGTCGATTATTTTGAGACAGAGCTCGACAAAGATTATTATTATCTGCTTGAATGGGCTGATAATGAGACAGCAATGGCTCCGAAAGCCCAACGTGCCACTTCCGACCTCGACTTGTCGGAAGAATCCCTCGCAGTGTTCGAACAAGCCGAAGTGTTCGCGCACAAAGTCGGTCTTGACAATGCCGATTACAAATGCCTCCTCGCCTCACTCGCGACTCCGGGTGTCGGATTTACTCTGAATCAGCTTAAAACTTTGACAATATCTCCAACAGAGGTTATCGACACGGTCGGAGTAAAGAGCACTTCAGGACAAGGTTCCGCACAGGTGGTCAGGCCAACCGCGAAGACATCAAAAAACCTGTCTAAATACTGCATCTCCAAAAACGAACTTGTCGCAAACGGTAAAATCGCCCCCGTCGTCGGTTTTGAGAGAGAACTTTCGTCTTTCTTCGACATTCTCGGACGTAAAACGAAGTCGAATATTCTCGTCGTGGGCGAGTCGGGTGTCGGTAAGACGGCCCTCGTCAACGGTTTCGTCCGCCGCCTTGTGACTGATGTGGTGCCTTCGTTTTTGAAAGACAGCGTGGTATATGAACTCGACCTTGCTTCTCTGTCGGGCGGTGCCGTCAACAAGATGGAGGTTGAAGATAGATTCGAAAAAATCCTTTCGGAACTTTCAGCCGCCGGCAACGCCATACTCCTCATAGAGGGACTTGACAAGATGATGGACAAGCAGAGCATTTACTTCGGCACTAACGACATCCTCAAACGCGAGCTGAATCGCGGCGAGCTTCCCGTTATCTGCACTGCTACCACTGACGGCTTCACCAAAAACATTGAGACCGACAAGGAAATGGTGCGAAAGTTTGAGAAAATCACCGTTGACGAACCTGATGCCGAATTGTGCTTCCGTATAATAAAGGGCGCGAAAGACTCTTTCGAACAGTATCACGGACTGACTATTGATGATGAAGTTATACGTGAAGCAATCCGCCTCGCCAAGAGATATATGACCGAAAAGGCAATGCCCGACTCTGTTTTCGACCTCATCGACCGCACAATGGCACTCGTCAGCATCATGAACGACGTCTCAGCCGCCGATGTTGATGCGATGGAAAAGAAAGTCGTGGCATTGAAAGACACGCAGGATATGACCGACACGCAGGTTATGGTCGAATTGAACTGGCTCCACTACGAACTATTCAACAAGATGAGCGTCCTCCTCGTGGCACAGTTAGACGATGACACCGATTTCTCCAAGATAGCGACGAAGGAAGAGCGTTTCGCTTACCTCGAAAGCGTCATCGCGAAGTTTAAGACACTCGTTGTCGAAAAACATACCAAAGTCGAAAGTTCCGACCTCTTCGCCGTTGTCGCAAAACAGACCGGTATTCCGTTGGGCAAGGTTCAGTCGAAGGAGAGAGAGAAACTCGTCAATGCGGAATCGATATTGAAACGCCGCGTCGTCGGACAGGACCACGCCGTCAAGATTATCCTCGATTCGATATACGAGTCGCGCTCGGGCCTTAACAAGAAAGGCCAGCCGATGGGTTCCTTCTTCTTCCTCGGACCAACCGGAACCGGTAAAACGGAGTTATCAAAGGCCCTCGCGGAATTTCTGTTCCAAGACGAATCGGCACTTATCCGCTTCGATATGTCTGAGTTCAAGGAAGAACATTCGGTGGCTCTTCTTTACGGTGCGCCTCCAGGATACGTCGGTTATGAAGAAGGCGGTCTGCTCGTCAACAAGATTCGCCAGAAACCGTATTCCGTCGTGCTTTTCGACGAGATTGAGAAAGCCCATAAGTCGGTGTTCGACCTCTTCCTCCAGATCCTCGACGAAGGCAAGCTGCATGACCGTCTCGGACGTGTAGGCGACTTCTCCAACGCATTGATTCTGTTTACTTCCAACATAGGAAGCAAATATATAGTCGAACAATTCGGAAAAGGTATCGTACCCAAGAACAACGACCTTCTGACCATAATGCAGGAGTTTTTCCGTCCGGAATTTCTCGGTCGTCTAACCGAAATAGTGCCGTTCTCGCCTATCACTGAAAGCACCGTTACAATGATTTTCGGAATACACCTGAAAGCCCTCCTGAAATCGCTCGACGAACAGAAGATAAAGCTCATCATTAACGACGAGACGAAACGTGCCATCGCCATGATGGGATTCAGTCCGGAGTTCGGTGCACGACCGATTATAGGTATAATAAGAAAGGAACTGCGCCGACCGCTGTCAAAACTCATCATCGCCGGTAAAGTCAAGAGCGGCGACGAAGTAGAGGTCGTCAAAGAAGAAACTGGCATCAAATTCAAAGTGAACGGAATAATAACCGAAAATAATCTTTAGTTATAAACAATAAAAAAAAGAAGAAAATGTTAGAGAAAAACTTCATTTCCAAGGCAACAGACGAAGAATCAAGTGCAAATGTCAGTGCTTTGGACACAAACAAGACCCTGATGATAGATCAGTACACAACGGATGCGTCAGCGGAAGACCCGGAACTATTTGAGGACGCGCGTAACATATCCGACGTCTTCTCGCACTTCAAACCGAATGTCGAAGTGGGCTTCACCGACGAAGAAGGCGGCACAGTGACAGAGACACTTCAGTTCAGAGAAATCAAGGATTTCGAAGCAGACGGAGGTAAAGGCAACCTTGTCGCCAACAGCGAGTTCCTTTCAGGCCTCAAATCCAATATGGATAACGCCGCCAAGATGAAGAAACAGTTGGAACAGAACAAGAAGCTTCGCGATATGCTGAAGAACGCAGACAGCAAGGAAGAACTCAAAGCTTATCTGCAGGAGTTGTTGAACGAATTGGAAAACGCTTAATACTAACATATTATGGAAGACGCTAAATTACAGAAAGTTGAAGAAGCCGGACAGCAGGAAGCCGTCCAACCCAAAAAAGACCTTAGTCAGCTTCTGAAGTCATTCGGAGGTTTTGCGGCCATCAAAGGCTTTATACCTGATGCCGACGACCTTAACCCGGCCAAGAAAGCCGCAAGGGAGAACTTCTTGAAGGACAGCCGCAAGAAAGCCAAACGCGAGGACCTGATGGCACAGCTGAGAGGCTGGATAGACCTCCTCAACGAGGATAACGCCACAGCTACAGCCATGGTTGACAGCTGCGCCGCCAAAGAAGAAAAATATATGAAGGTGCTCTCACAGGGTATCACCGACGCCCTCGAAGCGACAAAAGACCTCGAGAGATCGTACCGCGCTATTGACGCATTCTTTAAAAACGCCAACACCGACAAGGTTGACAAACTGAAAATCATCAACGTCAGCAAGGAAGCCATCACCGATTCCGATTCAAGCTTTAAAGACCAGGTTGAAGACCTCTTCAAACATGCTTTCGACCGTCTGAGCCTGAAAGACAGCTACAGCTTCGTCGTCATCCCTGGCGGCGTGTTCAAAGACCGCACCGAACTTCTGCGCTGGGCAAAGGCCGCCTTTAAATATAAGGTGATGCTCGTGACCGACACAGCACTCGACGAGGAGAACTCACTCACCAACCTCAAAGACTTCACCAAGGGCTTCATCGACAACGACCAGGCATTGATGAACGTCGTTATGGCATGCAACTGGCTTGTCGGCCGTGAGTCGGAGAAGTTCAGCGAAGTGGAAAAGGAAGAACCCGCGTTCTATATCTCGCCCGCCGGAGCACTCGCGGGTATGATGTACGACGAGGCCGTCGTGATGTCGCAGGGACGCGCCGGAAAGAAGTACGGCACCGTGTCGGACGTCAAAGGCGTGAAACTCGACCTCCTCAAGTCGGAGATAGCCTCTCTCATGGACGACCACGTCGTTCCGATGGTGCAGTCGGAAGGCCGCGTGATGGCGTTCAACAACAACACTCTCTACAACGGCGACCTCGACGCGATGCAGGAATATCCTATCGTCCGCGTGTTCGACTGGATTAAGAAGGTGCTGATGAACTACGTCCACGAAGTGGCTCTCGAAAACTGGGACCCATACAAGTCACCGCAGAAGCTTAAGGAGAAGATCCAGCTCTTCATGAACCAGTACCAGGGTTTTCAGAATTTCTTCCAGAGCTACAAACTCGGCGAGCCGAGGCAGGATCCCAATACGAAAGTCATCACCGTCGATATATCGATAACCCCATATTTCGCCGCAAAGAACTTCGTCATCAAACTTGAAGCCGATAAGGAAAATATGTCGGCGGAAAACGCATAAATTATTTTGACAAGAAGGTAAAAAAAACTTTTTTAATAAACTTTTAATTATTAACCATTTAAAATTTATTTATTATGGCAGTTAATCCAGTAATGTTGAAAGTCAATGACTTAAAGGAAAGAGAAGTGATGCACGTTCACTATTCGTTTGATCAGAAAATTGACGTTGAAGGTCAGATGGCAGGCATTCCAAGGGGTGGCTTAATTACCATTAAGGTAAAGGCCCTTAACGACGGCAATGCGGATCTGCTCAATTGGATGGTAGCCCCTAACCTCGCCAAAGACGGAGCTATCGAATTCAACGAGACCAAGAGCGGCAACCTCATGAAGAAAATCGAGTTTAAGGATGCCTACTGCATCGGTTTCACCGAAGATTGGGAAGAAGGCATCGGCCATATCGAAGAGATTACACTCTCCTGCAGAGAGATAACCAACGGTTCGGTGACCTATACCAACCCATGGGCCTAACGGTTTGTGACGTTTCAGACAAGACCTCGCAAGAGGTCTTGTCTTTTGTAGTTTTAAGAATATCGTTTTTTAATTAAAAATAAATAGAGATGGCTGTTTCTGCTCAACTTCAAATTGGTAAAAGCTATGGTCCTATTTCAAATCCGCTTAATGTATATGACATTATAGAATTAAATTATACCCTTAACCGAAATTTTGATATGACGACACGTCCGAGTTCCGCAGTTTTGGGAGGACTTATAAATGTCACCATACGTGGGAAAAAAGAGGCGACTGCGATGTTTCATGAATGGCTTAGTAAAAATGAAATTAATGCAGGGCGTATATTAATCTATGACTCCACATCAATTGTGGGATCTCATTTTGGAACAGTGACTAAGTCTGAGGTTGTTCCTGATATCGACAAACTTGTAGATGCAGGTATTAATGCCATAGAGCGCGGCGGTAATTCAAAAATGGAAAAAGGGGAAGCGGAAGAAGATCAGTTTGACGATATGAACAGGAAACAACTGAAAGCCTATATCAAAGACAAAAAATATGACATAAAGGTTGACACCGGCGATACTGACGATGATATAAGGAACAAGATACGTTTGAAAGAAAGCGGTAAATCTACTGATTGGTCGGATGTGACTAAAAAATCCTTGTTAGATAACGTAAAAAAAGACGGAATGAATACAGCAAAGGGAGCTTTAAAAGCCACTGCAAAATGGGTTTTGGAAACAGCTCGTAAAATAGAATTTAATAGCGCCTATTGCATCAGTGTGAAAGAGACATTTTCTAATTCCGACAAAACAAAAAGCCCGTGGCAGATGCAGATAGGACTGCTTTGTAAAGACATAGAGATTTCAGGTTTGAGTACAATGGGAATGAGTCTTTATAAATGTAAATTTGAGTTTTAATTTGTTAGTAAGATGGCAGTAAGATTTAATAATGATAAAGAATTTGCAATTCAGATAAACGGAGGGCGAGTTGACCATAGTGGATCAATTTTTAGCGATTATAAGTTGATGGATTGTTCGCTTGAGTTAGGTCTTTTGAAACCCGCCGAATTACGCTTTACCATACGTCGTGAAGACGCTGTTAACAAAACTGAAGGCCAAGTAAAATTAAGCCCGATAACAGACTCTATCCTCGGGAAGAATGTGGTTTGTTCGTGGACGACAGTTTTAGACAACAACGTGGAAGAACAACACGCGATGCTGTTTGAAGGAATCGCCGTTGAAGCAAACGCCGACAAACTCCATATAACGGTGGTGGCGTGTTCTAAAGACATCCTCCTCAATGATGCTCCGTGCTGTGAATCTTATACAGACAAGAGCGTCTCGGAGGTCATAAAAGAAAATTTAGGTAAACATTCAGTCAATAATAATATAGTTGGCGGTTCTCTTAAAAAAGAAGAATACATAGTGCGATATAACGAAACTTCGTATCAGTTCATTACCCGTCTCGCCCGACAATATGGACTATGGGTGTATTGGAGTTTAAAATATAAAAGAATGGTTGTGAGCGATAATATTATGCCTTTTGAAGACAGCCCGGCCACTTCGTTGTTAGTAAAAAAAGGGTATCAAAACTTTACATACAAGCTGAAGACGATGTATCCGTATCTTCCTTGTGCTGTTTATGATTATCTTAAGGATAATATTATATGTAACAAAGGAGGTTCCGTAGCTGCGGCTGGTCTGGTTGAAAGTGTCGATAATGATTCTAAAACATTTTTCATTGGCAATGGTCAATACAAACCGATAAACTATTACGACTATTATGTAAAACCTAATAAGAATGATGCCGAGTGGCTTAAAAATATGGTGGAGAGTCATGAAAACAGCCTTAAGTCACAGTATGTGGAATGCACCGGTACGACAAATTTTTCGAATTTGCAGATAGGGTCTGTTATTGCAATAATTGAAGACGGTTCTTGTCCTGCCGAACTTGTTGTGATAGGTATGAGGTACGAGTGGGATTCTTCCGGCAATTTCATCGGTAAGTTCACGGCCATACCAAAGGATCAGAAAAAACCTCCCTATTTCGACCCGGGGGCGTATCCGAAGTCGGGAGTCCAGCGTGCCGTCGTCGTCGATAACAAGGACGACCAAGGTTTGGGGCGTGTCAAAGTGCAGTTTCTGTGGCAGGCAACGATGGATTGTGCCGATAATGCGGATATAAATAAGCTTGAAAATAAAGATAAAAAAACTATTTCCCCATGGATACGCGTGGCCCAGCCTTACGCCGGCAAAGGCGTGGGATGCTATATAATACCTGAGATCGGCGACGAAGTCTTAATAGGCTTCGAGCACGACAACGTGGAAAAGCCATACGTCATCGGCGTACTTTACCACGGAGGAGCTGCAAAGGAAAATTATGTCGCACCCGATGAAAAATGGACGAAACTGCCTTCTGCTGATAAAAAGCCAAATGTAGTGAAGGCGCTCAGGACGCGGAGCGGACAGACAATAGAAATACACGACGACTGTGACGAAGCTAATGTGCAAGATAAAAATGGCTTCGTCAGAATATACACCAACCCGTTAGCACAAAATAACGGCGGTGGTGGTGCAGGTGGTAATAATCCTCCTGCAAATAATCCGACTCCGAGGGAATACGATATAGTGCTTTCAAAAGACGAATGGCGCAAAGCAAACGACATTGACAAAGCACTAACCGCCGCCGATGCTGAAAAAGTAAAAATCGGTGTCGCCTCCGACGGCTCAATCGTCATAAGCTGCGCCGAAAACCTCGTCCTTAAGGCGAAAAACGTAAAGATAATCGCAGACGAGACTTTCGACATGTCGGTTGCGGGAAAGACGGGCGGCAAGTGGAACGACAACCAAAACTGGAAAGACACCGAATTTGGTACCAAGGTGTCAATCTCGAAGGAGAAGATGGAAATTTTAGCAGTCGGTACAGAAAAAGAAAAAGAAAAAAAAGGTGTGAAAATGTATGTGCCGGCGGAACAAGGCAAGGCGGCGCAAACATTCGGTTTAACTGTAGGCAACTCTTCTGTTATTGTTAACGGGACAAAAGATAAGGAGGAAATTGGTCTCGTGGCGAATGAAGGTTCTTATATTTCTGTTATTGCAGATAAAGATAAGAATGGAATTGATCTTCAGGCGAATAAAGATAATTTTATTGCTGTTAACGGCAAGGACAATAAAATTGATGTCAAGGCGAAAGAGTCTCTTGTTACTATTGATGGAAAGAACGGTGCCGAGAAAATTGATGTCAAGGCGAAAGGGTCTTTTGTTACTGTTGATGGAAAGAACGGTGCCGAGAAAATTGATGTCAAGGCGAAAGAGTCTCTTGTTACTGTTGATGGAAAGAACGGTGCCGAGAAGATTGATGTCAAGGCGAAAGGGTCTGGTGTTACTGTTGACGGTAATGGAAGTGCCGTGAAAATTGATACTGATGGCAGTATTAAGCTTACAGGCAAAAAGAATTTTACAGTTAGAGGTGTAGAAAATGGAGAAATCAATGCTTCCAAAAGTCTCAATATTGATGGTGGCAATGACATTAAAATGAAAGGCAATAATGCAGAGATATGTTCAAATACAAAAGTTAAACTGGATGGCACAAATGTTGAATTGAGTGGTAAAGCAGGCCTTTTGTTCAAGGGGAGGGAAGACCATGGTTTATAATTTTGTTTTTTAACTTAAAAAATACAGTTCGATTAGTATGCAGGACAAGGATTATATTTGTGCGGGGCAGAAGATAAAGTGCAGTATGGCTGCCGGGCCGTTCACGCTTATGGTCATCGGGACACAGATGTATAAGAACAAGCCCATAGCCAATATCGGCGACAACAAGTTGGGCGTCAATATAATACCTCCGATATGCGTGTGCAAGTCGCCGGCGAATCCCGTCGTCGCGTCGATGATAGCTTCGACGATGGGAGCCGTCACACAGGCTCCGAGCGCACCACTGATAACCGCCCCGTGGGTCCCCGGCAACCCTATGATTATAATCAGGAATATGCCGATACTGACCAAGAACAGCAAACTTATCTGCGCCTACGGCGGAATAATATCGATACAGTAAACAATAAATTGATTTTGTGATATGGATGATTTCTTCTTATTTTTAAAATACAGACACAAGACGATAAAGTTCAGGGTCGCGGATCCCACAATCACCCTCGACGTCCTGATGACGAATCTCAGAAACGCCGTGGGCAAAGACGGCAACCGCATCTTCGACCTGCCTGACATCTTAGACGGCACACCGACGGACTACTATTTCGCCAAGACAGATGAAGAAACGGGCAAAAACATCGTCCTTCAGCCTAAAATAGGCAAGACGCTGCTTCACCTCTCCGATTATAACGTGCATAACGGCGATACCGTGTCAGTCATCGCCGACCCGATAGCCGGATAAGTTTGATGCCGATGTCGAACACGCCCAAAATAGAGGATTTCGAAGGCATTGCGGTGAAAGGCCGTAACGCCCGCCTTCTTGTCGAATGGCAGATGATGTCGAAGCAGTTTGAAGGCGACGGCGAAGTGTCGTTCTCGGTCGCGAAGCGTAATTTCATGGGACTGCCCGAAGCTTATCTCGTTCGATATGACGTCAGGTCGTTTTGCGGCACGTTGCCTAAAGACGGAGACGGATTGGAAAAACCCGAAGTCGCCGACAGTTTTCTGATGGAGATAAATCTTCCGAATAATTATCCGAGCGCGGACGGTTTTCCGGAGTTCAAGTTCAGGACGAGTGACGACAAAGGCGTGAATATCGCTCACCCGTGGCATCCTAACATAAGATACCACGGCGATTTTGCCGGACGCGTGTGTCTGAGCGCAGCAGAATGCGGCACCTTCACCGACCTCGCGTGGTACGTGGAGCGTGTGAGGGCTTATCTCAAATATGAAAAATACAACGCCAAAAACACGCCGCCTTTTCCGGAAGACGTCGTCGTGGCGCAGTGGGTCGAACAACAGGCCGAACCAAATGGATGGATTGAGAATTTTAGGAAAAATATAAAATGAGACTTATCAGGATTTTGTTTTTGATGACGGCATTTTTCCCGATTGCCGTTTTTGGTCAGAGCACCACGAATATGCCGGTTGAAAACGGGAAACCATGCGTCAGGACTGTCCGTGTGGAGGGCTTCAACCACACCTGCGCCCCACATCATCTTACGATAACGGCCAATTTCGACCAAAATACCGAAACACTCACCTTGGGTTTAAAAGTCCCGAAAGACAACACTAAGAAAGATTGTGACTATATCTGGATTCCGGGAGAGGCGCATTATTTTACCGATTTGGTGACGTTTTTCAAGTCAAAAGGCTGCAAATCGGCGAAGATAGCGACGAAATTTAAGAGGCAGATACGCAGAAACCGCCTTTATGGAAACCACGTGTATCAGTTTAACGCATCGGTGGTGTGCGAAAACAGCCTTTTCAATGAGGTCTTCAAGATAAACGACAACAGCTTGGATACGACGATCGAAATATTCAAGGAGTTTATCGCCGCCGACGGAAAATCGGAGATGCAGCTAACATTCAAAGTGAAAGACGAAGCCGACACCGTGACTGTGACGCTGAAGAACATCATTCCCGTGAAGGAGAAAGGAAAGAAGAAGGGCGAATTTATCCCGTTTGTGGAATATATGGCCAACGATATTGTAATCAACATCGCCATCGAACGCGACAAATGTCTTCTAAGCAAGAAAGTCATAAAAGACCTGACAACGCTACTTGATTATCTCGGGAAACAGAAGTCCGACCTCGAAAAAATGAGGTTCGACGTCTCCAACTTCGAGGAGAGTTCAAAGACTTTTGACAAAACGAAGGAGGTTATGACGGCTAAGATTGACGAATTCGGGTTAGCACGATATATGGATTCCGGCTGTCCGACAGTCGATTCCATCATCGATTCCATTTTCGCCGTAAAGTTTATGCTTCCGACTTACCGTATGCCCGACGCCCGCGAGATTTGCGAATACATCAGTGCCGACATCAAGTTTGTTGACAGCCTGAATCAGGTGTTGTCGGCGGTTGTGATGGATTTGAGCAAGATGCGTTCCGGTGTCAAGACGGCAGAAGACAACGATAATTTCTATCAGACAAAAGGTATAGCACTTGAGAATGTCAAAGGTCTCAATGTGAAAATGTATCTTAATTCTCCGTGTCCTGAAATGTGTCAGAAGGCGGAGGAACTGCAGCATCTGATAAACACCCTCAGATGGATGAAGTATGCGCCAGAAGATGGTCAGCAGGCAAAAGCGGAGTCGGTAAAGACTGTTGACGAGAACGAGATAAAGACGGTCGTGGAAAATATGAATACCTTGTATAATAAGTGGTCTGTCGCCTCGGAAGAAAACAAACCGCGACTCAAGGTCGAGTTTGACAAGATTGTGATGGAAATGCAGGAAAAGATAAGGATTGTACCCGATGCTGACAGAAACGGCAAACTGAAAGTGATAATCAACGAATTTAATGTGGCCGTCGAATCATTGTCCGCACTGATGCGATAAAATAAAGGTGAGAATGAAATTATCTGTCAAAATATCATTATGGTTCATCGTGGCGATGATGTCGGTGACATTGTTTCATACGCCGGCTTCATCGCAGGTTTATGTCGATTATGTCGAATTTGACGACGGGACATCGCCGGCGAGCATAGCAAGGCAACTCGACGAAGTACGCTCCGAGATTGAACTTCTCGACAAAAGTATCGAAAACTTCAACGATGTCGAAAACCTGCGTTACGAAATACAGAAATATAAGGGCGCGATAACCTATTACGACCCGTATGTGAATAAGAACGACGAGACGTATCAGGCCTACGAAGACTGCAACAAGGCGTATTTCAACCTTCTCCAAAAGGTTGACGAACTGACGGCTCTTGAGCAAAAGCAGAAAACATATCGTAAGACTTCTGCACTGATAGCGTCATCATTGCAGAAGATGGAGGCTCTTGAGAAGTCGGCGAAAGACTTTTTTGATAAAAAGAATGCCGATTCACTCGCGGTCGTAAAGAAACAGGCGGAGACGTTAGTTCAGGTAGTCAGCACTATGGTTGCCGAAAATAACGAGGCTTTGTCGGATTATCCCGATATAACCGACGACAAGGCGAAACTTGAGGCTAAAAAGGCTATGATAGACTCTATGGAAATCAAGAAAAGGGATATTGGAGACCTGATTTTCAAGGGTGTAGTCGTTTTCGGAATCCTTTTCGGCCTCGTCAATATGCTTATTGCGAAGAGAGAGGCTGCCAAAGCAATGAAGGCCAGCGGAATAGCTCTTCTCGAAAAAGAATCAAAAAACAAAGATATACCGACGATATGAAGAATATTTTCAAGAAAATGATGAGATGCGTTGCCGTCGCCTGGCTGATGTTCGTGTCGGGTGTCGTGTACGGACAGGAGCCGATAACTGTGGATATAGTCTTTGACAGTATTCCTATCGTCTTCGACGAGGAGATGGATACGATGCGTGCCAATTTCAAATTCAAGTGGAATGACGACATCATCAATGTGGGCGATCTGTCTCAATATAACATCGAGTTTTCTGAGACGGATGTTCATGTGGGCTCGGGAAAGGTTTCGGATAATATATGGCTTGAAGGCTGTAACAGCTCTCTTTCAAGTAAGTTGTCGATAGTGGTTCTTGCCGACAAGAGCGTTTCGATAAGTAACGAGGCTATGGAGAAGCAAAGACGCATCCTACGTTATCTGTTCAACCTCTGCGAAGACGTCAACTTGAGATTCTATGTTTCGGCTATGGACGATATGGTCACGATGACGAAGGAGATGACGACGATGGACGAACTCAACAGGTGGATTGTGTCGAATCTCTCTGTGCAATCCGAAGTTGACAAGTATCTATATGAGGCAATGGCATCTAAAATAGAGGAGATTTCAGGGCTTTCTCACGAATGCTATCCGAGTGTGCCGCACAACATTTCGCTTCTCGATGATTCCGACAAGATTTTTGTTGTGCTGACAGACGGCAAAGTAAAGAATGCCGACAGTACTTTCATCGGTGGAAAGGATTTCTTTAAAATGAAGAATTTCTTTGTGAGTCGGTTCAATTCTCGGATAAAGAACGGCGAACTTACAATTTTACCCACGTATTTCATATATATAGGTGATGAGGAGCACGTTGACGAAGCCGAGCAGGAACTCCGCAGCATCAACAATATATCGGGTGACGATGATTTTCGTTGTGAATATTTTGTCAAAAATTACGACTTTGCCTCTCTTGAACGTCTGGCGAAGGACATGTTGAGTGGGCTTCACACGTCATATAGTATGCTTTTCAGAAACGCCCCCGGCAAAGTGTTTGGTGGGCAGGAACTCACACTCAGTATCTCTGTTAAAAACAATGCCGGTACAGCTGAAGGTTCGACACGTTATGTGATAGGCTCCAGGATGAAGCCGTTTGTAGTCGTTCCAGACTTGCGTCCATGGCAGACTGCATTATACGGATGGATAGGCGGGGCAATAGCGGCATTTATCCTATTCCTTTTGTTGTATTTCATCTTACAGTTTGTTTGTCCACGCATCAAATACAGACGTTTCCTCAAACGTCACGTCAAATGTTACGAGCACGACATCCCCGATGTCTCGGAGCAGTGCTGCTACTGCAAACAGAAGTTCTATCCGGGCGACAAAATAGTCACAAAATGCAAGCATACTGTGCATTGGGAGTGCTGGGAGGAAAACCGCGACCGCTGTCCGGAATACGGCAACGGGTGCGAAGACGGTTTTTATTACTACAACCGTGACAACCTGCGTGATTCGCGAAACACGACTCCCAAACTTAAATGGATGATGCTCGGTATGATTTCTGCCTTTATCGTATGGTGTCTGCATCAGGCTATACCCAACGAGGAGGTCGCATCTAATTTCTTTGAGTGGTTTGTGAGGATGGTGAGCTTTGGCTTCGGCAGTAAGCAGTCTTCCGATACGGTTTACACATTGTTGAATATGAGAATCAAACTTCAGGAGATTGTGCTTATCGGTATGCAGTTCGGCTTCATCGTTACGTTGGTCTTCAGATATTATTTGTATATCGACCAACGCAATACCCGCGGCGTACTGAAAAATCTCCTACTTTCAATATTTAACATGTATATATGCGGAATCGCGGCTTTGATAGGTTCGGTGTTCTTTATCCTTATGGGCAAGGATTACAATTGCTTTTGGACGGACTTTTTGCCATGGCTCCTTTTCGGCTTTGCCTTGATGTGGCTGATAGTGCCTAAGACCGATTCATGTCTGAGAACCGCCATTTTGGCTTCTGTCTTATCCGTCATCGTGGGATATATATGCCTCTATATGATACCGTTTACGGGAAACCTCGGACTATTTTCCTATCTCAACAGCGTCGTGTCGATGATGATTATCGGAGCCGGATTCGGTATCGGCGTGGCCGTTAAACCGCGTTTCTCAAACAAATTCTTCCTCCACGTCGGAGAATCGGTGAAGGGCTTGGATATAGCCATATACAAATGGATGATGTCGTCAGGCGGCTTCAGAAGGGTTTCGATAGGACGCGACTTCCACTGTATGATTGATATGCGCTGGGACGACAGCGACGGCATCGACGGCAAACAAGTCGAACTATATCTTAAAAACGACCTTCCTTACTGTCGTGTCCTTGCTCCGGGTGTGAAAATAGGGTCTGATGAAATTACGACAATACGGGATGTGGATGAAGAGGTTCGTTTGCACAACAAAATGGTCATAGGGATAGGTAAGACGACATTCTCATATTTTGAAAAAGACAGATGAAACAGGGAAATAACGAAATAGATGTCTTCGGCGAACTGCCGTGGTTTGACGCCGACGTGGTGCGTAAGGCACGCGTCATCGTTGCCGGTGCTGGCGCACTCGGTAACGAGGTGCTGAAAAACCTCGCCCTTTTCGGCATCGGACACATCTTCATCGTTGACCCCGACATCGTTGAAAAAGGCAACCTCTCGCGTTCTATACTCTTCCGGCAGTCCGATGCCGAAAAAGGTGTGCCGAAAGTGGAAGCCGCCGCAAAGATGATACGCGAAATCAATCCCGACGTCGATGTCGAATATGTCAGAGGCCGCCTCGCCTCCGATGTAGGCCTCTCGGTCTATCGCAACTCCGATGTCGCCGTGGGCTGCCTCGACAACAGACTCGCACGCCTACAACTTAACAGAATATGTATGAGGGCCGGCATTCCGTGGGTCGATGGCGGCATCGAGGATATGACCGGTTCCGTCAAAGTCTTCAAACCCGGACTGAACTGCTACGAGTGTCAGCTCTCCGACGCCGACAGAAATCTCATCACGGCAAGACTATCGTGCTCCGACATAGCAAAGAGAAATATCGCCTCAGGACACGTCCCGACAACGCCCGTCATCGCCTCGGTGATAGGTGCCGTACAAGCACAGGAAGCTCTCAAAATCATTCATAAAAACAAGAATTTCGACGATTTGTGCGGCAAAATATTTTATTATGACGGATTGTCCGTTGAAACCGGCGTCTTCGAGATGCAGTCATTCAGCGACGAATGCCCGTCACACGAAAAATGGGACGACATCATCATAATAAAAGAATTGAAAACCAATGCTACCGTGAAACACACTCTCGAAATCCTGAAAAACAAACTCCAAACTTCTTCAGTCGAAATAAACCTGAGAAATGATAAGTTCGTCGATAAAGTCATATCACGCGAAAACGGAAAAATATTCACGCCTATGCTCCCTGAATCGAAAATCCCAGACTATATTGACGACATTCCGGAATTGCGCATTCAACCTCAGAACAGCCTCAACCAAAACGTTTTTGAAAACATCAACGACGACTTCCCATATAAAGAACTGACACTTAAAGAAATAGGCATTCCATACAACGACATTATACAGGTAACGACCGACAAAGGCCCCGCATACGTCGCTATTGATAACAACTAACACAAAGACAATGCTTCTCAACGATGAAAATATAGTAAAGACAGGAGACATAAAAGCGGAACTGCTGATTTCCGTTCTCTGGAATAAAATAAACGAATGGACGGTTTCGTATAATGGCACGTTCAACAGAAATTATGCCGAAGACATTGTCGAAGCCGACATCAACACGGGCGAGATTACTTTGTCCAGAAACGGCATCTACGACGTCCTGCCGGAACTTCTATTCTTCAGAACCAACGACTTGAACTCTTTGGACAGCCGCGATTTTAAAGAACAGGACGAAAAACTGCACCTCAAGAGAAACCATATAAAGGACTTTTTCAAACCTTTCGATTCGATACTTTTTAATAAATCGATACAACTTGAAAAGTTACTCAATGAATATGAAGCCGAAAATCTGAGGTCGCTTCTGCTGCGCTATTTCGACTACGACATCACGGAAGAAAGAAACATCTATGTCAGAAAATTTGCACCGATGATGCTTTTCGTCGCAAGGCTGAGAGGCAATTTCCGCAAACTGTCGGCCATACTCTCTGCCGTGACCGACTGCTTTGTGACATACACCATTAGAAAACGGCACATCCGCTTCGTTGTCATCAAGGAAAACCTTAACGCTGCTGAATATAAACAGTTTACATCCGAGTTGAAACCGCTTTTCGATATGGTGGAGGAAAAATTTATACCTTTTGACGCGCGATTCGACTACAGGGTGAAGAATTACGTTCCCGATTTCGCATTTCGCGGTGAGTTTCCTCTGCTTTTGGATTACAATACACATTTTAAGAAATAAAAATAAATTGATTATGAACAATTTAGATGAAAGGATAAATTGGCATTCAGGGATGGAGATAACGCCGGAGACGTTCGTCGTCCACGACAATATCTCGTATGTCTATCGAACTATGCTTCGACGGATTGTATCAACATCGTTATTTGGCATCATTCCCGGATTTTGCTTCAATATAAAGGCCTCCGTATCAGGCAAAAGCCTCGTTATCAGTCAAATTGACTGCGACGTGATGTTGAAGACGGGAACTGTTGTCAGACTTCATAATGACGCTGCCGTGGAATATGCCATACCTGAAACCGATTCCGAACAACTATACTTCATAGCAGTCCCATCTGAAATGCAGGAAACGGAATGGGATGAGACGGAGATGCTCGTCAATGCCTGTCATTATAGTCTTGGTACTTTGCCAAAATATTCCGAGGGTTTCCCACTTCTGAAAATCAGGCGCAGCAACGGGCAATGGGCTGTTGACGACGACTATATCGCGCCGTTTGCAGCCATATACGATTCTGACAAACTGAAGAATTTTCTTGCGGAAGCGAAAAAACTTGTCGAGATAATAGTCGCACACCAGTCAATGGAAAAGATAACGGGCCGATACGTCATTGATGTTTTGGCAGACCGTCTCGACTCAATAACCGATTCCGACGCGAGTAAGAGTTTTGGGGATGTGTCGCAGCTGATAATGAATGCTATAAAGCATTTTATTATCGAAAATGCTACAGCAAAAGGCAAATTCGAGTTTTACGATATGGAGCCGTTTTACACGTCCTTCGTAAAAACACTGAATGAGGCCATCAACAAACTTGATGAATTGGCAATAGTCATTCCGGAACCCGAACCAGAGCCCGAACCAGAGCCCGAACCAGAGCCCGAACCAGAGCCCGAACCAGAAGAATATTTCCCGATAATATAACTTAACATACACGAAAGATGATTCTGACAAGACCTTTAAAAATGACATTTCCAATAGCGAGGATGAATGACAGCGTTTTGGTTAGGTCGATTGACACATTCATCAATATGATAGTCGCTTCGGAAAGAGGCTGCTGCAAAGCCGACCCTGATTTCGGCTTCGCCTTTGAAGATTTTCATTACGCAGCTTTCAGCACGGAACGCGCCGAATTTTTCAAGACACTCGCCACAGATACCAACAATAAGACACTTGCCTCCATAACCGACCCGATGTACGATAGGACGATTGTCGGTTCGAGTAAGAATACAGGTAATTTTGCGGAAACATTGAAGGCTATAATCGAGCGTTATGAAAAACGACTTACGGATGTCTGTGTCACAATAGACTATATGATTTCCGACAAGGTGCTGTGTATCGAAATTGATGCAGTCATCAACGATGAAACGAGGAATCCCTACAACCACCGTATATATTCACAAATCTGGTAAAAATCATAATTATGAGGAACGAGGAATATAAAAACATACAGAAGCAGACTCAGGACCTTTTGGAAAAGATTCTCGAACTATGGAAGAAACAGGGCAAATGGGACGGCGACGACAGAAGCATGCCTTACTACGGACTCGATAAAGACCCTATTTTGTCGATTCTGATAACGGCCTTCGTGTTTCAAATAAACCAACTCGAAGATAATATAAAGGCGTTTCGCGAAGGACTTTTTGACGAATTTGAAGACCTCGCCGTGCCTTTTGAACTTGTCAAACCCGTTCCGGCCATCGCAATGCTCGCCACATCAAAAAGAAAGGGCGACAACGACACCATCTTTACCGATCAAGATATGTCTTTTGAAATCGAAAAGAAAATGATGATGTCTTCCGAAAGATATGCTTTTGCACCGCTTTTCAATACGCGCCTCGTCAATATAACCCCAGTAGGCGTAAAGCAGTTATCGGAGACGAAATGGCTCGTCAATTTCGACAACGATGAGGCCGAACTCGACTTGGGCTGCATCGCATTCTTCTTCGACAAACTGAACTTCACCGACCTGAAAATTACCATTGACGGCAAAGAGATACCATTGGTAAAACCATGGGAATACGACCGATTCCCGCTCAATCCGTGGATAACGGCAAAAAACATTGTTTGCAACAAGGCACTCGTTTACGGCAGCAACGAACAGTGGTTCGACCTGTGGGTGAATCACGAACTCAACTATTACCTCATCGCACCCGACTTTAAAAGAAAAATAAAGGATAAAAACTTCAGCCTCACTTTCGACTTCGCGGGCTTGGACGGCAGTCAGACACTTAACGCAGAAAACATCATTCTCAACGCCTTCCCTATCGTCAACGTGACGCGAAAAGACTTCTTCCTGTCGTTAAACTCGCCGGTTGTCAAAATATCGGAAGAAAACCTTGACGATTCCGAAGATGAAGAAGATCAGCATAATTCGTTCTTTATGAACCTCGTCTTCGATGAAGAAAAAAACGAATACGACGACTTAGACAAATTCACTCTGCGACATTTCGGCTGCGAGCGTTTCGACATGGCCGAACTCATCAACACCGCAAACACCTTGGTGCGCAGATACGGCACCGATTTCTACGCATTCCAGTCAATATCGCAGTTCCAAAGCAGCGAACGCATGCGCCGACTTTCATACGTCGTGAAAGACATAACGGATATACTCAAGCAGTACGGCATCCCAAAATCAGGAATCTACGCCATACTGAAGAATAAAAACTACCTCTCGCCTGACGAGGCAAAACTGACGATTTGCTCACTCTTTACCAACGGAGTCGCGGCAAACGACATCGACATTAACGCCTCCATCATCTCTTCCGATAATTTAGACAATAAAAAAACACGGCTTCTGACTATGACATCGGGCGGAAAAGACGAAATAATGAACCACGACGAGAAAAGAATGCTCGGCAGATATTATCTGCAGACAAACGACAGAATCGTAACGCGCTCTGACTTAAACCTCTTCTGCCGCAGAATGCTCATTCAGGAAGGCATTAACGCCAAATATATTACAAACATCGACGTTCCACACACGACCAGCGACGACAAAGCACAAAAAGTCTTTATCGCTGTTGACAGGGATTTCGTCTCCGATATTGACTTCGCTCATCTCGCTTCCAAAATGCAGAAAATGATAGACGTAAGAAGCGCAGGCTTAATGCCGGTGGAAATTGTTTTTTCTGAATAAAAATCCAAAATCTGTAGATTTTTACTCTTAAAAAAATTCCCTATCTTTGCAGCTTATTTTCAATCTTTATGCAATTCAACGAATTTAACCTTAATCCGCTTCTCGTCAAGGCAGTAGAAGACCTCGGATTTAAAGAGGCTATGCCCATACAGCAGGAAGTACTGCCGATATTACTCGAACGCCGCACAGACCTCGTAGGGTTGGCACAGACCGGCACTGGCAAGACTGCCGCATTTGGACTGCCGTTGCTCAACAACATCGATGTCAATGCCAAAATGACTCAGGCCATAGTCCTCTGCCCCACCCGCGAACTATGCAACCAGATAAGCAAAGACCTGCGCAGTTACGCCAAATATATGCCCGAAGTGAAAATCGCGGCCATCTACGGCGGTGCCGGAATGGATGCACAGATTCGCGACCTCGCCAAAAAACCGCAAATCATCGTAGCCACACCCGGACGTCTTCAGGATATGATGCGCCGCGGCAAAGCCGACCTCTCGCACATCGAATGGTGCATCCTCGACGAAGCCGACGAGATGCTCGATATGGGTTTCCAGGAAGACGTCGATGCCATCCTCGGATTCATGCCCGAAGAACGCAGCATCATGCTCTTCTCAGCCACAATGCCGGTCGAAGTCGAAAAGATTCTCAACCACTACATGAAAGATCCCGTTACCATCTCCATAGGAAAGAAAAACTCTGGAACGGCCAACGTCAGACATAACTACTACCTCATCCGCGCTGACCAACGCTACCTCGCCCTCAAACGCCTTATCGACTACTATCCGCATATCTACGGAATCGTCTTCTGCCGCACCAAAAACGAGACACAGGAAGTGGCCGACAACCTCATCCACGACGGATACAGCGCAGCAGCCCTCCACGGCGACCTCTCACAAGTACAGCGCGACCTCGTGATGAGCCATTTCCGCCAACGCTATATGCAGATTCTCGTCGCTACAGACGTCGCAGCAAGAGGTATCGACGTGAGCGATTTGACACACATCATCAACTATAACCTCCCCGACGAAACAGCCGTATATATCCACAGAAGCGGTAGAACAGGACGCGCCGACAAAACAGGTATCTGCATCTCGCTCATCCACGTTAAAGAAAAACATAAAATAAAGGCTATCGAAAAAGTCCTCGGACAAACTATCGAAAAAGCCCTCGTCCCAACAGCAAAACAAGTCTGCGAAAAACAACTGTTCAATCATATCGACAGACTTGAAAACGTCGATATTATGCGCGACGACATCGAAGATTACCTGCCAATAGTCTTCAGAAAACTCAGTTGGCTCACGAGAGAAGAACTTATCACACGCGTTGTAGCATTGAATTTCAACCGTTTCCTCGACTACTACAAAAACGCCAAAGACCTCAACGTCGATGAAACTCGCCCCGAAAAGAAAGAGAAAAAGGAGAAAAAAGTCTATAACGACGAAAATTTAGTCAGACTTTATTTCGGAAGAGGAAAACGCGACCATATCAAACCTAACTTCATCATCGGGAGAATCAACGACGTGACCGAAACGAAAGACATCGAAATCGGCCATATCGATATGTTCGACAACTTCTGCTTCGTAGCCGTTGACAAAGACCGCGCACAGTTTGTGATAGACTGCTTCGCCGACCCTGATAAGAATCCCGACGGCATCAAAGTCGAGATGACGACAGGCGAACCTACACCTAAAAAATCAGCCGACGACAGAAAAGACAGACACGGAAGAGATAGAGGCAGAGAACAGAAACGCGATAACCATCACGACAGAGGAGCCCGCCGCCATGAGAAAAACGACAAATACGGCAACTCTTCCGACCACGACAAGAAAAAGAAAAAACGCAAATCGTTCGACGACGACCGCCCGGAACGTAAATACAGATGGTAAGAGGGTTGAGGGTCTAAGGTCTAAGGTCTAAGGTCTAAAGTCTAAAGTCAAAAAGTCTAATCGTCAAATTGTCTAATTGTCTAATTGTCAAATCGTCACGGCTCACGGCTTAAAAAAAATAATAACAAAAAATAATTTAATATGAAGAACAGAACTATCTTTTTAGCATTGATTATCAGTGTTTTTTGTCTGATAGCAAATGCACAGGACACTGAATTTACGAATTGTACGAGCATCATGGTCGGCAAGAAGGCTTCAGCCGACGGCTCCGTTATAACATCACACACTTGTGACGGTTTTTATCGTACATGGATGCGCTGGGAGCCGGCCCAAGACCACGAGAAAGGTGCTATGCACAAAGTCTATAAAGGCACTATGCACACCGCCGACCCTTACGACAGCCGCCGCGTCGAATTAGTTGGAGAGATTCCCGAAGTGGAACACACTTATTCGTACCTCAACACTGCTTATCCGTGCCTCAACGAGAAACAGCTTGCCATAGGCGAGACGACGTTTTCCGGGCCCGACACGCTGGTCAACAGCGAAGGCTGGTTCTGTATTGAGGAACTTGAACGTATAGCCCTCCAACGCTGCGACAACGCCCGCGATGCCATCCGCGTGATAACCGAACTTGCCGAAAAATACGGTTACGGCGACGGCGGCGAATGTATCACCATAGCCGACAAAAACGAAGTCTGGTTGTTCGAAATCATGGGTGCCGGCCCGAAAAAACCAGGGGCGGTGTGGGCTGCACAACGCGTTCCTGATGACGAAGTCTGCGTCTCCGCCAACATACCTCGCATCATAAAACTCAACAGAAACGACCCCGACAACTTCCTCTGCTCGGATAACGTCGAAAAAATAGCAAAAAAATATGGCTTATGGGACGGCGAAGGCGAACTGATTTGGTACAAGGCCTTCTCCTCAAGTTATTCAAATGGGAAAAATCACCGCGAACGCGAATACTTCATCTTCAATGAGTTAGCCCCGTCACTCAATCTTCAGTTGGATGACGTCGAGCTGCCTTTCTCGGTCAAACCGGAAAAGCTTGTCAGCGTGACCGACGTGACACGCCTCTTCCGCAGCACCTACGAAGGCACCGACATGGATATGACCAAGAACCTCAAGGCCACAGACCGCAACGGAGACACAATAATCAGCCCTATAGCAAACCCGTGGGTCGGCAGCTGGGAACAAGAGACATGGAATATCGTCAAACCGGGAACGATAGAATTTCGCCGCACAGTGGCCGTTTCGTGGTGCTCATATTCGTTTGTGGCACAATTGCGCGACTGGCTTCCCGATGAGATAGGCGGAGTATGCTGGTTATCAGTTGAAAACCCAGGACAAAGCCCGAGAATACCCGTCTTCTGCGGAGCATCAAAGATGCCTTCATGCTTCGACCGCTGCGGACACGACCGTTACGACGAAGAGACCGCTATCTGGCGCTATCGCAAAGCCAATAAACTCGCACAAGTCCAATGGGGAAGAACAAAACAGTTGATGTTCAACGAGATACTTCGCTACGAAGATAAATTCCAAAAAGACCTTCCTTCACTTGAAAAAGATGTCGTCAGACTTCTTGACGAAGGTAAAAAAGACGATGTGACGAGACTTCTCAACAACTACACGATGGAGTTTGAAGCAGCAACAGCCGAGTCGTGGAAGCAGTTAGAACACCGTTTCTGGAGAATGTTCGCCGGCGGTTTTTAAAAGATATAATTGAATCCGACATACAGTTTCAGTGCATCGCCGTCACGCTTGTCAAGAGCTTTGGCGGCGTCAACTGAAACGACAAGGTTGTGATTCATAATGAGTTTCAATCCGCAGCCGAGTGCCGTATGCAAACTCTCGTCCTTGCCGCTGTAGATATAGTCGTCGATGTCGGAGACTGCGTATTTGTCGCATAAAGTCTGCCACGCCTGTTTCTGCTCGTCAGCGCGGAAAACCTGAGTCACGAGGCCTGCATCAAAGAAGGGATTGAGGCCGATAATCCAATTTTGTTTGACAAACTTAAAATCATAGATACGGCAACGCAGTTCGGCATTCAGCCACGCGTAGCCCTTTCCGATGACACCGTTGGGATTGATACCCCTCAGACTATTGCTTCCGCCAAGCGCATCGGTAGTTAACTTCTTGTAAAACAAGATATTGGTATTCATCATTGCATGAAAGGGAACATCTCCGGCGATAACATTCTGCGCTCCAAGCCTGTAAGCGAAAGTGAAATGATTTTTCACAAATGAATAATACTGCGAGAAGACGGCTGTAGCAGTCATGAAGTCATATCCATGGCCGTCGATGAGGTCAGGGGCCCCGGTGACGACGGCTTCGATATAAGTTCCGGAACAAGGATCGTTCTCGTGGTCGCGACTGTCGAATATGAGTCCTGCCTTAAATTGCGTGACATTGCCGTATTTCTCGTTATCTTTGATGAGATTGGCATCGCGGTAAAGCTCAAAAAGCGAAAGCTGGTCGTCGTAACCGCTCACGTCTAAGCGGTCGGAGGCGTTATTGAAATAGCCGAGGCCAAAAGCATAAAACAATCTGCTGCACGACGGGAACGGACGTTTCACGCTGACGATAGCGCGTATCTGCTTGCGGCACATATAGTTAAACGCACTTTTGCCGTCATGGTCAACATAAAAAGAATCGTTGTTTTTGAAGACGGCAATGTCATTCTCGAAGACGCCGCGATAGCCGTTAAAGCCATAGAAACCGAACTCCTTATCAATAAAATAAGCCACATCGACAAAGAGTTTCGTTTTCGGGAAGATGTCGTTATAGTCGCCGTAGAAACGGAAAGTCGAACTGCCTTTCGTATATGTTGACACTTCGACGTTCATCTTGTAATTGTAATTCGGATAACGCGAGCCGTCGCCGTAGTTGAAAATATCAACGCAGGCACCATATTGGAAGCCGAGGTCGCTGCTGAAACCCACGACGGGCAGCGGGCCGAAGTTCCAGCCTTTCTTTATTATTTCCTTTTTTTCGCTTTGCGCGAAGACAAACACGGTGACAATCAGAAGAAATGCGAGAATGATATGCCTTTTCATGATGAATTGTTTTTAAAACAGATACAAAGTTAATTGTTTTTTACTTTGAAAAAAAGAGGCACAATCTCTCGACCGTGCCTCAATACTAACAACGTAAAAAATGCTTTATTTTGCCACGACAAACTTCTCCGTCTTGACGACCTGTCCGTTGACGACGAGATTGCAGAAATAAATACCGTCTTCAAAGTCGGAAACTGAAAGGACGACCTGACCATTTTCGACATTCTGTCTCATCACTTCGCGACCGACGAGGTTGTAAAGAACTAATGAAGCAGAACCTTCGCAGTTAACATCGAAACGAACCATCGACGAAGCCGGATTCGGGTAGGCGTTACCGAGGCTGATCTGGTTTTCGTCAACTGAGGTGAGGTCAGAAACGAATTTAACGACGAGACTGACTTTATCGTCTTCGTTATCCAAGTCGAAAGCCGTGTATTTCACGACGGTAGAACCCTGTATCCATTGTGCCGGATCGCCAGTGTAATAAGGATCAAACTGGGCATGTACCGAGAAACCGCCTTCTCCTGAAATAGCACCGGCTTCCATCTGCACAGGACCACTCACAAACGTCTGAGGTCCAAAGCAAAGTCCCCAGCAGAAAGAGTTCTCAACACCTTCGAGTGGTTCTAACACTTCCTTCATAACGACCACATTGATGGTATTTCCAGAGATGTTGTGAATCTGAAATTCCTGGGCAATCTCACCTAACATCAAATTCTTTTCAACGCAGACGACTTGTTCGCCGTCGGCATAGACATGACCGTTAAGTTCAAACTGAAGAGACTGTGCTGAAACAAGACTCCAAACGGCGAGCAACGCCACTGTAAGTAAAGATTTTCTAATCATAATTATTTGTGTTATTTGTTATCAATCGGGCGCAAAGATACAAAAAAATGCCGTCTCCTAATATCTCTTCAAATTTTTTATAACTTTGCAGACATAACTTCATGAGTATTTACCAACTTGTTTTTAAGTAATATGAAAAAATTACATTATGTTTTAGCATCATTTCTGATGCTCATCGCGTTGAATGTCAGCGCACAAAATCAAAGAGTATTATTATTTGAATGTTTCACCAACACCGGTTGCGGTCCTTGTGCGTCGCAGAATCCGGCTTTGGACGCCCTCATCAACGCCAACGGCGACCGTATAGCCGCCATCAAATATCATGTAAGTTGGCCGGGACCAGGCGACCCGATGTATCTTCACAACCCATCGGAAAGCAATTCGCGTGTAAGTTATTACGGAGTGCAGGCTGTCCCCCACACCGTCGTTGACGGAAACCGTTATGCAAACGTACCGAGCGGACTCACTCAGAACAAAGTCAACGAATGGCTTGCCATCGAGTCGCCGTTGGAAATGACCATGACGCACAGACTCAACGCCGCTCAGGACACCATCACGGTCTTCGTCATGGCAAAAGCCAATGCCCCTGTAAGCGGCAACCTCAAACTCATGGTCGGCGTCATCGAGAAGGAGATTCATTATACTTCGGCACCGGGAAGCAACGGCGAACGCGACTTCTACAGCGTCATGAAGAAACTTCTGCCGTCGGCATCAGGAACCAACATTGAAAATATGTCGGAAGGCGACGTCATCACCTACGCATTCAAATGGAAATTAGAAAACGTATATCACAACGAGCAGCTTTCAGCCATCGCATGGATTCAGGACTTCTCCACCAAGGCGGTGTTTCAGGCCTGTAAATCAGACGAAAACGCGACTTTCTATAACAACGACGCTATGATGAGCGAGATAAGCAACATCAAGACGATGGTCTGCAGCGGCGTCTCCGAACCTAAAGTCGTCCTCACAAACTTCGGAAAGAACATCATCACAAGTGCCGACTTTGAAGTCCGCGTGAACGGCGAAGTCGTCAAAACGGCGACGTGGGAAGGCAGTTTAGCGAGTTTGGCTTCCACCACTGTCAGCATTGGCGAGATTGAATATCCCGTTGAGGGAAGCAACGTCGTTGATATTATTGTGACGAGCGTCAACGGCGGCGAAGACGAGAACCATGGCAACGACACTGCCACCCTCAGCTTCAGCGGCTCACCGGCGAACACGGGCGCGACAATAAAACTCGTTTTGCGCACCGATGCCAACCCACAGGAGACGACGTGGGAAGTCACGAACATATCCACCGGCGAAGTAGTGTTGTCAGGCGGTCCATACAGTGAGCCAAATAAGTTGCACAACGAAACGCTCGTCATGCCGAGCGGCGGATGCTACGACTTCACCATCTACGACACAGGCGGCGACGGACTCACCGACGGCAGCGGACTCTACGGCGTAAAAGCCGGCAACACGACGCTCTTCTCCGGCAGGGAATTTACTTACAGCGAAAGCAACGAGTTCACATTCGATGGTCCGACCGGTGTTGAGGAAAACCAAACATTATCAAGCATCTACCCCAACCCTACGAGCGGCATAATCAACATCGTCGAAGCCGGCGAGAACACTGTGAGCATATTCACCATGACAGGTCAGCGCGTCTATCAGACCGTCATCAGCGAGAGCGCGAAAATAGACATGAGCGAGTTCGGCAAGGGTGTCTATGTCATCAAAATCGGTGACAAGGTGCAGCGTGTCGTGGTAGAATGACGATAAAGATAACGCACATAGAGCAGACAGACTCAACCAACGTCTATCTGCAGCGTCTGCAGGCGGCGACCGACATCAGGGGATGTGCGGTCGCCGCCTGTCGGCAAACAGCAGGCAGGGGCATGGGCGACAACATCTGGGAGAGCGAGGCAGGACAGAACCTGACTTTTTCGGTCGCCTTAGACATGTCGTTTCTGCGGGCGGCGGCACAGTTTCAGTTATCGAAGGCGGTATCGTTAGGCTTGTTGGATGCCCTAAGCGGAGCCGCGAATGAGAAACATTTCACGATAAAATGGCCCAACGACATCTACTGCGAAGGACACAAAATAGGCGGCATCCTCATCAACAACACCATCAACGGCAGCATGATGGACGTTTCCATCATCGGCATAGGCCTCAACGTCAACCAGACAACGTTTAAAGAATGGCCGACAAATCCGTCGTCGCTGCACAACCTCACAGGCAGAAAACACCAATTGGAACCGCTTCTTCAATCCGTCTGCCTCCATATTGAAAAACAGTGGGAAAGACTGAAGGAACTCAACAAAACAAACGATTTCACAAGTTTGGACAACGACTATCTGAATAATCTGCTTCGTTATCATACGTGGGGCGATTACGAAGTCGGCGGCAACGTGAAAAACCTCTTCATGGAGGGCGTTGACCCTTTCGGACGCCTCAAACTCCGCGACGCACTCGGCGAGACACACACCTTCGACATCAAAGAGGTGAAGTTCAGGTGGTGAAAGTCCGTTATGGAGACGACACAAAGCAACATAATGACACCCGCACTCAATATAGATAAATCCAACTGGAAGAAAAAGAATTAGAAAGTGCTGTTAAGAGAAAAACAAGGAGGAACAAGCGATGGAATCACAAAATATGGAATACAAAGAATCGTGGCGCGATGAATATATGAAATGGATTTGCGGTTTTGCTAATGCGCAAGGCGGCACACTCTATATCGGCAATGATTGCGTTTTTCCTGCCAACTGGACCAAGGAGACCTTG
>JAKSNC010000023.1 GCA_024400195.1 Bacteroidales bacterium
TGAATTTGAATCAGTTACAGAGAATCTAAATTTAAGCTGTCAAAGTCAGGAAATAGTTCGGAATAGACTTCCCCAAAGGTGATTTCAAAGGATGAATTCAGCAGGCAAAGTTACAATTTTGAAGTGAACTCTTCTTTTTCGTCCTAAAAAAGTTTTCCCGACAGTCCCTAAATTAGATAAAAAAAGCTCAGATTAACGAACCTGAGCTTTCTTTATTTTATGTAAATGTCTTTTTACACGATTCCGGCGAATCCCATGAAGGCCATCGCGAGGATTCCAGCCGTGATGAGCGAAATAGGGGCTCCCTTGAGACCTTTCGGCACCTCCATCATAGCCGTCTGTTCGCGTATTCCGGCAAAGATGACCAGCGCAAGTGCGAATCCTATCGCGTTGGATAACGCGTAAAACGTTCCCTGAATGAGGTCGTAGTCTTTCTGAATCACGAGGATGGCGAGACCGAGAACGCAGCAGTTCGTCGTGATGAGCGGCAAAAACACGCCCAACGCGGCATAAAGCGACGGACTGATCTTCTTTAAGATGATTTCCACCATCTGCACCAACGCGGCGATGACGAGGATGAAGGCTATCGTCTGCATAAACTCAATGCCGAACGGAACGAGAAGGTACCTCTGAACCAACCATGTCACGATGGTTGCCAACGTTATTACGAAGATGACGGCGGCACCCATGCCGAGCGAGGTCGAGACTTTGTTCGACACGCCGAGGAACGGGCAGATTCCGAGGAACTGCGACAATACGATGTTGTTTACGAATATCGCGGTGATAAAGACTATCAGATAATTGTATTCCATAGTTAAAATTTATTAAAGTTGAAACTTCTTTCTGATTACGTTCATAAGTGCGATGAGGTAGCCTAACGCGATGAAGGCGCCGGGTGCGAGCACGAAGATGAGCACGTTGTAGTTTTCGCTGATGATGCGGCTGTCGAACACGGTGCCGTTGCCTAAGATTTCGCGGATGCAGCCGAGAAGCGTCAGGGCGAAGGCGTAACCGAGTCCCATGCTGAGGCCGTCAACTATTGATGCGCCGACGGGATTCTTCGAGGCGTAGGCCTCGGCACGGCCAAGCACGATGCAGTTGACCACGATGAGCGGGATGAACAATCCCAAAGTCTCGTAAATCGCCGGAAGATAGGCTTCCATAACAAGCTGAACGACTGTTACAAACGAGGCGATGACCACGATAAAGCAGGGTATTCTGACTTTGTCGGGAATGAAGTTCTTGAGCAGCGAGATGCATATATTCGACATTATCAGGACGAACGTCACGGCTAAGCCCATTGAAAGTCCGTTGATTGCATTCGTCGTCGTTGCGAGGGTGGGGCAGCATCCCAAAAGAAGAACCAAAATGGGGTTTTCCCTGATGAAGCCCTTTGTCAAATTATTCCAGTTAGCCATGATTATTCTCCTTTCTCTTGTTTGTAATAATTTATCGCGCGATTGACGGCATCGCAGAAGGCACGCGAGCTGATTGTCGCAGCCGTTATAGCATCAACGTCGCCGCCGTCTTTTTTAACTTTCATCTCGCCGTTCACCTTTTTGCCGTCGAACTGGTCTTTGAAGATGCCGGTCATTTTTGCGCCGAGGCCTGGCGTCTCAGCTTGTGAAAGCACGCTTATCTTGTTGATTGTCATATCGGGAAGAAGTCCGACCATGAGTTTTACTCTTCCACCGAATCCCTTGTCGGTGATTGTCTCGATGGCGGTTCCGACAAGCTGTCCGTCTTCGTCATAAGCCTCGCGGAATATAATGGAGTCGCCTTTTTTCAGGTCAGTGGCTTTAACCGAATATTCCTTCAGGCTGCTGAATGCCGGAAGTACTTCCTTGACGGCGTTTTCCGTCTTTGTCTTTTTCGCGTCTTCGATGGGTTTTTTCGTCAGCATATATATCTCGCCGAGGACTGCTCCCGACACCAAGGTGATGACGAAAAGCGCAATCAGCATATTTACAAGTGATGATTTCTTCTTTGCCATAACTATCTTGTTTATAAGTTAAACTGAACTATTTTATCACTCCGAACCTCTTGGGTTTGAATCCTTTGTTGATGAGCGGCACAAACGCGTTCATGATGAGAATCGCGAATGACATTCCTTCGGGATATGCGCCCCAGAGACGTATTATTATGGTAAGAAGTCCAATTCCCAAGGCGAAGACGATTTTGCCCGGGATGGTCATCGGCGATGTCACCATATCGGTTGCCATAAAGACGGCTCCGAAGAGAAGGCCTCCGTTGAGGATGTGGAACAGCGGGTGAGCGTAGTGCATCGGGTCGATCAGGTAGAACAATCCGGCGAAGCAGAAGACGGTGGCTGTGATGGTCACAGGTGTCTGCCAGTCGATGACTTTGCGCCAGATGAGGAATATCGCACCTATTATTATAGCGATGACGCACATCTCACCGAGTGAGCCTCCGCGGTTTCCGAAGAGGGAATCGATATAGGTGTAGTTTTCGGCGAGTTGGTTCATTATCTCTTCTGTCGTCTTACCGGCTCCGAGGCCTTCCTTCATCACGCCGAGGGTCGTTGGTCCCGTTATGGCGTCGGTGACGGTCTTTTCGGCGAAGATGGCGTGTGCTTTCGGCCATGTCGTCATTGCTTCGGGGAAGGAGATGAGCATAAAGACGCGTCCGACGAGTGCCGGATTGAACGGGTTTTTGCCGAGTCCTCCGAACGACATTTTCGCCACTCCTATTGCCACGAAGGCTCCGATGACGAGCATCCACGACGGAAGATTTGCCGGAACGTTGAAGGCTAAGAGGATACCTGTGAGAGCAGCCGAGCCGTCGCAGATGGTGCAGTCCCCCTTGATGAGGAATTTCTGTATGAGCCATTCGCATAAGACGCAGGCCGCGACGGAGACGAGAGTGATCCTTATGGCATCCCATCCGAAGAAATAAATGGAGACGAGCAGTGCTGGTATAAGCGCGATGATAACGGTGTACATTATCTTTTTCACGCTTTCATCTCCGTGTACGTGGGGCGACCCCGATATCGTAAACTGATTCATTTGAATTTATTTTTTACAGGATTTGAAATTTTAGTTTTTATTCTTTATTTTCTTGCGCGGATGATGGCTCCGGTCTTGGCTTTGCCGAAACGGATGTAGTCCAAAAGCGGGATGTTGGCGGGGCAGGTGAACTCGCACGAACCGCATTCTATGCAGTCCATGATGTGATGGCTCTCCGTCTCGTCGAACATATTCAGTTTGGAAGCCTTGTTGAGATAATAAGGCTCTAATCCCATCGGGCAGGCCTGAACGCATTTTCCGCAGCGTATGCAGTTGCTTACTTTTCGCGGCTGTGCCTCGGCAACGCTCATGAGGAGGATTCCCGATGTTCCTTTGATGACGGGGAAGTCGGTCTGTGATACCGATTTGCCCATCATAGGGCCGCCGTTGATGATGTTGGCCGTGTCTTCAGGAAGTCCGCCGGCGGCTTCGATGAGGAGATCCGCCGATGTGCCTATCCTTGTGAGGAAGTTGGATGGTTTCTTGACTGATTTGCCGGTCACGGTGACGATGCGCGACACGAGAGGCTTGTTTTTCTGTACGGCTTCGTATATCGCATACGTCGATGCGACGTTTATCACGACGCAGCCTGTCTCAATCGGGAGTTTTCCTGACGGCACTTCGCGTCCCGTTACGGCTTTGATGATTTGTTTTTCGCCGCCTTGCGGATATTTCGTGACGAGCGGCTGAACTTCGATGCCGGCAAAATACGGGTCTTCTTTGATTGTCTTGTCGAGGAGGTTTGCCGCACTCATCTTGTTTCTCTCTATTCCGATGATGCCTTTCGGTGCGTCAACGGCCTTCATCACGACTTTAACGCCGACGAGGAACTCCTTTGTCTTCTCAAGGAGGAGTCTGTTGTCGCATGTTAGATAAGGTTCGCATTCGGCTGCGTTGATGATGACGTATTCGGCTTTCTTGTCTGGCGGTATCGACAGTTTGACGTTTGTCGGGAATGTCGCGCCGCCCATGCCGACGATGCCGAAATCTTTCACTCTCGCGATGATTTCTTCGCGTGTCAGCTTTATCTCTTTCACGAGTGTGTCGCTGTTATCGACGCCATCGACCCATTCATCGCCTTCGACATCAATGAAGACGGCCTGTTTGCGGTAGCCGGTGTGGTCCATGACGAGGTCGATTTTGTTCACAGTGCCGCTGACTGACGAGTGTACGTTGGCGGAGATGAAGCCTTTTGCCGTGCCTATCAGCTGTCCGGCCTTGACTTTGTTGCCTTTTTGCACTATCGGCTCTGCCGGTGCGCCAAGGCACTGTCCCATCGGGATGATGACGTGCTCCGGAATGGGAAATACCACAATAGGTGAGTCTTTGGAGAGTTTGTTCTCCTCGGGATGGACACCACCTTTATTAAATGTCTTTATAGGATTCATATTTCGTTAGTTTTCTGTTTTGTTCTCTTCTGAAGGTGTCTCAACGGGTTTGGCCGGCTTCTGCGGGAAGTTGACTTTTTGGATGGCGTGTCTCGGGCATTCTTCGACGCATTTTCCGCAGGCCTTGCATTTGGCAGGGTCGATGTAGGCGAGTGTTCCGCGCATTTCGATTGCCTCGAATGGGCAGACTTTGGAGCATTTCGCACATCCTATACATCCGACGGTGCAGTGCTTCATCGTTATTGCGCCTTTCTCCGTGTTCATGCAGCCGACATAGACGCGGCGGTTGTTTTTGCCTTTAGGGCGCAACTCGATGATGCCTCTCGGACAAGTTTTCGTGCAGGCTCCGCAACCGACGCATTTGTTCTCGTCAACGACGGGAAGGCCGCTGTTCGGGTCGATGTGAAGGGCGTCGAAGGCGCATTTCTTAACGCAGTCGCCTAAGCCGAGGCAGCCGTTGGGACAGCCGTTTTCGCCGGCATAAAGCGTGTTGGCGAAAGCGCAGATGTCGGCACCTTCGTAATGCACTTTGGCCGGAGCTTTGTCGCAACTGCCGCTGCATCTGACGACTGCGATTTTCGGTTCGGCAGCCTCGACTGTGAGACCGAGGATGTTGGCGACAGTCTGCATATTCGAACCAGCGCAGTTGAGCCCTTCGAGACTCTTTTTCTCTTCGGCTGATTTGACACAGGCTTCGGCAAATTTGCGGCATCCGGCAAAACCACAGCCTCCGCAGTTGGCACCCGCCAAAACCGACTCCACTTCGTCGATTTTCGGATTCTCTTCTACTTTGAATTTTTGGGCTACGATAAACAATATCACGGCTAAGACAGCCCCCAAAATTCCTAATACTAATAAGGAAGATAAAATGATACTCATTGTGTTTTTGGTTTTAATTATTAAACAACACGCGGCAAAGTTAAGAAAAATATAATTAGGGTTGAGTACAAAAAAAATAGTTATCTTTGCAACTCTTAATTTTTTTATCAATGCCTTCAAACAGCGTTTCACACAGGGGAGTGGTGACGAAAGTCACGGACGGAGAACTTGAGGTGCGGATTCTTTCAAAGAGCGCATGTGCGGCGTGTCATATCAAGTCGGCATGCAACATAGCGGAGATGCAGGAAAAGATTGTCATTCTGCCAAAACCTGAAGATTCGGATTTCAAGGACGGCGACGAAGTTGAGATAAATATGACGGTCGCACAAGGCAATAAGGCCGTGCTTTTCGCTTACCTCATACCGGCGGTTCTCGTCATAGCAATGATTTTCATACTTAATGCAATAAATTTAGAACAAGGGCTTAATGCGCTGATTTCCATCGGAATACTCGTTCCTTACTATTTTGTTGTTTACCTTTTCAGAAACAAGTTGAAGGAGAAATTTCAGTATAGGATAGAGCATGTGAGTGACTGATAACTTCGTTTTTTTTTAATTTTTTTTGTGTGATGTCAACTGATAAAGAAAAGATAGTTTTCATAGGGAGTGGTGCTATTGCAACAGCTATCGGCGATGTGCTTGCGGCCACCGGACGTTATGATGTTGTTCTTCTTTCTATTGAAGAATCTGTCGTAAAATCGGTAAATTCGGAACATTTCAACTATGATTATTTCCCGTATTGCCGTCTTGATGAAAAACTTCGTGCCTCATTAGATAAAGACGAACTACGCAGTGCCGATTTTATATTCATAGCGATTCCTTCGACTGCTGTATATGGTTATGTTAGCGCAAACAAGGGCTTCTTTAACGAGAAGGCTGTCGTCGTAAATCTCTCCAAAGGATTCGGACAAGGCGGACAGATTATTCCGGATTGTCTTACACCATTGATGCACAATACACTTGTATCGCTTAAAGGTCCGTCTTTCGCACGCGAAATCATCAAACGGCAGGTGACAGGCCTTACGGCGGCGTCTTCCGATGTTGAGGCACGCGAGAAGGTTAGCACTCTCTTCGACGGCACGAATATCAGCACAGATTTTTCAGATGATATTACCGGCGTCGAACTTTCAAGTATTTTGAAGAATATTTACGCCATCGCCGTCGGCATAGTGGATGCCAATTTTGAGTCGGCAAACCTTCGTTCAATGTTTATCTCGCGCTGTATCAATGAGATGCGTCGTTTGGTGCTGATTTTCGGAGGGAAAGAATACACAGTATTCAACTACTGCGGATTCGGCGATTTTACACTGACTGCACTTCACGACATGAGCCGCAACCGTACCCTCGGACTTCTGATTGGAAAAGGCTTCTTCACAGCCGGCATTTCTGAAAAAGTGGTACTTGAAGGTCGTATGGCTGTCGATGTCTTTTATGAAAAAATCAAAGATAGAGGTTTGAATATCAAAGAATTCTTGATTATGAACGAACTGTATCGCATAGTCAACGACAGCGACTACAAAATCAAGAAATTCATGAAAAACGTTCTGTAACAAACAAATAAAACAAAGATGATATGGGTGTTGTCGTGAGACAGAGCATCAAAGGCACGCTGATGACTTACGTCGGCGTCTGTATCGGCTTTGTTACGACGTTTTTCATTGTTACAGAGTTTCTTAGCGTGGAGGAAGTGGGACTCGCCAAAGTCCTCGTCGATTCGTCCATACTTCTGTCGGGACTTGCTCAACTTGGAACGAACACGTCCGCGATGCGTTATTATCCTTTCTTTAAGGATGCACAACGGCACGACAACGGCTTCTTCGGCTGGACTCTGATTGTTCCGCTGATAGGTTTCATTATTTTCGGCTCGCTTTTTCTGCTTTTTCAACAGCCTCTGAGTGTTCATTTCTCTAAAGAATCGCCACTTTTCGTGAACTACATGTACTTCGTCCTGCCGATGTCGTTCTTCATGCTTTATCTGACGGTTTTCGAGACAAACTCCAATCTGCTTCTGCGAATCGTGGTGCCTAAGTTTATCCGCGAAGTCGGCATCAGGTTGATGACGATGGCGGCGTATCTTCTTTATGCCTTTGCCGTCGTTGACCTCGACGGAATGGTGCTGTGCCTGTGCGGAACTTATTTAGTAGCAACGCTTTGTAATGTCGCATATCTTCTCTTCCTGAAACGTGTCTCGTTCAGGATAAATCTTTCGTTTATCAAGCCTCAACTTCGACGCGACTTCCTTTTATACACCTTGTTTCTCGTGGTCTCATCGTTGACAACCATCATCGCGCCCATGCTTAATACTTTCTTCATCTCTATAAAAATGGGGCTCGCCTTTACTGGCATCTACACCATCGCGCAATACATCGCGAACATGATGGAGATTCCGTATCGTTCGCTCGGCGCTATTTCTCGCCCACATATCTCACAAGCCTTGAAAGACAATGATTTGGCAGGTGCTGAAAGACTTTCCAAAAGCGTCTCGCTGCATCAGTTCCTCGCCTCGACATTCATCTTTTTTCTGATTTGGATAAACATAGACGCCTTTTACGATGTCCTGCCTAACGGTTCGACATACGAAAACGGCAAATGGGTGTTCTTTATACTCGCTTTGTGCAAAATTCTAAACTCGTCCCTGACTATTGATACGACGATTTTGAGCTATTCCAAATATTATTATTGGTCACTGCTTTTCACCGCAATACTCACCGTGTCGGCTATATGGTTGAATATCAGGCTGATACCGCAGTGGGGAATGGTTGGGGCGGCGTTGGCTTCGCTTGTCGCATACGTCGTCTATTTCGCCTTGGTCGTCTCTTTCGTGAAATGGAAAATCGGTGTGAGAGTGCTGTCTCTTTCAATGCTGAAAATACTGATAATCACTGCTGTTTTGTTTATCTGTAATGATTTTATCGTTGTTTTCTTTGATGGCAGAATCGCTGGAATGTTCGAAAACAATACGGTCGGTATCATCTTCGATTCGGCGGTGCGAACTGTTTTGGTCGGAGTCGTCGGCATTGCCGCAGTTTACTTCTGGAAAGTGTCGCCTTACGTAAATAATATGGTTGATAAATTGATTTTCAAAACAAATAGAGAAAAATGAAAATAGTCATCATCGGACCGGCTTATCCTTATCGTGGCGGCATTGCGGCGTTTAACGAGCGGCTTGCACGACAGTTCTCAGCGGAAGGCAATGACGTTGAAATCTTCACATTTTCATTGCAATATCCGTCTTTTCTTTTCCCCGGAAAGACGCAGTTTTCGACGGAAAAACGTCCTTCCGACCTAAAAATAACGCGTTCTCTCAATTCCGTCAATCCTTTTTCATGGATTAAAACGGTCAGGATGATAAAGAAGGTGAATCCAGATCTCGTCGTGTTCGCCCATTGGATGTCGTTTTTCGCGCCTTGCTATGGCGTTATTGCCCGCAAATTACGTGGTGTTAAGAAGATTGGCTTGATTCACAATATGATACCGCACGAAAAATCTGCCTTCGACAAGATCCTGTCATCTTATTTCGTGAAGTCGGTGGACTCATTCGTCGCGTTGTCGAAATCGGTGCTTGATGATGTCGCAATGCTTGATAAACAAGACAAACCGAAAATATTCGTTCCGCATCCGATTTACGACCATTATGGGCCGAAAGAGGGCAGGGAGGAAGCACTTCAGAATCTCGGACTTTCGACGGTTTCGCGCTATATTTTGTTCTTCGGACTCGTGCGGGCTTATAAGGGACTCGACCTGCTGATAAGCGCGATGGCTGACGAGAGATTGAAAAAATATAACGTGAAACTTCTTGTCGCCGGAGAGTTTTATGATGACGAAAAAACATATCTCGACAAGATAAAATCATTAAAATTAAATAATTGCGTAATTATTGACAATAAATTTATTCCTGATGTTAAAGTGAAGGATTACTTTAATGCAGCCGACATCATTGCTCAGCCTTATAGAACGGCTACTCAAAGCGGTGTGACGCAGGTTGGGTTTCATTTTGAGAAGGCAATGCTCGTGACCGATGTCGGAGGTTTGAAGGAGATAATTCACGATGGCGAATTTGGGTATGTTGTGCAGCCCGAGGCGGAAAAAATAGCCGACGCGCTTGTCGATTTTTTTGAAAATAAAAGGAAGCCGCTTTTTGAATCGCGCGTTGCCGAAGAGAAGAAAAAATACTCTTGGGACAGAATTACGACGGCGATAATCAAAATCGGCGGGGAGGAGAAATAGCATGAAAAAGATAATATCATTGGCAACGAGGCTGTTACCACGGCAGATGCTGATTCGGATGAGTTACATCGTCACGCCGTTGTTGAGGCCTTTTTATCACGGAAACAATGTAGAATGTCCGGTTTGCGGAAAAAGGTTCCGTAAGTTTTTGCCTTACGGTTATGGCAATGCAGCCGAAAACAGAATGTGCCCGAACTGCCTTTCTTTGGAACGTCACCGCCTTTTGTGGCTTTTCCTTGAGAAAAAGACGGATTTCTTCACGGCAAACCTCAAAGTGCTTCATTTCGCGCCTGAACAACCGTTCCTCAAACGTTTCAAAGCCCTTGAAAATCTTGATTATACGACAGCCGACATCGATTCTCCCATCGCCGATTTGAAACTTGACGTCACGGCTATTGATATGCCGGACAACAGTTTCGACGTCGTGATTTGCAATCATGTCCTCGAACACGTCTTCGATGTGGGAAAGGCGTTTTCAGAGATTAAGAGAATACTGAAACCGTTGGGATGGGCGATACTTCTCGTACCCATCAATCCTGATGTTGACACTTTTGAGGACCCGACCGTCACCGACCCGAAAGAAAGGGCGCGTCTGTTCGGACAGTACGACCATGTGAGACAGTTCGGACGCGACTATGAATCAGTCCTATCACAAGCCGGATTCAAAGTCAATGCCGACCGCCTTTTTTATGAACTTTCCGATAAGGAGAGGGACAGGATGAATCTCGCAAGAAGGGGAGAAGAACTTGTTTATCAAGTGTATAAAGAAGGTTGACAACGCGCAATTTCAGTCCGACGCTATGAAATATTTATTTCAGTGCCAGTCATATTAAGAAGCTGTTTTGATTTCTTACAATGATAATTATATTGTATGTCATTTCGATGCGATTTGCATATCTTTCCGGCATCTTTTCCTCGTTTCACTCCTCGAATAGTCCACTATTCTTCGTCGCAAAACAAGAAAAATCTGCTCGAAAATATAATGCAAATCCCTATCGAACAAATCAAAACAGCTTCTAAGTCATCAGTAGGAATTTCCTATCTTATTTGAACTTGATCATGTCAGATAGTTGAAGGAAGTAGTCGTTGGACCAGATGTCGAGTTCATGGCGCTGCTGTAGTCCAATGTAAGGCAATACATCCTGCTTGACATTGTTGATGTCTGTTGTAGCGAGTTTATTCCGAAGTTGTTCCATGAATTGTTCGCGGCTGACATCTACACCGCTGAATTCCTTGATTCTTGTTTGTAGATGCTTGAGATCGAGCGGCACATTGTAACGTACATACCATTCGAAATCAAACCAGTCGCGGCCCTTGACCCTGCGCTGCCAATTGCGATAAACAAGTGCATGCATCTTGCCCGCATAAAGATCAGGCAAGGTGAAATGTGCCGCTTCCGTTGTATTCGGCAAGCATTGATTCATATACTGTCATCGTTCAATCAGTTTTACAAGGTTTGTCAATATCTGGGACTTTCGTCCCGCCTTGGCACATTCCATGATTATCTTTGTGTCCAGTTCCTTCAGGATGTCCATATCAAGCCTCATGTCTTCTTCAAGATAAGTGGAAAGCGCAGTGAGAGACCGCTGAGGCACAAATCTGTCGTGCTGTATTGTGTCGCAAAGTGCCTTCTCACGGCTTGCCATGAGAAAACTTACGCCGTTTTCTTCAACGGTTTCAACGCCTATCGGAAAATAATTGTCTGGAACCTGCATGTAGGAAAATTCGCCTATGGGCGTTTTGAATGAGCGTGAATGCTTCGTGGTAACGCAGGTCATCCGGAACACCTGCTCAGGAATCATTCCATAGTACCTTAAAGCCCATTGGATTGAGACATACGATGGCCCGTAAATGTGGTTCGCACATAGACGGGTATCAGTGTCCTTTCCGGTAAGCTCCTTACTGACTATGTAAAGATTGCGCTTCAGACGAATCAGTTCACCCTGTTTCTCCAACGTCTGGATCTTCTTGTCTGGAGATGCCAGATCAGGAAAGCAGGACTTGATGTCTGATGACGAGACGGGGATACCCGCAAACTGTATCAGTGGATTCTTAAACATACCTTATTGATTTGAATCTGGCGCAAAGATAGTAATAATTCGTACAGTAAACGAATAATTTCTTCTTTTTCTGTACTAATTACTGCTGTTTCTTTTAGACCTCTTGATTTATTACCAGTCCAGTCTGGCTTTTGCACGTTCAGCCATCTTCATATTGCTTCAATTACATTCCTATAAGTTCCTTGAACATACGGACTACGCGGTTGCCCATTTCCGGTGTGCAACTCTTTTCGTCCATGTCGAAGCAATGGTACGGCATGCACATTTCCGCCACGCATGCGGATTCCAGTTGTTCGAACGTTCTGATAGAATTCCGTTTCTCCTTACGTAGTTTCACTATCTGATCATACTGGTCAAGCTCACGCTCAGCCTTGTCAAGCAGTTTCTCCAAAATGGATTCCATGTCAGGTTCCGCCTCGGCATAGATTTTCCTTGCTATGTCAAGCGACTGTCTGTTCAACGAGGCGATGAGGGCATCATTGAGCTCACCGACCAACTTTTTGACTTTTGCACATAATCTTGACGTCCTTGTGCGCAAAGCTCCCGGATTGATGTCGAGGATATTCGCTACGTCTCTGTCATCCAAATCGTCATCAGGCCATGAATAGAATCCCATGAAGTGCTTGTAGGCGCTCCGGAAGAACAGGTAACGGTCTTCGCTTGATTCATGCTGATCGAACCATGCAATGGCGAATCCGACATGCATCAACGTGATGTCAAGTTGTCTGCCACTATCCGCAGACGCAAGCTGCCTGCGGTATTCGGCCAAAGCGTCCTGCATCTCTGTGAGAATCCTCTTCTCTTCTAACAGGAAGCGTCTGAATGTCTGGCGCAGCCACGCCGGAGTTGCCTTCTCGTCTTTTATTTGCTGGAGATAGTAGCCCTTGACATCATCAGTGACATACTTGGGCTTTGCCTCATACAGATAAAGGTAGAAGTCCGTCAGATAGTCGTCGAATGTCTTCACCGCCGACAGTTCGGAGTCGCTGAAGAAGACCTGCCGGTAGGTGTTCTCCAGCAGGTCTCGGTGTGTTACCATCAGCAGATTATATATCTTTTGCTTCATGATTTTTTGTCTTTTTTGCCGATATTATCGTCAGGATCATCAAAATAGTTGCTGTTGCAGGCCATTGCAATTCTCGCTTCGCGTGCCATGTCGGAAGTTTCCATCTCGCAGCACATGGCATTCGCTTCGAAATATCTTTCACGGCTTCTGCGTTCCTTCTCAAACATTGCCTTGGTGCCTTCGTCGTCCTGGACAAAGTTCATGGCATTGGTGATATTGATGGTCATGGCCACACTGACTGCGTCTTGGTTTGCTCCGATGTAGGTGAACATCCAGCCTTTCTTCTTCAGTTCGTCAATGATTGTGGCAATGGCTTTGCCGCGATATTCCTTGCTGCTGTTCTCCTCACCGTCGGTGATGATGGTCACTATCACGCTGTCATCGTCAGTCACCGCTTTCCGGATGCTGCTTATGCCGAAGCCGATGGCATCATACAGAGGAGTGCCGCCACAAGGATTGTACTCTTCCGGCCTGAGGTCGTTGACTTACTTGATGGAGACCTTGTCACGGAGAAGTCTGATGTTTCCTGTCTCGAAAGGAACGATGCTCACCAACTGCTCCTGCTCGGGGAACTTGTCCTGCGCCATGCGAATTGTCTGCAATGTCTCGTTAAGACCGTTAAGAGCCTGACGCTCAATGCAACTCATGCTGCCACTCTCATCTAAAATGATCAGATTGAATACTTTTGTTTTCATACGAATAATGTTTTGCGTTTGACTTGTTTCGATAATAGGTAGGAAAGAAATGGCGGTTGTTACATCAAAGGATAAAATATTTTTTGTTACGAAAAACATTTTCTTGGGAATCAACTCATTTTATATGATGTCTGTTATCATATCTTCCGGCAGTGGCTCCGTAAAATGTTGTAGAACGTTTCAGGCAGATATATGTTGGAAACATGTGTGGCCTCATCGAATAATGGTGCGATTTCTTCGTCTCTGAAGCCGGCTATGCCGCAGCCGATTCTGGTGACAAGGAATTTCAGTTCCGGATTTGCCTGTGCGAACCTGATGAATTCATCGACGTAAGGCTTGATGGTTTCAACTCCTCCATGCATGGTCGGAATAGCATAGGACCGGCCTGTCAGTCCAACGCCGACACCCCATTCTGCGCCGAATTTCATGTTTGCAACCCATGCCGCACCGCCGCCATGCATGCCTGCCAGATTGCTTCCGAATACAAAAATTTCATTTTCTTCAAGCATCTCAATCCTGTCTGCCGAGATGTTGGGGTTTTCAGTCCTGTTTTTGCTCATGATTCTTCAATATATTTATAAGTTTATCATATCCGTTATCATTCTTTATGTTGCCCCGCGTGATGTGTTGAGACATTCCCTTATGTCCTTTGGTGATGAGTCGGCCATTGGCCTCAAGCAGCTCCCACAGTTCTTCGCCTAAGGTGTCCTTCCAGAGTTCTTCTGAACGTAATATAAGGAAAGTCTTGTCTGTCTTGGTGGCCAGATACTTGATCAGCAGTTTTGTGAATACCATCGAAGGCAGGTGCCTGATTTCGGCTGAATCCTTGAATTTGACCGAGTGGTAGCCGATGAGCTGGAAAAAGGCGATGTCTTCGTAGATAGGGTGGCAATTTTGGTCGGATGGAATGCCGTATGCATCCATGGCAAGCTTGGCAAAGGCTTTCTCCCAATAGTGGTCTCCCTGTTCTCTGGAACAATCTGTGTGGTCATATATGCCGTAACCGTCCAAAGTCAGAGCTTTTCTCATCAGATGAAGCAGTTGTTCTTTCTCGCCAGCCCTCATTTCAAGGCATCTGTCCTTGTTCACCTTTTCAACGTAACCCGGATTCAGAGTGAGCATGACAACCTTTGCCCTGAGCAGATTGCCTGAAAAAGGCATCGGAGGCACTTCTGTCCTGTATTGGTACTTAGGCTCATTCTTTTCGTTGAATGCATGGAGAATAGAAGCATCGCCCGGGTATATGCGTTCGTCTTCCTTCTTGTCGGACCATACGGTGTAACCGAACATCTTGTCGGTAAGCAGTTTCCATCCGTTTTTCAGTCTGATACTGCTTTCATCCACATCAATGTTGCGAAGTGTTTCCTTCGAAGTGGAAATATACTTGAAGAATTCGCGTTTCGCATTGGGAACATCCTTGAATCGCGCTGCTATCTCATTGTAGTCATAGTGGACGTTATCGAAATGGCATTCGACCATATTTGAGTTAATGTTATAATCATAGACAGGCTGCTCCCAGTAACGATAAAGGATTTCTTCTATCAGCAATAGGAACAGTGCTGAAAAACTCATTTTATCAGGAAGGATAATAGTTGCCAGATTATGTTTGTCGCCCGTACGAAGGATATCAATGTAGCTTGCAATACTCATTTTTGCAGTGTCTTCATAATCTCCATAAGCAGGATGTTCCATGTGCTGCTTAATGTCTTCGATGAAAATGGGCAAAAGGTCTGCGCCACGCTTCAACCGATAAGCTATTTCGGCAATCTTGGTGTTATCATCTGCATTATGAAACTCAGATGCACAACTGTCAATGTATGTGCGTGCCGAACGGGGCAGACTCAAATCTTCTGTATTTCTTAATCTAACCATGTCGAAATGATTTGTTTTCATATGAATCATGTTTTACGTTTAACTTGTTTCGATAATAGGTAGCTCAAAAACTGAGGTTGTTACATCGGGGCCAGAATTTTTTGCGTTTAAAACTCCAGTTGGAAGCCCTTCTTCTTGAAGAGCTCGTAGTTCTCCTTGTTGAAGGAGTAGAGTAGGGCATCCCGCTTTGCAGTCGGCCTGACTGTCTCATCAAGCTGGTTCAGTAGCTCGTAATGCATCATCTTCTTTGCAAAGTTGCGGCGGTCGAATTTGACACCCAAGATGGACTCGTATAGTATCTGAAGATCCCTCATGGTGAACTTTTCAGGGAGAAGTTCAAATCCTATCGGCTCGAAGTGGATCCTCTCTCTGAGTTTCCTCATTGCATCGCGAAGAATCTTGTCGTGGTCAAAGGCAAGCTGCGGAACCTCGTCGATAGGGAACCACTGGGCTTTTGCCGCATCATCGCCTCCTTTTACCTCCTGTATGCGCACGAGCGCGTAATGGGCAATGGTGATCACTCTCTCCCTCGGATCGCGGCCCGGGTCCGAATAGGTGTTGAACTGCTCGATATAGGCATTCTTAAGACCTGTCTCTTCTTTCAGCTCACGTAAAGCTCCTTCTTTGGCAGTCTCATCCATATTCAGGAATCCACCCGGAAATGCCCATTTCCCTTTGAATGGCTCAATGCCTCTTTCGATTAGGAGCACCTGTAATTCGCTACCGTCGAAACCGAATATCACACAGTCTGTAGTGACAGCCGGATGTGGATATTTGTAGCAGTATTTGTTATTTTCCATTTTTTTGATTTGTGTAAAATTTACACGGCAAAGATATGACAAAATATTTAATCCTCCAAACACATTATGTAAAAAAGGGAAATTCGCGTTGTTTAAAACCAATGTAGCCAGTTTTGATATTTCGTATCTTTGCAGCCGATTTTAAAACGAAACAAAACAGACAACAATGAAAAAAATATTCTTCATCCTTGCAGCCCTCTGCTGCATGACGGTGGCGAAGGCACAGACACAGCCGAACAACGAAATCTGGTACACATCCTCGGACAACAAGGTGGTAACGCCTTCCAACGATAATTTTAACGTCAGCATCGTGAGCAACGATTACAACGACGGCAAGGGCGTAATCAAATTCAGCGGCGAACTGACAAGTATAGGTGAATTTGCATTCAACGCCAAAACCACTTTGGCTTCAGTAACCATTCCTGCTTTGGTGACAAGCATTGGAAATTCTGCCTTCGGCAATTGCAGTGGCTTGACGACATTGACCTTCGCGGAAGGTTCGCAGTTGTAAACCATGGGAGAAGGTGCATTCTACCTCACGGGCATCAAAGGAGAACTGACGCATCCAGCTTCGCTGAAAAACATTGGACTTCTTGCCTTCGCCGGTTGCCCACTGACCAAGGTCTATATGAGCTCGGAGAATCTGTCCGGTATCTCGAACAAAATTTTTATTGAAAGTGCCGTGATTATTGTTCCCTCAGCATTGTATGAGGCGTACAAGAATCATTTTAGCGGCAACAACAAGGTCGAAGTTCCTTTGAATGAATGGAAGGAATACGCGATAGCAAAAATCGATGCTGCCATGCAGACCGTAAACACACTTTCGGACACGGACAGAAACACTATTGCAACCGGCATCAGCACAATAGAAAATGCAACAACTTTCGACGGAACATTAGAAGCTTATTATGCGGCTTTGGCACTTATCGACCAGCAGAAAGCATTTGAGGACAGAGTGAGAAGTGTGCTTGAAGAATGGGGTACCAAGCAGCCTAGTATTGCGATTGAGATTGAAGGCGAGGATGAAAAGACCATTCAGCTTTACAAGATAAAGAAAGTGAAATTCATCAAGGTAGATGAAGAATAAGGGTTTAAAGGGTTCATTGCTAATAGCTAATGGCTGAAAGATATTTCGCTGATTTTTCTTACGTATATGTGAAAATGTTGTAATTTTGCGCTCGCGAACTGCAAAAGAAAGACACCTACAAGATAGATGGATCAAGCATTATTAAACAAATTGAATCAATGCGAGCAACAGCAACGTGCGTTGTGGGCATATCGTCCTCTTTCGAAGGAGACTCTCCAATCCTTACGAGAATATTACCGCGTAGGTTTAACTTATACCAGTAATGCTTTAGAAGGCAACAGCCTGACCGAATCAGAAACCAAGGTAATTATTGAGGACGGATTGACCATTGAGGGGAAGCCTCTGCGCGATGTTTATGAGGCTGTGGGACATGCCAAGGCATACGACTTCCTTTACGAAATAAGTCATGAAGCTCCGCTGACGGAAGAAACCATCAAAACCATTCATCGTCTATTTTATCAGCAGATTGACACCGAGCGAGCCGGAATGTATCGTAAGGTGCCGGTATTCATTAGTGGCAGTCAACATGCAGTCGCGCCCATTGCTGAGATAGATAAAAAGATGCAGCAATTGGTTCGGTGGTATAATAATCAAGAAGGAAAGATACATCCGGTAGTTTTGGCCGCGGAGTTGCACAAGCGATTTGTGTATATTCATCCGTTTGTAGATGGCAATGGTAGAGTGTCGCGCTTACTGATGAACTTATCACTAATGCGTAATGATTATAATATTGCCCTTATTCCGGCGATTTGCCGTTCGGAATATATATCCGCCTTGGAGTCAGGGCACAACAATCCTGACATATTCGCCCACTTTGTGGCTGATAGAGTCATTATGACGCAATCAGACATCCTCCGATTGTTTAAAGAAACCGAAGCGGGACCTCGTCAAGAGGATTTCCGTAAAGTTTTGTTAGAAACTATTCGCAGACAACCCGGTATGAACGCGCCCTCGCTGGCGAATCGTTTAGACCGCAGTTTGCGCACCACGCAGCGTTATTTAGGAGTACTTAAAAAAGAAGGACTCATTCGTTTTGAGGGCGTTGCCAAAAAAGGAGGTTATCGTGCCGACTAGATAATGGCGGTGTAAAACAACCTATTTGGCGGTGTAAAACAACCTGTTTGGCGGTGTAAATCGTGAAACAATCAATAATATGCGTAAACTCTTTTTATCAATCATCGCCCTCCTGACATTATTCGCCCTCCTGACATAAGCACAAGAAACCCCAGAACCTAACACGCTGCCGACACCGGAAAGTAACCAGATTATCTATCGGTCATCTGACCATCAGAAGATAACGCCGCATAAGACCGATGTCTTTGGCGCGACCTACATTGATGACCAAAGTGTGTACTATGCAGATGCCGATTATGGCGTAATCACCTTTGACGGCAATGTAACGACCATTGGGACAGAAGCATTCAGATATTGCGGAAGTTTGACCGAGATGGTTTTTCCAAGCACTGTGACGAGTATTGGAGCTAATGCATTCAGCGGCTGGCAGAATCTTACCAAACTGACCGTAAAAGCAGGAAGTATCGGATTACGTGTATTCCAAAATTGCACAAACCTCAGCACCATCGATTTGCAAGAAGGTGTAACAAATATTGGAGAAAGTGCATTCAACGGTTGCTCCAATGTGACGTCTGTAACATTCTTGGGGGTTGTGGTACTTAATGGTGGTTCTTTTAACTCTATCGGCACAGCCGAATCTCCCGCCAACCTTAAAATACCTTCCGCTTGGTTGGCAAACGACAAGCCAGTCAACAGCGAGACCCCATGGCACGGTGGATATTTCAATTGCACATACGTGGATCCCGTCAAAGAGTTTCTCGGCGAAATGGGAGAACCTTGCGAGGACTGCCCGTCTATCGAAGTGACCAAAGGCGACAAGACGGTCAAACTTTATAACCCCGAGAAGGTGGAGTTTAAGAAGGAGTAGGGTTTAGGGTTTAGGGTTTAGGGTTGAATGTGTAATGTTTAAGGTCTAAAAATTCGTCTCTCGACTTCTACGGTTTCACTTAGCCGATGGCGCGATAATTCATGAGGCCGTCCGTCGGCGACGGATTGGACTGGTCGCCATCATAAACGACCCGGGAAGATGTCATCGTGTCGGGAAACAATCCCTTCAAATAGCGCAGGCCGTCAAAGTACTCCGGACGGTACGTTTGGCCTGACTTTATTTCATACGCCGAGAAAGTGCCGTCATCCGCCACCGACAGCAAATCGTCGTCTTGCCCGACTGCCGCGGACCAATCATTGTCACGACAGAAAAATAATTGAAAATCCTGTCAATGTTTGCACATAAGTCTCTGGTTATAAGTTGATAGTTCATTATTATGACAAATTTAAAGTTCGACTTTAAAATTTATTTTGTATTGCACAAGATACCACTTTTTTCAAATATGCGCAAATAAATCTTCAAACCTCTCGGCCCTCGACTTTTACAAAAAGAAACCGTATCTTCGTCGCTGGCTCGGGGTGAGTACGTGTTCGGCTATTGCGAGCAGAGCATGCACGGGATGTTCAGTCGCACTGTGGGTTTTGCGCATAATGCCGTCAGGAACATCCTGACGAGTTTGGTTTACAATATGTTGCGACATGAACAAATTCAAAGGCTGGAAATGAATCACCTTTTACATAACATGTTTAATATCAACAAATTATCTACCTCCCTGAAAATTTCAAAAAAAGATCACTAAACTATTGTAGATAAGAGAATAATTTGTAACTTCGCGGCGTCGTTGTCTTTTGAGTTTCTGTTTAACGGACCCCGCAAAATTCAAAGACCGACGTGAAATGAGTAAAAATAGAGGTCCCCATGCATTTTTTTTATTTTTTATGAAAAAACTATTTTTGGTACTGATGGCTGCAGCCGTCATCGCGTTAGTGGGATGTAAAAAAAACAATGATCCAGAACCCACTCAAGAACCCACCCCAGAACCTACATCATCCGATACGTTTACGGTGTATTTTATGTCGGATTGCATTACCGATAATGTCAAGTACACTTATACGGATAATAATGGTGACACCAAAACACTAACAAAAGAGAATTGGGTTGACTTGGATAAGGAAGATGCTACTGATCAAGCGTTTGTGGAAGATGTAAAAATTCTGTGTGAAGTACATGCTATTGAGTTTACGGACGAAGTTATTGGGCACATAAAGAAGTTCACCGTTCCAAACCAACCACAGATGCCAGTGATGAAAAACGTAGTCAAAGCAAACAATGCGGAACTGCCCGAAATTGGAGTTTCCATTGTATGTGGTTTGATAACTCCCACGCATCCGAGCAAATATGCAACCGTCTTCAAGCCCATGCCCGATGCGACGGAAGACGAAAAGTGGGAAAAGGTGTTAGACATAGCAAAAAGGATTTTCTAATCACCAATCATGGATGGAAAAGACTAACCATTCGCAGTCTTGACGCTGGGTGTAAGACCGCTGTTTGCGCAAGAAAACACGGAACTTAACACTTTGCCAACGCCTGACAGCAGTTTGATTGTGTATCTTTCGGCAATACATAGGAAGATAACGCCGAATAATGTGAATGCTTTTGGCGCAACTTACGATGATGCTGTTAATGTGTATGACGTAGAAACAGATTATGGCATTATCACTTTTGACGGTAATATGACAGCCATCGGTGAATAGGTATGTTTTCCGGTGAAATGGCCACAAGATGGTGATACGTATCATGTTTTTCGGTGAAAATGACTGAAAGATAGTGATACGTATCGTGTTTTCTGTTCCATTTTGCCGCTGTTGTAAACCGACTGTTATGAGCAGGCCTCCACTCGGAAAGATGCGATTTCTGCTACCCCATACGCAGTGCGGGGCATGAGCATGACCCACGTATATGTTGGATGTCGCCGCTCTCACAAAGTCAAGCAAGGCAACAAAACCATCAAACTCTATAACCCGAAAAGCGTGACGTTCAAGAAAGACTAACGACTAAGGACTAAAGACTAACGGAAACATTTTGTTGATTTTTCGTAAGTATGTGGGGAAAAAAGCAGTATCTTTGCCGCCCGAAATTCAACATTAAATCATGAAGAGAATTCATACAAAAATACTCATGAACAGAAACATTCTTAAACTCTTACTTTCGGCAGCATTTGTGATGTGCTGCACGTTTTCGGCTCTGGCGCAACTCGGCACGCCGCCAAACGACGAAATCTGGTACACCACGACCGACGGGAAGGTGTGTAACCCAAATGAAAATGATGTTTTTGGTGCAGCAATCATTTCCAACACTTATCCCGAAAACGGACATGGAACGATTAAGTTCAACGGGAAAGTCACAAGCATTGGATGGTGGGCATTTTTCAGATGTGGAAGTTTGGTGTCAATAAACATTCCAAACAGTGTGACGAGCATCGGAGAACGTGCATTCTTGGATTGTACAAATTTGGTGTCAGTAAACATTCCAAACGGTGTGACGAGCATCGAAGAATGTGCATTCGAAAATACCAGTCTGGCAACAGTAACCATTCCAAACAGTGTGACAAGCATGGGAAGTTGGACATTCGAGAATTGCAGAGGCTTGATTTCAGCAACCATTGCCTCGCGGTACATTGCATACGCAACATTCAAAAACTGTACAAGTTTGGTGTCAGTAACCATTCAAAACAGTGTGACGAGCATCGGGGAAGGTGCATTCAGTGGTTGTAGTGGTTTGACTTCTATTACCATACCAAGCAGTGTGACGAGCATCGGTGAGGGTGCATTCAGTGAGTGTTACGGCTTGACTTCTGTTACCATTCCCAACAGTGTGACGAGCATCGGGGAAGGTGCATTCTTTAGTTGTAGCGGTTTGACTTCTATTACCATACCAAGCAGTGTGACGAGCATCGGGGCAAGTGCATTCTATGGTTGTAAAGGTTTGACTTCTGTTACCATACCAAGCAGTGTGACGAGCATCGGGGAACACGCATTTTACAGCTGTGATAATATTCACGAAGTGCTCTATTTAGGGAGTAATAATTATAACTACGAGTGCTTTGGTTACTTTTTTGGGCCAAAGCCAACCGTCTATGTGAGTGATGATGTGGCAGGATCTTCCGGGACATGGTGTAACTGCCCTGCGCTGCCATGGCGCTCGGGTGAGGGCGACGGCACAGAGGACAACCCTTATCAGATTGCCACGTTGGAAAACCTGATGCGTTTTACAAGCAATGTGAACTCCGGAGCCGTATCTGCATGTGCCGTCCTTGTGGCAGACATCACGATGAACACCGGCGTTTTAGACAGCAACGGCAACCTCAGCGGCGAAGCGTTTGAGCCTTGGATTCCGATAGGCGGATGGGGCAACAACGGCTACAGTGGCGAGTTCGACGGCAACGGACACACTATCAGCGGACTTTACTTCAATGATGAAACAACGTCGGCAGTCGGGCTTTTCGGCATGGCAAACAATTCCGGAAATGTAACTGCCCGCATTCACGACCTCGGTGTCAAAGATAGTTATTTCCGTGGCAAGAGCCATGTGGGCGGCATCTGCGGCGACTTCGCAAACGGACGGATGGAAAACTGCTGGAACGCGGCAACCGTTCAGTCTGTTGAGAATACCGCCGGTGGCTTGGTTGGTTCATGCCGGAAATACGCATCCGTGTCAGGTTGCTACAACATAGGCAAAGTGGCGGAGGGCACAAACTGCGGCGGCATCTGCGGCTCGGTGGCAAAGAACGTCAATGGTTTCATATCTATTAGCAACTGCGTTTCGCTTGAAGGCAAATGCAGCGTGGCGTACAACCTCTACGACGATGCAGAAATCGACAATGTCCATATAAAGAACGCCGCAGCCTTCACAAGCGGCGAGGTGTGCTGGATCCTCAACGGAAACTGTAGGTCGGCGGCATGGCGGCAGCACTTGAGAACGGATGATTACCCCATGGTGACGGGCGACTACGTCGTCTATAAAGATGGCAATGTCTTCCGTAACGAGACGTTGTGCGAGGTGGCAGAAGATCACCTGCATAGTTTCGAGGAATCTGTGATGCCACAACTCAGCGGCACTTACATCAACTGTTGGCATTGCACGGAATGCGGAAATAATTATAAGTTAGATGATAAGACCAATGAATTGCCAAAAATAGAATTTACCGAGCCTTCGGCAGGCGATGGCTCACAAGCCAACCCTTACCAGATCGCCACGTTGGGAAACCTGCTATGGTTCGCAAATCATGTGAACACCGGAAACGCATCAGTCTGCGCCATCCTGACGGCAGACATCACGATGAACGCGAGTGTGCTTAAATCTTCTGGATATTCTAACGGTGAAGGTTTCGTGGAGTGGGTTCCGATAGGCGGACATGGCAAAGACTTCGGAGGCGATTTCGACGGCAACGGACACACCATCAGCGGACTGTATCTCAAAAACACCGAGATGAACAACATGGGGCTTTTCGGCAAGGCTGTCAACAATGCCCACATCCACGACCTCGGCATCAGCGACAGTTACTTCTACGGCAAAGACCACGTGGGCGGCATCTGCGGCGACTTCGCAAGCGGACTGATCGAGAACTGCTGGAACGGTGCGACCATCGATGCCAAGGACTGGAATGCCGGTGGCATCTCCGGCTCCTGCTGGATATATGCATCCATAAAGGATTGCTACAACATCGGAAGGATAGTTACTAATTATGACAACCCGAGTTACGGCGGCATCTGCGGTGCCGTATATGAGAACACCGGCGTTGACTATACCATCAGCAACTGCTATACGCTGCAAGGCAAATGTTCAAAAGTGTATGGCTCTTTGGACAATGGCTGCCCTGCATCGAAAATCAACCATTCATTCGTGAAGAACGACGATGCTTTCGCTTCCGGCGAGGTATGCTACCAACTCAATCACGGCGTGACGAACGGCAGCCAGAAATGGTATCAGACATTGGAAACTGACGAATTTCCTGTTCTGAACAACAGCCACAACACTGTATTCTTCGGCTACGACGGCGACGTGCTGAAATATTCCAACACACCTATAACCGTGGGCGCCATCCACCGCAATATTTGCGATGCGACCTGCAGCGTCGGCTACACTATGGAATGTTGGGAAGACACGAGGTCGCGCAGATTCTATGCCGAAGAGGCGTGCGCCACAGAACTCAATGCGGCGTATGTGGTCACATACTCGCCAGTGACGACTGTGCCTGAATATGGCTGCAGTCTTGCCGCATGGCGATGGGAAATGAAGGATGAACCCGTGACATACGATGGCGTGACCTTCACAAACGCTTTGGAAAAGAGGTATCCAGAAAGCGCATCCTACGATTACGGAGAATATGTCTGGTTCATTGTAAAAGATTCCACGGCAAGGAATGTCCGGCTTAAGTGGCATTTGAATAAAAACACCTTCAATGGTGAGTTGTATTATAAGATAAATAACGGCATCGAGACGAAGATTGACGTTTCGGGAAATATGTGGGTGCAGAACCTGCCTGACTTGAAGCAAGACGATAAAGTGACAGTTTATTATAGGATTAATTCCATGTGGGATATAACTCTGAACTCCCCACTGATTTGGACAATGAGTCTGGAATATTGTCCGGGACATTTCCCCGAACTTGTTATGGGAATATTACCGACAGAAACCACAGAAGGACGTTATGGGTACTATCGATGCACAAAGTGTGAAAAGAATTACAAGGATGAATCATGTAGCGAAGAGTTGACGGATATGACAGATTTAAATGTCCCGGAAGCCAATAATAATGAAATCTGGTACACGACAATAGACGACAAGCAGATTGAACATCGCGTTAATTACAAGGAAAACGTATATTCAAGAGGTTTGGGCAAGATAGTTTTTGCTGATGGCGTGACAGAGATTGCTAATGATGCGTTCAACAGAAATAAGACATTGAAATCGATTTTCATTCCTTCGTCTGTGACAAAGATTGGCAATTCCTCTTTTTGGGAATGTCCTGCATGGGAATCCGTTTTCTTTGCTTCTCTACCGAATGTTGACCAACATGCTTTTGGGAATTGCTATAAACTCTCCACCAAAGTGTTCGACCTCACCGACAGCAACAAGCCGTTCATCGGTACCTCATTGGACAATTATCCATCTGCTGGCTTCACCGAGGCGCATTACCACGGCACGTTAGAGCCTAACCAATGGGGAACTATCACTCTTCCTTTCGTGCCTTCAAGCCATCAGGGAATAGTGTTCTTCTCTATCGACAATGTGGATGCGGCAAACGGCACGCTCACCCTTTCGATAGCCGAGAACATAGAGGCGGGCAAGCCTTATCTGTTCAGGAACCAGACGGATGCTGCCAACTTTACGCTTACGGCAACGCCCGCGGCCCCGGCCACAAGCGTCCCCGTCAACATCACGGCATCCGAGCAGACCGTCGGCGACTTCGCGCTGAAAGGCACTTTCCAAACCAAGGAGCTTACGGAAACAGGCCTTTATCAGCTTGATGGCGACGCATTCGTCAATGTCGAAAGCCTCAGCATTGATCCGTTCCGCGCCTACTTGAAGGACACCGGCAGCTCTGCCGTGACACGCATCGTGATAAACGGCGGTTTAACATTTGTCGAAATCACCTATCAGGACGACAGCACCATCACCCTCTACGGAGTGAAGGCTGTGGAGTTCCTCAAAGAAAACGGCACGCCGACCGTTCGCGTGACATACGCCGACGGCAGCACGAAGACGTATGAAAACCCAAAGAAGGTTGACTTCGGGAAATAAAAAAGATTGGAATTTTGCTAAAAAAAATGTACCTTTGCGACCAATTTAAAACAAGATAATCTTAAAACAAAATGATAAAAAAAACATTAACAGCCGTCATCGTAACATTGTTTTGCATTACGGCTAACTCGCAGGAAATCAACTCTATTATCACTCGACAAGGCAATGACGACAACAAGAGCCACTATCAACTCAGCACAACACCAAAATTAGTCGTTGACGGAGAAAGTGTCAAAGTCATGATCAATGAAACAGAAAAAGAGCAGTTTGACATCTCCACCAATGAGCTCAACGTCTTTTTCGGCTCAGTCATTAGTGACAATGTCGTCGCAGAAAATATCACAGGCAGCTATCCAGTCATTATCGGGGAGAATAGCATACTCACCGTTATAGGAACGATAACGAATCCAGACCCCGCCAACCTCGTCATTAAAGACGGCGGACAACTTGTCTTCAACGACAGCGGCAAAGATGGTAACAGCGGCGTCAAAGCGACGGTGGAGAAAAACATCATACCTTACAGCAGTAAGGGCGATAAAGGTTGGTACTTCCTCGCGGCTCCGATGACAGACTTCGCAGTTACATCGTTTACCAATCAAGCCGGCAATGGCGACTACGACCTCTATAGATGGTATATCAAAGACGACGGAACTCCGATATGGTATAACTATAAGGCTCATGATTCTAGTCACGACAACGAGTTTGAAACTAACTTCGTCAGCGGAAGAGGCTACCTCGCAGCATACGAAACAACAAACCTCCTAAAAATGCAGGGAACTCTCAATGCCGGTACGACATTCGATTTCACCAACGAGCTCAATTCAAATGGCAATTTCACTCTCCTCGGCAACCCGTTCACATACGACCTGAAATGGAGCGACTTCAACAATAAGACTGGAATCTATAACGGTTTCGCAGTGGTTGACAGCGAAGACGGAATAATAAAATATGCCGTCGGAGACACTCCAATCAAAGTCGGAACTGGCTTTATGGTTTATACCGAAGAAGATAATGCTGATTTATCATTCACCAAAGGCAGCGGAAGCGGTAAGAGCAACGACATCCTCGCACTTAACCTGTTCGCGAGCAACGGAAACGGCGAAGACAACACCATCATAGTCCTTGACGACGAAAACGGCGGTTTCGCCAAAGCCGACAACTTCAACACCAACGTCCCGCAAATCTACACCGAGAAAAACCAGACCAAATACGGAATCCGTAACTTCAACACCAGCACGAAAGAGTTCAACGTGTCGTTCAAAGCCGCCGGCGAAGGTTCCAACACCATCAGACTTGAGACCATCGGCGAGTTCGACTACGTGCATCTCTACGACAAACTTCTTGATGTTGATGTCGATATGCTTTTAGAAGGAAGCTACACGTTTGAGGCTTCAGAAGACGACGACACGCACCGCTTCATAGTAAGAATCGACAAGGGCAACACCGGAATCGACGAAAACGAAACCGAAAACTTCGTGAACGTCTATAACGGCGAGATACACGTCAGCGGAAGCGGCGAGGTTCAAATCTTCGACGTCATGGGCAGAATAATGCATTCGGAAGTCATAAGCGGAGACGCGACGATTTCGACGGGCGGTTTCAAGGGCGGAGTTTACGTCGTGAGACTTATCGGAAACGGATGGACTAAGACGGAGAAGATAGTTGTTAGAAGATAAGGACGAGAGGACTAAGGACTAAGGTCAAAGGTCGAAGGTCAAAGGTCGAAGGACTAAGGTCGAAGGTCAAAAAGTCAAAAGATCAAATTGTCAAATCGTCAAAAAGTCAAATCGTCAAAAATCATGATAAAGAAATTTTTAATAATAGCCGTTATGGTGTTTGCGTGCGGAACGTTGCATGCTCAGAAGCATGACTTCTTTCAGGGCAACAGCATAATAAGAGGGACATCAGGAGGGTCTGGTGATAACCCCGGTTATCCAACCACACCGACAACGCCTGTCACGCCGGGTCACGGTGGAGATGATGACGTGACTCCCATCGGAGACGGCATAGTGCTGTTAATCGGCCTCGGAGCCGCATACGCGCTGAAAAACAGAAAGAAAAACGAATAATCATGTAGAGACGGTGCGTGCACCATCTCTGCAAATAAGAACAGAAATGCGTTACTTCTTCATTCTAAATTCTAAATTCTAAATTCTGATTTCTATTTTTTTCTTACCTTTGCAGTCCGAAATTTAAAAAACACCGTATATATGGGAAGAGCTTTTGAATACCGCAAAGCGGCTAAAATGAAGAGATGGGGTCACATGTCGAGGGTGTTCCCCAAATTAGGAAAGATAATCACTATCGCGGCCAAAGAAGGCGGTTCGGATCCTGATATGAACCCGAAACTGCGTCAGGCAATTCAAAATGCGAAGGCTGAAAACATGCCTAAGGATAATATCGATGCCGCCATCAAACGCGCGACGGCTAAAGATGCCGCCGATATGGTTGAGGTTGTCTATGAAGGTAAAGGCCCTCACGGAGTCCTCGTCGTCGTGGAATGCGCAACCGATAACACAACGCGTACAGTTGCCAACGTCCGTTCATATTTCAACAAAAACGGCGGACAGCTTGTCAACTCAGGTTCTTTGGAATTTATGTTCTCACGCAAAGCAGTGTTTGAGATTGAACTTCCGGCAGGAATGGATAAGGACGAACTCGAACTCGAACTGATTGACGCCGGATTGGAGGAGATCGAATCGGAAACCGATGAAGAAGGCAAGACGACAACGATAGCCTATTCAGATTGGACAGCTTACGGAACAATGCACGACGCTCTCGAAAATAACAAGGTCAACATTATCAAGGCTAACCTTCAGCGTTTTGCAAACTCGCCCGTCAAATTCAACGACGAGGAGACTGAAAGCATTCTCGCCTTCATCGATAAAGTCGAAGATGACGAAGACGTTCAGGCTGTTTATACAAACATGGAATAATGTTCGCAGTATATGTGATGTCAAGATGCGGTTTTCGTACACGAAAACCGCATTTTTTTGTTAAAAAATATTAACAATTACGCGGCATGAGTGAACAAACGAGACGAGTCCTTGAGCAATACTGGGGATATAAATCGTTCCGCCCGTTGCAGGAAGACATTGTGGATTCCGTCATCGCCGGACGTGACACATTGGCTCTTCTGCCTACAGGCGGCGGCAAGTCGATTTGCTTTCAAGTTCCCGCCATGGCTATGAACGGAATCTGTATCGTCGTCACTCCGCTCATTTCATTGATGAAAGACCAGGTTCAGCACCTGAAGAAAATCGGAATTGAAGCTGCCGCAATTTATACCGGTCTGACTAAACGAGAGATAGAATTGGTTTATAATCAGGCTGTTTATGGAAAATTGAAGTTCCTTTACGTCTCTCCGGAACGACTTGTTACCAACAGTTTCCTGACGGCCTTGAGAAAAATGACCGTCTGTCTTATCGCTGTTGACGAATCGCACTGCATCTCGCAATGGGGTTACGACTTCCGTCCGCCTTACCTGAAAATCGCCGATATTCGTCCTTTTCTGCCCGCGACTCCGATTCTCGCTCTCACAGCTACCGCGACTCCGATGGTAGTCAACGACATCCAATTCCGTCTGCAATTCAAGAAAAAAAACGTCTTTCAGACAAGTTACGAACGTAAAAACGTCATTTACAACGTTCTTCACGAACCTGATAAATACGGCGTTATGTTTAACCTGTTCGACAGAATGACGTCGGGGAGCGGCATTGTCTATGTCAGAAGCCGCAAGAGAACCGGCGTTATCGCAGAATGGCTCTCCAACGCAGGCATCACGGCTGCATCGTACCACGCCGGACTTGACGCATCGGTCAGAGACGAAAGACAAAGGCAGTGGATGGACGGAAAGACAAAAGTTATGGTGGCTACAAACGCCTTCGGAATGGGAATCGACAAACCTGATGTGCGACTCGTCGTCCATCTCGACCTTCCCGACAGCCTCGAAGCCTATTTTCAGGAAGCAGGACGCGCCGGACGTGACCTCAAACATTCCGAAGCTTATCTACTCGTTTCAGAAAGCGACATAAAACGTCTTCACGATAACTTCGAATCGACTTATCCGCCACTCGAAGATATTAAATTGGTTTACAACGCTTTATTTAATTATTTCGGCATAACGGTAGGAGCCGGCGAGGGTTTTCAGGCTCCGTTTGAACTTGACGCGTTCACACAATATTGCGGATTTTCTCCGCTTAAAGTCTTCAACATTTTGAAACTGCTTGAAAAAGACGGAATCATCTCTATGTCGGAGGCTCTTGAAACACCATCGAAAGTCTATATCACGGCAAACGACGGCGAAATTCGTAGATTCCGCTCGCAATACGCTGATTATGATATGATTATAGATAATCTTCTTCGCTCTTGTCCGGGAATATGTTCCGATTTTACCGTCATCAGAGAGGAAAAAGTTGCGAGAATGACCGGATTAGATGTGAATAAAGTCGTCGAAAACCTGAAAAATCTTGAAAATTACAACGTCCTCGTTTATTCCGCAAGATGCGACAAACCGCAGATTCAGTTTTTGTCGGAAAGAGTTGATGCTGATAATCATTTCGTTTTGAGCAACGAAGTTTATGCCGACAGAAAAAAAGATGCCGAAATGAGAATCAAGGCCGTTGAAGATTTTGTTAGAAATTCGGACGAATGTCGAAGTGTTCAGCTTTTGCGTTATTTCGGTGAGAAAATCGACCATACGTGCGGCAAATGCGATGTCTGTATCTCATATTCTGAGAAAAATATATCGAAAAATGATTTTGAAATCATTAGTCGTTCTATTTTAAATAAACTGAAAACTAATGATTTAGATATGAATGAGTTATCAAAGTTGACGACGGACGTTCTTCCGGAAAAGATTTTCGAAGTGGCAAGGCAGATGATAGACTCTGGAATGATTCGCCTCACATCAGATGGTTTCCTTAAAATGACAAAAAAATGAATCTGCTATCGGTTGACAACATATCAAAGGCTTTCAGCGACAAAGTGCTGTTTGAAAATATCAGTTTCGGCATCAGTCAGGGCGAAAAAACGGCTCTCGTCGCTGCAAACGGCACAGGTAAAAGCACGATGATGCGTATCATTGCCGGTGAAATCGAACCCGACGGCGGAAAGATTTCATTCAACGAAAATGTGAGATTTGCTTATCTTGAACAACAACCTCATTTTGAGTCTTACTTGACAATCAGTGATATAGTGACAGAAGCTTTGTCGAAAATTGATCAGGAAAGGGCTTGGAACTGCGAATTGAAGTTGAAGCAGCTGATAACCACATTCGGCCTTACGGATTGGAATCAGAAGATAGGGGAGTTTTCGGGCGGACAAAAGAAACGTCTCGCCATCGCCCTGACGATTTACGACGACCCCGACTTCCTCGTCCTCGACGAACCGACCAACCATCTTGATATGGAGATGGTCGAATGGCTGGAGAGATACCTCAAACAGGCTAATGTCACGATTCTGATGGTCACGCACGACAGGTATTTCCTCGACAGGGTTTGCAATAAAATCATCGAACTTTACGACGGCGTCATCTACACGCATAACGGAAACTTCGACTATTATGTCGCCAAGAGCCGCGAACGCGAGGAAAACAGGCGCATTGCCGCTGAAAAGGCCGGCCGGCTTATGAAACGCGAGTTGGAATGGATTCGTGCCACGCCTCAGGCGCGCACAGGCAAGTCGAAGGCGCGCATCGATGCTTTTTACGATTTGAAGGAACGTGCCAAGCAGCGCCGCGATAACACCGAACTTCAGCTGAATGTCGATATGCGGAGACTCGGCGGTAAGATTCTCGAGATGGAACACGTGTCGAAATCGTACAACGGAATCAACTATATCCGCGATTTCGACTATGTTTTCAAAAAAGGCGAGCGCATCGGTATAATAGGGAAGAACGGCATCGGAAAATCAACATTCCTCGATGTCATCACCGGCCGCGAGACTCCCGATGAAGGCCGCGTCTCAGTCGGACAGACGGTCGTTTACGGCTATTACACTCAAAATAATTATTTTCTTGATGAGAATAAATCGGTTCTTGACACTATTCGCGACATAGCCGAAATAATTCACTACGGGCAAAACAGAGTCTATTCAGCCGACAAACTACTCGCGCATTTCATGTTTCCTCATAAGATGCAGCAACAACCCGTCTCACTCCTGAGCGGAGGCGAGAAAAGGCGGCTTTACCTTCTTACCGTACTCGTGCAAAATCCGAATTTCCTGATTTTGGACGAACCTACTAATGACTTAGACATTCTTACGCTTCAAAAATTAGAAGACTTCCTCAGGAATTTTTCGGGATGCCTGATTGTCGTCTCCCACGACCGTTGTTTTCTTGATGAAACCGTTGATCAACTGTTTGTCTTTCAAGGAAATGGCACTATTAAAGGCTTCATGGGGAACTATTCGCAGTATTATGAATGGCTGCGTACCCAAAACAAGGAAGAACGTGCCAATATCGTTGAAAATAAAAAGAATTTCCGCGACAATAAACCGAAAAACACTGAAAAGAAAAAGCGTTCCTTTAAAGAGCAGAAGGAATATGAGGCTCTCGCCGTGGAAATAGAAAATTTAGAAAATGAAAAGCGCGAACTTACCGAAAGTTTGAATGATATTACTGATTATCAAAAGATTCAGATTATCGGTGCGCGTCTGACGGAAATAAACGACCTTCTTGACGAGAAGGAAATGCGCTGGCTTGAACTTGATGAAATATAATTTTAAGAATACATTATCATGAAAAACGGTGAAGATTTTGTGAACTTCGTGAACGAGGTTAAGGAAAACGGCAAAATGTGGCTGCTTCAGGCGAAAGACGGACTTTTTGCAATGCTCGAAGACAACAGCGGTAATTCGTATGTTCCTGTCTGGAGCAATGAAGAGTCGGCTTCTGAATGTGTCAATGACGACTGGACGGATTATTCGCTTACCGCGATGAGCCTTCGCGAACTGATGAAATGGCTGAACGAATTGTCAGAAGACCATATCGGCATAGCTGTTTCGCCTGATAAAGACGGCTCGATGTTTCCGATGCGCCCGGAAGACATACGTTCTATCTTTAAAGACAGTGCCAAAAGCGATAAAGAATTGGTAGGGGATGAGTTCTTCGACGAAAAATGGTCGGATTGGGACGGCGACCTTGATAGTTTGGAAGAAGATGATGACGAAGCCTGAACAACATAAACATTGTTTCAGGCCTCCATTTAAGCAATCAATTTATTAACTTCGCGTTTACAGTCTTTCGCATATTTTAGCGAAGGCAATCTTGAACCATGCCGTGAATTTTTCCGGATTTTCCCTTAGTTCGCGCTTGATGGTCTCGATTGACGCGTAACGCCATGATGCTGCTTCGTCTCTGTTTATGACAGGCTTTTCGTCGCTATGTCCGATGAGGACATGGTCGAGTTCGTGCTCGATAAGTCCTTGAGATACATCGGCTTTGTATATAAATGAAAATATTTCTTCGAGAGGACAAATCATTCCCATTTCCTCAAACAGACGCCTTGATGCAGCATCGGCAACGGTCTCACCTTTCCTCGGGTGGCTGCAGCACGTGTTGGTCCAAAGTCCGGGCGTGTGATATTTGGTGTAGGCGCGTTGTTGTAGAAGCATCTCGCCTCTGCTGTTGAAAATGAAAATTGAAAAGGCTCTGTGAAGGACTGCTTCACGGTGTGCCTGCATCTTTTCCATCAGGCCGATTTCCCTGTCGTTGCTGTCAACGAGAATAACAAAGTCTTCCATCACACGTTGAATCTGATGTTTAATATATCGCCTTCCTGCACAACGTAGGTCTTTCCTTCGACGCGGAACCTTCCGGCTTCTTTAACAGCCGCTTCCGAACCGTATTTGAGGAAGTCTTCGACGCTCATAACTTCGGCGCGGATGAAGCCGCGCTGCAAGTCTGAATGAATCACGCCGGCTGCCTCAGGTGCGGTGTCTCCGACATGTATCGTCCATGCACGCGTCTCATCAGGTCCGGTAGTAAAGAACGACTGCAGGTTAAGGGTGTTATATGCAAGACGGACGAGTTTGTTGACTCCTGGCTCCGTCAGGCCGGCATCTTCCATGAACATCGCGCGGTCGTCGGCTTCGAGTTCGGCAATCTCGGCTTCGAGTTTGCCGGCAATGATAAGCATTTTCTGATTGTCTTTCAATGCGTCTCTTACAGCGTCGGAATATTTGTTGCCCGTCGTCGCGGAAGCATCGTCAACGTTGCAGACGTACATTATCGGTTTCGCCGTCAGAAGCTGTATGTCCTGAATGTATTTCTTGTCTTCTTCCGACACTTTGGCATCGCGGGCATTGCCCATGTTTTCAAGCACTTCCTTGTAAATGCTGAGGACTTCGAAGGCGCGTTTGTTGTCTTTTTCGCCGTTTTTAAGCAGTTTTTCAACACGTTGAAGTTTGCGTGTCACAAGGTCGAGGTCACGCACTTGGAGTTCAAGATCAACGAGTTCCATATCGCGCACGGGGTCAATGCTACCTTCGCTGTGTGGGATGTTGGGGTTGTCGAAGCAGCGAAGCACGTGAATGAGCGCATCGACGGTCTGAACCTCCGCCAAAAGTTTGTTGCCGACTCCCTGGCCACCTTTGCTTAGTCCCGGCAAATCGACAATCTCGACCGTGGCGTGGACAATTCGTTTGGAATGCGATATGTTGTCGATGAGGTCAAGACGCTCGTCCATAACCTCGCACATCCCTATATTACTCTTGGAAGCAAAGCCTATCTCAGCTTTAGTGTTTGATATACAATTGAAAATAGTGGTTTTTCCCGTCGAGGTCAAACCGATGATTCCGCAGTTTAAAGCCATTTCTGATTAAAGTTTTTGTTGGCGCAAAGTTAATGATTTTTACAACTCGCCTTGTTTGCGACTTTATTTCTTTTTGAGGAAAATGCTTCCCGAATTTTAGAAGCTGTTTTGATTTCTTACAATGATAATTATATTGTATGTCATTTCG
>JAKSNC010000024.1 GCA_024400195.1 Bacteroidales bacterium
TTGATGCCCTAAAAATAGGCGACGGCGAATAGGGTGCCTCATTGTCAAAGTCAGGTTTAATGTATTTCTATTTTTTCACATCATACAAATCCCAATCCGGTCCCAACGGGAATTTTGTCCTGAATTTGTGCAAATTTTCATATTCCAAAGTAGCATATCCGATACCTTCTTTATATGCTTCAACATTGGAAATAATATTCCCGCGCGGATCTATCACCTGCGACTCACCACTGTAATGTAATCCGTGAGGATCTTCGCCGATACGATTGACACCAATTACAAATGCTTGATTTTCAATTGCTCGCGCCACAAGAAGACTATTCCACACAATCATCCTCGAATCGGGGAAATTAGCGAGGTAGAAAGCGATGTCGTATTCGTAACTCCCGTTTTGAAACTTATTTCGCGCCCAAACGGGAAAACGTATATCGTAGCACACAAAAGGACTTATCTTCCAGCCTTTTAACTCGACGATAAGTCTCTCCGAACCTTTTGTTATGACTTTGTTTTCGCCGCCGATGCTGAAAGGATGACGTTTGTGGTACAATTCAAAACCGCCGTCAGGACGCATCCAAACCAACGAATTTCTGTATAATCCGTCTTTCTTCAGAAGAATCGTGCCGCAGATGACGGCGTTCTTCATTTTGGCTTCGTCCTTTAGCCACTGCATTGTAGGCCCGTCTTCTTCTTCGGCAAATTCAATAGGATCAACGGGAAAAGCCGTCGTGAAGGTCTCGGGAAGCAGTATCAGGTCTGTCCCATCTCTCACTTCGCCGATGAATTCGGAAAAATGTTCTATGTTGGACGCTTTGTCTTCCCATTTCAAGTCAGACTGGATGAATGCGACGTTGAGATTATCCATAAGATATTTTTCGCAAAGGTAAGGAGTTTTTTGCCCACTACATTTTTATTCCTGAAAAACTTTTTCGTAATTTTACAACCTTAAATGGAATCTCATGGATAACTTCATCGTTTCAGCAAGAAAATATCGTCCTGCGACATTCGAAACCGTTGTGGGACAACACTCTATAACTTCTACGTTGCAGAACGCCATTCGCAATAACACGCTCGCACAAGCCTTCCTTTTCTGCGGGCCGCGTGGTGTCGGCAAGACGACTTGCGCAAGAATAATGGCGAAAACGATAAACTGCATGCACCCGACCGAAGATATGGAGGCCTGCAACGAATGTGAGTCGTGCGTCAGTTTCAACAACTCAAATTCCTTCAACATCTACGAACTCGACGCAGCATCAAACAACAGCGTTGAAGATATTCGCAACCTGACCGAACAGATTAGAATTCCACCGCAAGTCGGAAAATACAAGATTTATATCATTGATGAGGTACACATGCTTTCTTCGGCGGCTTTTAATGCATTTCTGAAGACTTTGGAAGAACCGCCGGCGTACGCAAAATTTATTTTCGCCACAACGGAAAAACACAAAATTCCCGCAACAATTCTTTCGAGATGCCAAATTTTCGACTTTAAACGCATAACCGTCGAGGATATTGTTGAACATCTGAAGAAAATAGCTGAAAAAGAAGGCGTTACAGCCGAAGAGGAAGCCTTGGAAGTCATAGCCGAGAAAGCCGACGGAGCACTTCGCGACTCGCTTTCGATCTTCGACCAAATGATAAGCTTCTCAGGTAAAGACCTGACTTATCAAAACGTCATAGAAAACCTCAACGTCCTTGATAGTAACTATTATTTCACCACCGTTGACTGCTTCATTAACGCCGATTGTAACGGAGTGCTTCGCATGATTGACGATATAGCCAACAAAGGCTTTGATATACAGCATTTCCTTCAAGGACTCGCCTCGCATATCAGAAAAATATTGCTCGCGCAAGATACTGCGACAGCCGACATCCTCGAATGTAGCGCGCAGCAGAAACTGCGTTTCACAGAACAGGCACAACATGTTAACCCGGACTTCATGCTTCAGGCACTGACACTTCTCGACCAATACGACAATTCATACCGCACTTCAAGCAATAAACGCCTTCATGTCGAAATCTGCCTCCTCCAATTGTGCAAAATGAACCAGCAACCACAAACCACGTCTCCGATTAAGCCGGCAATACAACCGATAACGCCAAAAATTCAACCCCAACAACCCCAAGCTCAAGCTCAACAACCTCAGCAGATTCAGTCTCAACAGATTCAGCCAAAACCTCAGCCGCAGATTTCGGAAGTGACACCGCAGAAACTGACTGAGAGACTTCATCGCAGTGCCACTGTATCGGTGTCAGAGATGGTAAAAAAGGACGACAAACCAGTCGAAGAAGTCAAAATAGAGAACCATTTTACAGAAGCGCAACTTCAAGCCGCGTGGAAGTCTTTCGTTGAGACCGACAACACCGTTTCGCGGGCCTTCATTGCAGGCATAAGCGCACATCAGCCGAAATTGGTCGAACCGTTTGAGATTAACATAGAAGTCGATAACGGCCTCGTGATGCAAAATGTCGAAGATATGGAAAAACTTCGCAATTATCTTAGAAAATCTTTGAATAACAATGTCTTTACCATCGTTGACCAAATATCAGAACATCCTGTTGAGCTGAAACCTTACACCGATAAGGATTGTTTTGAGGAAATGGCCAAAAAAAATCCGGGCATAAATATTATAAAAGATGAGTTAAAGCTTGGCTTTGGAATGTGATAAACGACTAAAAGGAAAAGATGGCTTTCAAAAAATGGATAGGTAGAAAATGGCTGAAACTTCACGGCTGGACTCTTGACGGACAAATTCCGCCGGAGATAAAAAAGTGCGTGGTCATTGAAGCCCCCCACACTTCAATGATGGATTTTGTGATAGGGAAGATGTTTTTTCTCTCCGAAGGAAAACCTGCATTCTTCCTTATAAAAAAAGAACTATTCAGAATACCGCTTTTGGGCTGCATTCTGAAGAAAATGGGCGGAATACCCGTTGACAGAAGCGGTCATAACAATATCGTTAACGATGTTACTAAGGCAATAAAGGCGACCGACGAGATTTACATCGTGATGACTCCCGAAGGATCTCGCAAACTCGTCACCCGATGGAAGAGGGGGTTTTATTACATCGCCGAAAAAGCCGAAGTGCCGGTCATAATGGGATTTATCAATTATAAAACAAAACACTGCGGGTACGGCCCCGTCCTGAATCCGTCGGGAAACTTCGATGAAGACTGGAAAATAATCGAAGGTTTTTACAGAGGAATGGGCGCGAAATATCCGGAAAAATTTAATCTGTCGTGATGAAAAAGAAAGATAATAGTACATGGCTGCAACGTTTTTATCACAAGTATCGTTTCGTGATTTACTCCAATGATACTTTTGAAGAAAAAAAACACTTCAGACTAAGCCGTTTTCAATTTGTCCTGATGTTTGTGTTTGGCGTGCTGCTTATTGTAGGCGCGACAGTCTCGGCCATCGTATATACTCCTCTGAAGGAATATATTCCGGGATATACTGATGTCACGCTTGACCGCCGTGTGTATGATATGGAACGGCGTACCGACTCGTTAGAGAAAATAATCGTGCAGCAGGATTTGTATATTCAGAACTTCAAACTCGTCATCGCGGGCTACGACTTCGCCGATGATAGTATAAACAGCCTCCTGATGAACCACGATTCGACAAACTATCTCGACATCTATCTCGGAGAATCTCCTGCCGACAGCATCTTCAGAATACATCAGCAGTTTGAGGGTGTGAACTAATTGTTTTTTGTAGATGACAACAATATTTTTTGTACCTTTGCAGTTTGTTATAGCATATAAATGCCTATACTCGTCAAAATATTACAACTGATAATGGCTCTCTCTCTGCTCGTCATCGTGCATGAGTTTGGTCATTTTATTGCTGCTCGCATTTTCAAAACACGAGTCGAGAAGTTTTACATGTTTTTCAACAGCGGCTTCTCTTTGGTTAGATTTAAGAAGGTCGGGGGCAAATGGCGCTTCAAATTTTTCAGCAAAAACGTACCGGAAAAATATATAACGCACGTCCGCGAAAATCCTGTCACACATAAGAAAGAAGAGACATACGAGCCCATCGACCTCACCACGCTGCCCAAGGACGACTGGCGTACCGAAGAAGAGCATACGGAATTCGGCATAGGCTGGATTCCACTTGGCGGTTATTGTAAGATTGCCGGTATGATAGACGAGTCGATGGATGTCGGACAGATGAGTCAGGAGCCGCAACCGTGGGAGTTCAGAAGCAAACCAGCATGGCAGAGGCTTATCGTTATGATAGGCGGAGTATGCATGAACGTGATTCTTGCATTCATTATATACATAGGGCTTCTTTCTTCTTACGGCGAACAGTATCTCCCAACATCTGAAGTTAACAAATACGGAATAACCGTCGATAGCCTCGCTTACGATTTGGGTTTGCGCGACGGCGATAAGATTCTCTCAGTAGATGGCGACTATATTGAGGATTTTCAACAGATTCCAATGGAAATCCTGCTCGACAACACCAAGACCATGGAGGTGGAACGTGATGGCGAAAAAATACAGATAGCCCTTCCGGATAACGCTGTTGAAAGAATTATTAGACACCAGAAGTCATTTATATCTGCGAGAATGCCCTTCGAGATAGAAAAGTTCGCGGATAAGTCACCCGCCAAGGACGCCGGAATGCAGGAAGGCGACAAGATAATAGCCATCAACGATATTTCGACGCCGTTCTATCAAGATTTTGTTTTGAATATAAAGCAGTTTCCTAACGAAACAGTGAATATTGCAGTAGTTCGGGATAACGATACACTTGATTATGAGGTCCGTCTTGCGGAAGATTGCACAATTGGTGTCTATGCCAAGCCAATGCTCGAATTGAAGACCCAGAAATATACGTTCTGGCAGTCCGTTCCGCGCGGCTTCTCAAAAACAGGACGTGAAATCAGCGACTATTGGAAGCAATTGAAACTTATCTTTAATCCGAGTACGAAGGCTTACGAAAGTCTCGGCGGCTTCATCGCTATAGGTAACGTATTTCCGGGGACATTCGACTGGTATGCTTTCTGGAGGATGACGGCTTTTATCTCCATCATCCTTGCCGTCATGAACATTCTGCCGATCCCTGCACTTGATGGCGGACACGTGCTGTTCCTTCTTTATGAAATAGTGACACGGCGCAAACCAAGCGATAAATTTATGGAGATAGCCCAGTATGTCGGACTCTTCATCATACTCGCACTCGTGATTTACGCAAACGGAAATGATATTGTAAAACTCTTCAGATGAAAAAAAGTATCCTGCATATAACGCTCGTTGCATTCCTCACTATAACGGCATTTGTTGCAAATGCCCAGCAGGCTCCGATTTTCACCAATTACGAATATTCCTATACCACGATTAATCCGGGTTTTGGAGGATTGAGCGACGGTGTGAACATTATGGGTATTTACCGTGACCAGTGGTCGGGCTTCGAAGATGTTAACGGCAACAGAGTCTCGCCGAGAACATTCATCGTTTCGGGCGATATGCCAATACAGGCTTTGGCCGGCGGATTGTCTTTCTCTGTCATGAAGGATGCCATCGCATTCGAAGACAATATCAACGTGAATCTCGGCTATTCATATCACATGGATCTCGGATCCGGAACACTTGGATTAGGACTGGCACTCGCCCTTGATAATAGGACTATGGATTTCTCCAAGGCTATCGTTATAGATGAAAACGACCCGGTTCTTCCTAAAAGTAGTGAAAGTGATATGCTTTTTGATGCAAATATCGGGGCATATTACACCGTCCCGGAAACATTTTACGCCGGTGTCGCCGTGACAAGTCTTCTGAAAACCAAAGGAAAGGCCTTGAGCGAAAACAGCGGCAGTTCTTCTGCGAGTTTTGTCGGCGACAGAACGTTCTACCTTATGGCCGGATATTATATCCAAATGCCAGACCCACGTTATATTATAGAACCTTCGATGTGTCTCTTGAGCAATATCGCCGCAACACAAATTAATCTTTCTGCGAAAATTTTATACAATAAAAAGTTCTGGATGGGCGTTAACTACAGACACAAAGAGTCAGTGGGTATTCTCGCCGGTCTCGGAATCAAGGATTTCAGGTTGAACTACTCTTACGACATAAACATAATGGGACTTGCCGTCAAAGGCTCCCACGAGTTCGCCGTTAGTTATATCTTCAAACTTGACCTTGAGAAGTCGCCGAGAATATACCGTAGTATCAGATATTTGTGATGTTTTTTAACAAAAAATATAGACAAAAGATAATATTTTTTTATAAATTTGCGCTTTATTTTGAGATAGTGATTTTCTAAATACCGTAAAATCTAAATACAGTAAAAGGTCTTGTAATGAAGAAAGTATTAGTAATCAGTTTGATAACTTTATTTTTGGTGAGTTGTGGAAACTCCAATACGGGTGAACTTGTTGGAACGAGAAAAAATTCAAAACTTTTTTATCAGCCAGATCCATACGGAATGGTGTTTGTACCAATGGGAAGTTACACAATGGGTGTCGGAGGAGAGGATAGAGCATCTGGATATTTGGCACCGGCAAAGACGATTTCTGTTGCGTCGTTCTTTATGGATGAAACTGAAATAACGAACAACGAATATCGCGAGTTTGTTTATTGGGTTCGCGATTCCCTTATCCGTCAGGCAATTGGTGAAGTAAATCCGGAATTTCTTATCAGCGAAAATCCTAAAACAGGTGAACAATATGATCCGCCATATATCAACTGGGATGTCAAAATTGACTGGGATACAGATGATCAGACGGTTCGTGACGCAATTGCATCTTATTATATTCCTGAAGGAGAGCGTTATTGGGGCCGGAAGGAAATAGATGCTCGCAAATTGAACTATGTTTACTATTGGATAGATCTTCATGCAGCGGCTCATAAGGATTTTAGAGATGATGCCGACTATAGGAACGCATCGTTTGCAAATCGTCCGCAAGGTATGACAGACCGTTCTGTTTATGTGCATAATGAAACGATCAATGTGTATCCAGATACTCTTGCATGGATTCACGATTATGCATACACACTCAACGACCCATTGACGGAACTTTATTTTTGGCACGTTGCATACGACAACTATCCTGTTGTAGGTGTCAATTGGAATCAAGCTCGGGCTTTCTGTGCGTGGCGTACTGAAAAACTCAATAGATACATGCATTCTAAAAAGGGGTTTGCATTATCGGAATACCGCCTTCCAACCGAGTTCGAATGGGAATGGGCAGCACGCGGTGGTCACACACTTAATCCTTATCCGTGGGGAGGTCCTTATACTCGTAATGAAAAAGGCTGTCTTGCAGCTAACTTTAAACCATTGAGAGGTAACTATATCGCCGATGGAGGACTCACGACTGTTGTTGTAGGACATTATCCCGCAAACGATTGGGGACTTTACGACATGGCAGGAAATGTGGCAGAATGGACACTTAGCGCATACGACCCGCTGTCGTATAACTTCACTTGGGACATGAATCCCAACTATACCTATAACGCCGAGGCTGATGATGATCCGATTATGAAAAGAAAGGTCATTCGCGGCGGCTCTTGGAAAGATATTGCCTATTACACGCAGGTTTCAACACGCTCATACGAGTATCAAGATTCAGCAAAATGCTATATAGGTTTCCGCTGTGTCAGACCGTATTTGGGACGCAACAAGGGTGACGATCCGTCAAAATCGTCAAGAGTTTATAGATAGTAAGTAGTATTATAAAATTAATAATCATTTAATAAATAGTTTATATGAAATTCAAACAAATGTTAGAGAGTCGGGGCTATAAAACTTTTATGGCTCGTGTTTATGGTTTTGGAGCTACAATCGTCCTCGTTGGTGCGTTGTTTAAACTCACACACTGGCCAGGAGCTAATTTAATGCTTACTGTTGGACTTCTTACAGAAGGTCTTATATTTTTCTTCTCGGCTTTTGAACCGCCGCATGTAGAACCGGATTGGAGTCTTATTTTTCCCGAATTTAAACAGTCATACCATGGTGTTGAGGGCGTAGGAAAAACTAATTTTTCTGCCGGTGTCGGAGGACAGACGCAGTCTGCGAACGGCAAGCTCGATGAGATGTTTGAAAAGGCAGGCGTAAGTCAGGCCGCACTTGAAAAATTAGGCGAAGGTATCAACAAACTTGCACAGAATGCAGACAAGATGTCGGACATCAGCAATGCTGTTGCTGCAACAAAAGGTTATACCGATGCTATGATTAAGGCCTCACAAAGCGTTACAGCACTTGATGCTCAAATCCAAAGTGCTAATGCCGTCACGGAAACAAATAACAAATTTAATAAGGCGATGGCCGCTTACATTGAAAAGGTTAGTGCCTCAGCCGAAAATACGGATGCACTTAATCGTCAATTGGGCGACTTGTCAAAACGCATGAGCGCACTTAACACGGTTTATGGCAACATGCTTTCGGCAATGAATGTCAAAGCCTAATGATTTTATAAACGAAATATCAACCATTAAGTAAGTAAAAAATGGCCGGAGCAAAAGAAACACCGAGGCAGAAGATGATAGGTATGATGTACCTTGTGCTTACTGCCTTGTTAGCCCTTAACGTCTCTGTGGATATTCTTGATGCCTTTGCAAACCTTAATGATGGCATGGAAATTTCCAATGTATCCATTTCCAAAAAAATCGCGGAATACTATTCTGAGTTTAAAGGAGTATGCGATAACAAAGGTGAAAGTGCCGCCGAATATTGGGAAAAGGCAGAGAAAGTCCGCGAAATGACAGACGAGATAATCAATTATATTGAGAAAGACGTCAAAATGCCACTTGTTTGCAGGACGGAAAATATTACAGAAGAAGAATTCCTTGATGCAAAACGCGAAGAGGCCCTCATGAGGGATATTTCTGTTTTGACAGGTAGAAGATTATCGTACCTTCTTGACCTTAAAAATGTCAAGGCCAAGGACAAATATGACGAGCCTACTAACTTTTTTATTAATGAGAAAAAAGCGTACGAACTTGCCAATAAATTGGACATCTATCGTAGTAGCATAATAGAGATGCTGAGTGAGTATTATCCAAACTATGCCGAAAAAAACAAGGCTCTCAATATTCATTCTGCTAAATATGAAGATGCAAATGGCTTAGACCAAGATTGGGAGAATCATAATTTCTATCACATGATCCTCGCTGCTGATATAGCTAATCTCAACAGAATCATAAACGAAATACAGTCCTTCGAATATGATGTTATTGATGATATATGGGACAGAATCGGTGCCAGCGATTATAAGTTCAACTCACTTCAGGCTCGCGTTATTGCAAAAAGTACTTATGTTCTTCAAGGTTCCAACTATGAAGCCGAGGTCTTTGTGGCAGCCAACGATACGACAAACCAGTTTGATGTAAAATACGTGCATGGCACTTCCTCTGTAGCCAATGTGTCTGATGACAAAATGAAACAAGCACAGAGTGTCGGCGGTGTTGTGAAACTGTCATTCCCTGCCGTTGGAAACGGTGTTCAAAACTATTGCGGATATATCAATATGCCGGATCCTGAAACCGGTGAATCTGTAAAATATCCGTTTAACGCTTCTTATACGGTGGCTCCTCCGTCAGTGACTATCGCCCCTACACAAATGATGATTTTATATCAAGGTCTTAAGAACCCTATCTCTGTGTCTTCACCGGGATTGGCAGCCAATCAGATAGAGGTGTCTGTATCTGTCGGAACTATTGAAAAGACATCTGACGGCAATTATTTAGTTAGCGTTCCATCAGGACAAAATATTGCGGTGGTTTCGGCTTATGCCAATGTTGATGGCAAAAGGACGATGCTTGGCAGCTACGAGTTTAAAATCAAACGTGTTCCCAATCCGCAGGCTACTATAGCTGGTTCTGTTGGCGGTAAAATAGATAAGAGTACGCTTCTTGCTGCCGGCGGTATAATTCCGGATATGGGCGACTTTGAATTTGGTGACTATCACTTCACAATTACGTCATATCAATGCAACACCATAGTTAATGGTGACTATAAGCCCAGTGGTACCATTAACGGCGGACAATTCAAAGGTGAAGTGTTGAATATTATAAATAAGGCCAAACGAGGCGATAAACTGATGTTCGAAAATATTCAGGCTAAAGGTCCCGATGGTAATACTCGTTCATTAAACTCTATAATTATCGAAATTTAGTAAAAATGAGAAAATTAGTTGTTTTTGGTTGCCTTATACTTGTCTTTTGTGGTTTTAATATCACGTCTTCAGCTCAGACAATGGAAACTCCTACGTATGTCAACGGTCTCGTCGTTGATAATGCCACAGGTATGAAGCGTCCGGTTCCTTATGCACCACTACGAGAAGCCGACATAATGTGGAAGAAGAGGATTTGGCGCGAAGTGGATTTTCGTCAGAAGATGAATCAGGGGTTTTATTATCCGATTATAGCACACGAGAATTGGAGAAATTTCATAACCGTGGTGTGTGAAGCTTTAGAGGAAGGCAGGCTCGCGGCATACGAATATGAGGATACAGACGAGTTTCTTAATGAAATTTCGTTTGACCAATTTGTCGCAAAGCAATCAGATACATCTTATAAAACTTTAAGACGTTCAGTCCCTCCGTACGACGAATATGATACAATAATCGTAAAGCAGTTTGAACCATCTCAGGTTATGCGTCTTCGTATTAAAGAAGATTGGTACTTCGACAAACAGCGTTCACAACTCTTGGTGAAAATCATTGCTATTTGTCCTGTGATGATGAAAGAACTTGAAAGCGGCGACAAGGCTCCACAACCTCTATTCTGGATTCCTTACGAAAGTGCCCGCGAAGTGTTCGCACAAGCTCCTTTCTTTAACCGTTCAAATTCTGCAGCACAACTGAGTTATGACGAAGTGTTCTGTAACCGTATATTCGACAGTTATATCTACAAAGAGGAAAATATTTACGACCGCCCAATCCAATCATACGCTACAGGAATAGATGCCTTGCTTGAATCGGATCGCATTAAACAAAACCTCATGGATTTTGAACAAAGCCTTTGGCAATACTAATTTTTATAACCAACTTATAAAAGTCCGACTTCGTGCCGGACTTTTTTTGTATCTTTACATCTCATCATTTGCAAATGGTCGATATTCTTTCAACAAAAATAGAGTATTTAAAGGGCATCGGCTCGAAACGTGCCGAACTTCTAAATAAAGAACTCGGAATAGTTACCTTCGGCGATATGCTCGAATATTATCCGTTCAGATATATCGACAAAAGTAGGATACACAAAGTCAGTGAAATATGCGACGACACGGTCTATTACCAACTCATCGGTACAATATCAAATCTACAGTCGTTCGGAAGTCCGAGGACAACCCGTATGACTGCCGTTTTCAGCGATGAGACCGGTAGCATCGAACTTATCTGGTTTAAAGGTTTCAAATGGATAAAAGACAAGTTCGTGAGAGGCAAGAAATATCTCGTCTTCGGCAAAGCCAATATCTTCAATAACCGTTTTAACTTCACTCATCCCGATATTGAGGAATACGACCCTAACAGCACTTTGTCGGGCGAGACTCTGCAAGGCGTTTACAACGTCACCGAAACACTTAAAAATCACGGTCTCGGTACAAAACAGATTGCCAAAATAATGAAGACGCTTGTGCTTCAGACAAGGGACGTCATTCCTGAAAACCTGCCTTCCGAACTTGTAAAAAAAGATAATCTCGTTTCAAGAAGAGAGGCACTCTATAAAATTCATCTTCCGTCAAACGCCAACGATATTGAGAAAGCAACATTAAGGCTCAAATATGAAGAACATTTTTTCTTTCAGATGAGAATGCTGCTTAGTAAGAGAAGTCGCGAACAAAATATGAAAAGCGTCGTATTTCCGGTCGTTGGGGAACTTTTTAATACTTTCTATGAGAAATATCTTCCTTTTCCGCTCACGAACGCTCAGAAGCGCGTTATAAGGGAAATACGCGCCGATTTGAAGACCGGCAGCCAGATGAACAGACTTCTTCAAGGTGATGTCGGCAGTGGAAAAACCATCGTCGCCCTGATGATTATGTTGCTCGCGATAGATAACGGCTATCAGGCCGCCTTGATGGCTCCTACTGAGATTTTGGCGACGCAACATTACGAGACGCTGTCTAAACAACTTGCCGATATGCCGGTTAAAGTGGCTCTGTTGACCGGTTCTACGAAACAGAAGGATAGAAAACAGATTTTTTCAGATCTTGCCGACGGGACTTTGAATATTCTCATCGGTACGCATGCGCTTATCGAAAACGACGTCGTGTTTAAGAAACTCGGCCTCTGCATCGTTGACGAACAACATCGTTTCGGTGTTGCACAACGCGCCAAATTCTGGGAGAAGACGCCGTATCCGCCCCATACTCTCGTGATGACGGCCACACCGATACCGAGAACGCTTGCAATGACGCAGTTCGGCGACCTTGATGTATCAATTATCGATGAGCTTCCACCCGGCAGAAAGCCCGTCAAGACAATCCACGCGTATATGGAACAGCGGCTCAGCATCATCAGCTTTATGAAACGCCAGATTGCCGAAGGACGTCAGATTTATGTTGTGTATCCGCTGATAAAGGAGTCGGAAAAGATGGATTTGATAAATCTGAAAGAAGGTTATGAAGCTTTGTTGCGCGATTTTCCGGAACCAGAATACAGGATTTGCGTTGTTCACGGCCAGCTTAGTGCCGACGATAAGGATTTTGAAATGCGTCGCTTCGTGCGCAACCAAGCACACATCATGGTAGCCACAACAGTCATAGAAGTAGGTGTTAACGTGCCGAATGCCTCAGTCATGATAATAGAAAACGCTAACCGTTTTGGACTCTCACAGCTTCATCAGCTTCGCGGAAGAGTCGGGCGCGGAGCTGACCAGTCGTATTGTATTTTGGTTACAGACCATAAGATTTCCAACGACGGAAAAAGAAGAATGGACGCAATGGTGGCTACAAACGACGGATTCGCGATTGCTGAAGAAGACTTGAAATTGCGCGGCCCGGGAGAGACTCAGGGGACGAGACAATCAGGACAGATTGAGATGAAAATCGGCGATTTGACCGTTGATGAACCGATTATAAGGCAGGTGAGATACCGCGTGAACGAGATTCTGAACGATGACGCAACGCTTTCTAAACCGGAAAACGCCAATATGAAGACGTATTTTTATACGCGCTACGCAAAGACTTTCGACTGGGGAAAAATAGGATGAAAATGTTTGACGATTAGACAATTAGACGTTTTGACATTTTGACGATTAGACATTTTGACAATAGTCCAATAGTCAAATAGTCCAACAGTCTGACCATCATCTTCAGTTTGCGAAGAACGTAAAATTGACTTTCCCGTATTTTCTGTGTTCTTTGAAATGAGGATGAGCCGAGAAGTCGTGCCGTTTGTCGTGCTCAAGGATGAAAAGTCCGTCGGTGTTGAGGAGCCCGTTTTTGAATACGAGATCGATGATTGTTTCGTAATCTTCGTTTTCGTAAGGCGGGTCAGCGAAGATGACATCATATTTGGCCTTGTGTGAATTGAGAAATCTCAAGACGTCGGCATTTATCACCATCAATTCCTTCATGTTTAGTTTGGCTGCCGTCTCGCGAATAAAACGCACGCAGCCGTTGTCTTTATCGACGGCAGTAACAGCGACGCAGCCACGGGAGACGAGTTCGTACGATATGTTGCCGGTTCCGCTGAAAAGGTCAAGTGCGCGTGATTCCTCAAAGTCAATATTGTTTTCGAGAATGTTGAAAAGGCTCTCTTTAGCCATATCTGTTGTCGGTCTGACTGGCAGGTTTGTCGGTGCGTTGATTTGCCGGCGTTGATATTTTCCTCTGATTATTCTCATATCAAAGAATTAAAAAGTGTGAAATTGTAATAAAAAGGTGTTTCTTCAATATCTTGCGCGAGTTTTGTTTTTGAGTCTTTTCTGAAAAATCGGATGTCGCGAATATAACGTGAGCAAAGTTCTACGATTTGTGATTTTTCATCAATCAGACCGGCAAAATAAAGAGGTGTCGTTTCGCCGTCAAGGTGAAGTCGTTCCATCGCAAACAAAAGGAAGTATGCAAAATCTTCTTTTGTTTTAAAATGGAAGATATTGTGCATCAATAAAATATTACCTTTTGCAGCAACCATTTCAAAATGTTCGTCATGAACGTCAACGGCTATTTGTGCTGTAATGCTTTCGCGAAATCTGTTCATCACGGCTCCGATGAAGACTGTCGAAATGTGTTTGATTTCAATATTCGCATTGAGGTTCGATATTTCGTTCAGTTGTTCAAAAGGAACGGCAAAGATGTTGACGGCGTTAACGGCATTGACATCTTCTGTAAGAATCTGCATTTCGTTGCCGAGTCCGAGGAAGTCGAGATATTGTCTTTTTTTTGAGTCTTCGTAGAACTGTTCCGGCACGATGGTGCTTTCATCGTTATCAATGATGGCGATAACTTTCTGAAAATCAGTCGTATCAATGTTTAGTTCCTTGATTTTTGCGAGAGAGCGAATTGTGCCGACTTTTGTGAAAGCCGCTGTTTCGACGTTCTTGATGGCGAAAGAAAAACCATCCAATGAGCATTGGATGGTCAATATACAATTCTTATAAAAGTCCATTATTCCCAGTTACCAGCGTCGGAAGCCTCGGTCATGGAACCGAATTTAAGACCGGCGTATTTGTTTATGTCCTCTTGTTGTTTTGCGAGATTGCGTATTCTCTGTTCGTCAAGTCCGTAGAGGTATGTGTTGTAAGGAGCCTTCACTTCGACGACAGCGACTTTAAGACCGCCGCGAGTGATGAATCCGGCGTTGATGTCAAACTTTTCGTTATTGGAGAACGGGATTCTTGCGAAATCCGTTGTTGTGAAGTTCTTGTTATACACTCTGATGGAGTCGATGACAGGTTTCATACCGATGGTATCGATAATGTTTTTGGTAAATGTGGTGTCGTTTGCATCGTGGACGATCTTAACGATAGCGATTTGCTCGTTGTCAATGTAGTTGACGAGTGAGTCGAAATCGGCGGTATATCTGCCGTAGCGGGTTTTGAAGAACGTTTCTGCAAGGCGGATGTCTTTAAGCTTTGCAACCACAACTGCTTCGCGGTCTTTGCATTTGTTTGTAAATTGGACGGGTTGTCTGAGGCCGTTAAACACCATATAGGCAAGGAACAGGGCCACGATGACTAATGCGGTGTTGATGATTTTCTGGTTTTTCATGTTTTGATAATTTGAAGTGCAAAGTTACAAAAAATACCAAACGATTTATTTTATGAGAATAATTTTTATTCTGATTCATCTAATAACTTATAAAACCCACCTATAATTTGTAGAACTAATGAGCTTAATAGTTTCACAAGCCATTGTTTTTGCTACATTTGCACCATGAAAAACACTTATTTAATTGCATTTTTGACATGCTCGATGCTGTTGTCGTGTGAGCGTGTACCTCAACCAAGCAATCCCGTCCCAACACGGCAACAACTTGAATGGCAACAACTTGAAACTTATGCTTTTGTGCATTTTGGATTAAATACTTTCAACGACTTGGAATGGGGCTATGGCAACACGCCGGCTTCGACTTTCAACCCCGTTGAATTGGACTGTGAACAATGGGTGCAGACATTCAAGGCTTGTGGAATGAAAGCTGTGATTTTGACCGCAAAACATCATGATGGATTCTGTCTATGGCCTACAAAAACAACGGATTACAATATTTCAAACTCGCCATATAAAGATGGCAAAGGCGATATGGTGAAAGAACTGTCTGATGCTTGTCGTAAACATGGACTTAAATTCGGACTTTATCTCTCGCCTTGGGATCGCAACAATGCCGAATACGGAAGAGAATCCTATGTTGAGACTTATCACAAACAAATTGAAGAACTCGCAACGAATTATGGAGAACTTTTCGAGTTCTGGTTTGATGGTGCAAATGGCGGCAGTGGCTGGTATGGCGGTGCTGACGAGACTCGGTCGATTGAAGCAAACAAGTATTACGACTACGAACGTGCCAGAAACACGATTTGGAAAAACAATCCTGATGCGATGATTTTTGGTGGTACTATGCAGACTATTCGTTGGGTGGGCAACGAACAGGGCTGGGCTGGTGAAACGCAATGGTCGATGGTGAAAACGAACAACTTAGATGATTGCGACTATCTAACTCACGGCGACCAAAACGGTGATGTTTGGCTTCCCGCCGAAGTGGATGTCTCCATTCGTCCGGGCTGGTTCTATCATGCTCGCGAAGACCATCAGGTTAAAAGTTTAGAAAAACTTGTCGATATTTATTATCGAAGTGTTGGACACAACGCAAACCTGATTCTTAATTTTCCCATTAATCTCGATGGAAAAATCAGTAAGACGGACTCGATTCGCGCTATGGAATGGTTTGAAGTGATAAAAAGAGATATAGCTGATAATTTGCTGAAAAACTGTAAAGTATCGGCAAGCAATATCCGCTCAAAACGATTCGATGCAGAGAATGTCCTTTCGGATGATTTTGAACGTTATTGGGCTGGCGAAGACGGCGTTAAGAGAGCGGAACTGGTTTTTGATTTTCCAGAATGTACGGCTGTAAATCGTGTGTTGCTCCAAGAATATATTCCAAATGGGCAAAATGTGTCATCGTTTACTCTCGAACGCTTCATCAATGAAAAATGGCTGCCTGTTGAAGTCAGCGAGGATTTGACGACGATAGGGTATAAACGAATCGTTCGTTTTCAGACGGTTAAGATGAATAAACTGAGAATCCGCTTCGAGACTTATAAAGGCACGTTGAGCATCAGTAAAGTAGCAGCTTTCTGCGCTGAACCTTTACTGACCGAACCGACCATCAGACGCGGCTTCGATAATGTTGTCAGTATGGCTTGCGCCGATAAAGACGCGGAAATCCGTTATACACTTGATGGAAGTGAACCAACCTTACAATCAATGCTTTACAAACTTCCATTTGAACTTGATTCAAAAGTAATCGTGAAGGCAGTCTCTGTTGATCCGCAAAGCGGAAGGAAAAGTGCTGTTGCCACTCGTGAATTTGATATTCCGACAACATCATTCAAAGTTGCGTTTCCGTTCGACCAGACAGTGCATCGCATGTTTGACGACAATGGTTTTACTGTCTGTTATCTCAATGAAAACAAATCATATATAGAACTTGATTTAAATGAAAATATGAATATATCCGGTATCCGTTATTTGCCTTCGCAGGTTCGTGATGCCGACCAGCACATTGCTAATTACGATATTTGTGTAGATGGTCGTCTTGTCCACCGAGGTGAGTTCTCGAATATAAGCAACAATCCTATTGAACAGGTTGTCCGTTTTGAACCTACAAATGGAAAACACGTGCGTTTTGTAGCGACTCGCTTCACTAACGATGCTTCACAAGGCGCGGTGGCTGAATTTTCAGTTATCACAGATTGAAAACATTGAAAATTCGGGGGTTTCCTCCTCAAAAATATTTAGAACGCTAATGGTGATTCCTCTAAATGTTTTATCTTTGCCCTTTAAAATTTTAAAAAAAGTGTAACAATATCAATAAAAATGGGCATGAAGAAGTATTTACTTAACAAGGGAACTTTACTATCTATCTTGATTATTCTGCTTGCTTTGACAGGAAGGGCACAAACCACATTTACAGTAGGTGACTTGAATTATCAGGTCAACGATGATAGCGTTTCTGTAACTGTCACAGGCCATGTTAACGGTTACGGTGCCACGGGAGAATTGAACATCCCGGAATCGGTGAGTTACGAAGAAAATGATTATACCGTGACGGCTATTGGCTCCTGCGCCTTCTTGTATTGCTTTTATCTGACGGATTTGACGATTCCAAATACAGTAACTACCATTGGGGAAAGTGCTTTTGCCTATTGCCAGAGTTTTACTGGCGATTTGGTGATTTCTAATTCAATCACCAACATTGAAGATGGCGCATTTCAGTATTGCCTCGGCCTTAATGGATTGGTATTAGGAGATTCCGTTGAAACGATTGGGGATTATGCCTTTAATTCTTGCGATAATTTGACTGGCAAATTATACATTCCAAGTACTGTGACATCGCTTGGAGGAAACTCTTTCGGCTACTGCGCATTAGACAGCATTGTCGTTGACTCGGCCAATAGTTTCTATGATTCCCGAAATGATTGTAACGCTATCATCGAAACAAGTACAAACGAACTGATTATTGGCTGCAAAAACTCGTTCATTCCCAATACTGTCACTTCAATTGGCTATTGCGCATTTAGGGGTATCGACGGATTGGAATCGATTGAATTTCCAGAATCATTGATTTCCATTGGAGAGAATGCTTTTGCTTTTTGCTACGACCTGAAAGGAGACCTTACCATTCCCAATGCAGTAACGACTATAGGTCCCAGCGCGTTTTTTGATTGCCAAGGTCTTGACGGGACATTGACAATAGGGGAATCGGTCACTTTAATTGGGGACTGGGCGTTCAGGAATTGCTATGCATTCACATCGGCAGTTTCTCTGGCTCAAACTCCTCCTACTCTTGACGACGAATTTGGAGGTATGGTGTTCGACAATTTTGGCACTTCAATACTTACCGTTCCATGTGGCAGTGCCTCTGAATATCAAAATTCAAATTGGTATGATCCTTACGCAATGAATGGATTCACAACATTTATTGAAGATTGCAGTGAGGTTGCGGAAGCCGGTACTGATGTCATGACAATTTATCCTAATCCGACGGAGGGTGCTTTCCATATCAGTGGCATCGCTGACGGTGGGGTACTGACTGTGAGCGACATGAGCGGACGGATTATGGTTTACAAGAATATAGTTAATCCGGACGGTATGATTGACTTATCGCTTTCGCCTGGGATTTACCTGATGACGCTGACCACCCACGACGGCATGCGTTATCATACACAACTCATTGTAAAGTAAATGATATTCTTGCAGCCATTCATTGGCGAAGCATACCGATTACAACGAAAAAACCCCGATCTTACACGAAGACCAGGGAAAAACAATATAAAGATTATGAAAAAAAATTTCTCTCAAAAGTTAGCGCAACACCTGAGATTTGGATATAACATTCATATTCACGCCAATATCCAACGTGTCTTAAACTTGTACTTCCAAAGGTGGTGTCTTACTGTTTTTTAGCACCTTCCATGACGAGTTTTCCTTTGTAGTAAAGGTCTCCGTCAACGTAATATGCTCTATGATAGACATGTATTGTGCCTGTTGTCGGGCAGACTGCCAATGTCGGTGCTTCGGCCACGTAATGTGTTCTTCTCTTTGCTCCTCTGGTGTGTGATTGTCTTCTTTTAGGATGTGCCATTTTACACTATTTTTTATTGTTAATATTCTACTTTAATTCTTTGAGTTTCTCCCAACGCGGGTCAACCTCGTCGTTGTCTTGTTCCGACTTTTCGTTATCTTGTTCAAGATATTTGATGACTTCCTGGTCGCAGTCTTCGATGTTGTCGTGGACGCAACGTATGGGCAGCGAGAGGATGATGTATTCGTAAATCCAGTCCTCAATATTTATTTCTGACATTTCCTTGGTGATAACGATGACGTCGTCACTTTCTTCTTTATTCTCGCTACCGATTTTGACGAACATCTTGAAAGTCTTTTCCACTGGCTGCATATACATCGCGTTGCAGCGGCAGCATGCGACTTCGACTTGTCCCTGTATCTCAAACAACATCGTGAAGAGTTCGCATTGTTTGTCAATGGTGAGTTTCAGTTCGGCAGTACCTTTTTTTATTTCCGAATATTCCTTATTGGCGAAGAAATCATCGTCAATATGGAAACGCAGTTCGGTTTTGCCGAGCGGCATTTCGGAAAGCTGTATCATATACTGCTTGTTGTTCTCCATCTAAATGTCAAAAATTCGAGGTGCAAAGTTAGTGATTTTTTTCTTATAAGCAACCAAAAACTAACATGGTTATTGAGTGATTTTTTTAATTTCTCTCAAACACGTTTTGACGGTCTCGTCGTTTTCGGTGTAGAGCCGGTAGAAAGCCTCTTCATCGAATATCTCGCGAGCCACGTAAGCCTTGATTATCGGGGCTGCTGCAGTGCGCATGATGTTTTTTTCCTCGTCATTTCCTTTGATACCTTTTTCTTCGGCGTCCATAATGATTTTGTCGAAAATATCATTTGTGAGTCGGAATGACTTTTTAAAATGGTCGAATCCGGCGGCGGCGAGTGCGTTTCTGTTGTTGTCGGCGTATTCTGCGGCATTTTTGAAGACTATCCCGGCGTTGCTGACGCGGTTGAAGTAGTATTTCAGGCTGTCGTTAACGAGCGGTATGTAAATATCGGGTGTTATTCCGCCGCCGCCGTAAACGATTTTACCCTGTGGAGTCACGAATTTCAGAGTATCGGTATGTTTTACACTGTCCACGCTGAACATTTCGCCGGTGTTATAACGGTCGTAGGCCTCAAGAATGTATTTTTCCATATCGCCGTCGTAAGGTTTCTGTATACATCGTCCAGTCGGAGTATAATAATGTGCGACGGTCAGTCTGAGAGCATCGCCGTCGGGCAGCATCATTTGTTCCTGAACAAGACCTTTCCCGAAGGAGCGTCGTCCCATGATAGTTCCTCTGTCGTTGTCTTGAATGGCTCCTGCCAATATTTCGCTTGCGCTCGCCGAACCTTCGTCGATGAGTACCGTTATTTCGGTATCTTCTAAAAGACCGGTTTTCCTTGCGAAGATGTACTGTCTGTCGCGGTGCTTGCCGTCGGTATAGACTATCAGGCTTCCTTTTGGAAGAATTTCATCGGCGATATCGACTGCCGCCGAAAGGAAGCCGCCTCCGTTATCGCGCAAGTCGATGATGAGGTGTTTCATGCCTTCTTTGAGCAGTTTTTGCGCGGCACTGACGAATTCATTGTGTGTCGTTGCGGCAAATTTCGACATTTTAACATAGCCGATTTCTTTGTCTAACATAAACGAGGCATCGACGCTGAAAGTTGGAATGACATCTCTCTTTATAGTGAAGTCGATAAGTTCCGGCACATCGCGTCTCTTTATTCTGACGTTCACGTTGGTGCCTTTGGGACCTTTCAGTTTGCGCATTATCTTGTTGTTGTTGATTTTAACGCCGGCTACGATGCTGTCGTCAACGGCCACTATTCTGTCTCCGGCTTTCAGTCCGATGCGTTCCGAAGGGCCGCCCTTTATCACGCTGACGACCATCACGGTGTCTTTTTCTATTCTGAAGCTGATTCCAATGCCTTCAAAACTGCCGAGAAGCGGGTCGTTGATTTCGTTGAACATCTCGGCCGGGATGTATTCGCTGTGCGGGTCGAGGGTTTCAAGCACCTTTTCAATAGCTTTGACTTGCAACTGCTTCAAATTAACAGTATCGACATAATCGTTGTCTATCAGTGATAAAACATTGCTGATGAGTTGTGTGTCGGAGTTGGAGATATTGGCTATCCTATAGTTTGTACCGCTGTTGATGTATCTCATCAAAAAGATACCGATAACGATTCCCACGGCAAATATTGTGGGGATGATAAATGATTTTTTACTCATAAAACACAAAACAGATTTTGCAAATTATTTATTTACAAAAGTTTTTTAGTTTCTTTTCCCGAAGAATCTGAGAAGATAGAGGAAGAGGTTGATGAAATCGAGGTAGAGGCTGAGTGCTGCGAAAATAGTTATCTTTGCCATTGTGTCGCCCTGTGCGATGCCGTTGTTCCCGATTTCCTTTATTTTCTGCACGTCGTACGCCGTGAGTCCGGTGAAGATGAGCACGCCGACGAAGCTGATTATATATTCTAATCTCTCGCTGTGCATGAAGAAGTTGACTAATGAGGCCACGATAATTCCTATGAGAGCCATCATCAGTATTCCTCCAAATTTTGTGAGGTCGGTTTTTGTGGTATAGCCGACAAGTGCCATTATTCCGAACATTGCGGAGCAGATGGCGAATGTCTTCATGATGGAGGCGCTGGTATAAGCGAGGAAAATGAAGCTGAGGCTCATTCCCATCAGGATAGAATAGACAATGTACAGCATCGTCATTGTCTGGACGCTCATCTTATTGACTCGTGCCGACATAACAAAGACTATGATTATAGGTGCGAGCATGACGATCCAGCCAAAGATGTTGAGGCCTGTTTCAGAAAACATCATCATCATCAGGCTCGGCGTTGATGCGAAGAGGTAGGCGGTCAGGGCTGTTATTCCGAGGGCTGCAAACATCCAGAGGAACACTGTTGACACGAAACTCGATTCTGTTGCTGTTGTTTTTGTGTAATTCATAATATTCGTTTTTAAAATGTTAATATAAAATATAAAATCAGTGTAATTTTGCCTTTATAAGTTGAAGAAATTCGGCTCTTGTCGCGCTGTTCTCGAATGCGCCGGTGAAGTCGCTCGTTGTGGTGACGGAATTTAGTTTTTCGACTCCGCGCATACACATACAGAGGTGTCGTGCTTCAATGACGACGGCAACTCCGAGCGGGTGCAGTGCCTTGTCGATGGCGTCTTTGATTTGAGTTGTTAGTCGTTCCTGAACCTGAAGACGACGTGCGTATGCTTCGACAACGCGTGCTATCTTGCTCAGTCCGGTGATATATCCGTTAGGAATGTAGGCAACATGTGCTTTTCCGAAGAATGGCACGAGATGGTGTTCGCAAAGCGAAAATAGGTCGATGTCTTTCACGATGACCATTTGTTTGTAGTCTTCCTTAAATTTTGCCGAAAGGAGGATTTCCATAGGGTCCATGTCGTATCCCTGAGTGAGGAACTGCATGGATTTTGCCACGCGAAACGGCGTTTTAAGCAAGCCTTCGCGGTCGGAGTCTTCGCCGAGAAGGTCTAAAATGGCTTTATAGTGTTCCTCTAATTTGACGAGTTTTTCGGGGTTATACTGTTCAATCTTTTCGTAATCAAGCATCTTCTTTTTTTTCCTTAGAATCTTTCTTTGAGAGTTGAATGGTCTCAAATACAGTGAATATCAAATAAAAAACTAAAAATGTCACCATAAAGCGTTTTCCGTCGTGTTTGTTGCATAGTGCATAGACGAGTAGTATTGCGAGGTAGGTCATTGGGCGCACGATGGAAAGAATCATATAGAAGTTGGCAAACTTTTTATGGTCGTTTTTGCTTTTGAACTTCCAGACGAGACAGTAAACAACTATCGACACAACTGTCAGTAACACGATAATCCACGGCCAATATGGTGTTATCGTCCATTTTGCCTTCTCCACGACCAATGGTGTCAGCATCATAAGCAGTAATGCCACAACCAGCAGTTTGATAAGGTATTTGCGAATCAGTTTATACGGCATCGTCTTCCGAGTGTTATTTTTTTACTTCGTTGTTGACTGTTGTTGCGCTACCCATGTTGCAGTGTCCTGTGAAGATGGCTCCTACTTCAATGAATAGTTGTTTGGTCACGAGTTCGACTTCTAAGCGTGCCGTTGACTGCATTGCTGTCAGTTCTTCGACTTTGATGTTTCCTTTGACATAGCCTGAAATGTCGGCCTGTTTGCATATCAGGGTGCCTTCTATGACGCCGTTTTGTCCTATGACGACTTTCCCGTTTGATTTCACGGAGCCGTTGACTCTTCCGTCGATACGCATGTCGCCGTTTGACTCTATTTCACCCTTTATGATAGTGCCGTTGCCTATTATGTTATGGGCTTGTGTCGGAATTGTATTATCGTTTTTCATGATTATTTGTTTTTTTCTAAAAATTCGAGATATTCTTCCACGTTTTTCAGGTTGTAAAATGTCGTATAGTCTGTTTTTGACAAAGACAGAATTTTGTATTTAGATTGGTCTATACCTCCGAACACATAATCGGTAAGTGTCAGAGCCAAGGCGTAGTCTTCGGCGCGGTCTGCGTCGTCGAATTTTTCGACTACGAGCATGGTCTGCTCTTTGCTGAGTACTATGTTCTTTATTGTGAGTTGATATGTACGGAAGTTATTTTGGTTAAAGTCTGACATTCTCACTTTCAGCGGGTTGATGCGGACATTTTTGTTTTGGCATACAATGACGACAAAATGTTCTTCGTATCTGTTGAATTTGTATGGTGAGATTTTTTCCGGTGTCGTGTCGATGGTCTTTCTCGCGCTCTCGATATTATATCCGAGTTTGTACATGTCGTTTGCGCTCAGGAGCACGTCCATTGCGTAGTTCTTTATAGAGCTTGTCGGATATTTCTGCACGAGTTCGTAGAGTGCGGCTGCCATTGCTTTCACGTTTTGTGTTTTGCCGATTGTGAAAGCTTCGAGTAGGTCGAAGCGCGGCATCAGTACCGTATCGTTTGCATAGAGTTCGCGCGCCTTCTTCACGTTGGCTTTGACGGTTTTGTAACTGCCTTCGCTGAAGCTGTTATAGGTGTCGCCATAGAACGCTATGGCTTCGTCTTTCTTTTGTCTTTCTTTCACAAAATATTCAGGGTCGATGAGGATTTTGGCGTAATTCGACTCCGGATATTTCGTTATGACGATATTGCTGCTCGCCTGTGCCTTGCCGGTTTCTCCATTTTCGCTGTAGATGCGCGTCATGTAGAAGTTTGAAGGTAACTCGAATTCGTTTTCCGGGTAGCGTGTGTTCAACTCTTCGTAGGCCTCGATGGAACGTTCGTAATCGCCGATGTTGTCATAATAAATGAATCCGATATTGTTGAGAGCCTGTATGATTTTTTTGTTGGCTTCCTTCTTCTGGTTTTCGCCGAAAGGAATATTTCTGAGGTAGTAGTTCCTGTCGAGAGGCGTAATCGGTATTGAGTCGGATGGGTTGCCTGTTATTGATTCGGGGTCGATCCCTTTTGCGATGAGGTCGTCAATTTCTTCTTGTGTAAGTTCGTTCTCGCTTAGGACTTCGTTCTCCGAGATGAAGGCTTCTTTGTTCTTCATCATCCAATAGTCTTCGAGCTTTCTCGAGCCCCAGTTTTTCTTAAATTCGTTCATTCCTCTTGTGACGGCGGTTTCGTTATAGAAGTACCATCCGCCTTCTGTTGTGGTGAGGTTTTCAAATGATGGTGCCGTGACGTCGTTGGCTGCGAGGGCTTCGCGTTGTTTTTGCAGTGCGGCTTCTTCTTCGGCGCGTTTGAGTTCTTCTTTATAGTCGAGTATCTTCTGGTCTATCAAGGCATACAGCTGTGTAGTGTCCATTTCAGCGAGTCGGAGAAGGCTGTCTTGTGTTTTGTATGTTGTGAGGCTTGTTACGAGGCTTCCGAGTGTCTCGGAGAGTGCGAATAGACTGTCGTATGTTGGATAAGTGCGGTCTATGGCCATCATGACGGTGTCGTAGTAGGCTTGTGACAGAACGTAGTTTTTGTCTTCAAACAACATTGTCGCCGCTTTAAGGGCTGATAAGACTTTCTGTTTGTTGTTGTTTTTGCTTGTTTTGACCGAACTGCGAAGGTAGGTTATCGTGTTTTCGCGGTTGCCGTCTTTCTCTGACACTTCCGCCATGGCGTAATAGATGCGGTCAAGATAGTCGGCGTTTTTGGTGTCGTCGAGCATCTTGTGAAAGCGTTTCATTATCTTTGTTGTGTCTTGATCCTGATAGCATTTGGCGAGGTTGAGCGACGCTTCGAGCTTCATCTCGAAGTCGGGGTGTCTGCTGATGACGTATTCAAATTGTTCTGTGGCTTTTTCGTTTTGTCCGAGATGTTCGTAGATTTGTCCGAGGATGAAGGCGCTGCGTATCTTGAAGTATTTTGTTTTGCATGTGAAGTGGGCGTTTTTGAGATATGTTATGGCGTCCTGGTATCTGTCTGTCGCGATGTAAAAGTCGGCAAGGACGAGGTCAAGGTTGCGGCGGACGTATCTTGGCGGGCGGTTTTCTTCATCTGCTGTTGTAACGATGACTGACTGCAGTGTGGCTTCGGCACGCTGATATTGTTTGTTTGCAATGAAAGTCTTGGCGAGCCAGAGGTTTGCCGTAGTGCTTATCTTGTCGTCCCTATATTGTGAAGCGACATATTCGAAGGTGCGTCTCGCCGGAATATAGTCCATTTTGTAAAAATAACCCTGTCCCATGACGAGGAAGGCGTCGTCTATCCATCTGACGTATTCCTTGTTGTTGAACCGCATTGAGTGTCTTTGAATGCAGACAGCTGCCTTTTCGATGGCGCGGTCCATGTCGGCGTTGAGGGTGAGGGCTTCGGTTTTTCCGCCGTAGTTGAAGACTGGAAGAATTTCTGTATAATCGTCTTTTACGGCTTCGCGCAGTTTCTTGTCGCCTTCGCGGATGGCCTCGTTTCCGTTCCACCACACGTTGTAATGGCTGGTCAAATTGTGATAGGCTCTGCGGTTCCACTTGTTCTTCTTCGTCGAGCAGCCGGCTATCAGAAGCAGGGCTAATAAGGTCACGACGACTTTCGTTATGTTTGTGTTACGTTTTGACACGGCAAAAATATTCGGTTAATAAGTATAAACTGCAAATATAGTGATTTATTTTATAGAAGATAGAATTTAGAAGATAGAATTTAGAAGGGCTTACGATTTTTACGTTTTTGGCTGTGAGCTGTGAGCAGTGAGGTTTGAAAGGTTAAGAGGTTAAGAGGTTCAGAAGTCAAGAAAGTCCAATCGTCAAAATGTCAAAAGGGTCAAGGGTCAAGGGTCGAGAGGTTTGAAAGGTTTGAAAGGTTTGAAAGGTTCAGAAGTCAAGAAAGTCCAATCGTCAAACAGTCCAATTGTCCAACAGTCAAATCGTCAATAACCGAAATTTGGGATTTCTTTTAAATTTTTCAACTGATAAACGAAGAAGTATTTTTCGGTTTTTCCGTAGCGTTCTATGGCGATGGTGTCTGTCGGAACGATTTCTTCAAAATATTTCGGGAAATAGTTTTCTATTTTGTAGTAGTCGTGGCTGTCGTTGAGAAACCAATAGTCGGCGTTTTTTTTCAGTCCGCCTTTCAGCTCCGTTATCTGCGAATATTTGTGAAGATGCTGTATATTGTTGAATCCCAATACATTTATTCCAAGCGGAGTGGCGCAGTAATAATCAATGTTTGCGGCAGGATACCATCCTAAGGCGATGATGTCGTCGTCTTTCGTCATCTCGCCGGATTTGATTTTCTCGTCGCGAATCTTTTCAAATTTGTCTTTCATCTGCCGCCAGCCGTACATATCCATCGTGAAGTCGCCTTCGCCGCGGTATCTCACCGAACGCGAGTCTTCTGTCATTTTCAGGTCGATGAAGCCTGTCTTTATCTCTGTAACGGCGATAATCATCACAAAAACAAGCAAAAATAATGATGCAGCGATGCCTTTCGGAATAATCACGGTATCTTTATCTTGTTGTTTTTCAGTCATATAGGCGGCTACGATGAGTAAAAGGAATGTTATTGCGGGTGCAGTCCAGTGTGAAAGCAGTTCGCGTGTCATCGAGAAGCACCAGAATATCCCGATGAATGGCAGCGTGAAAAGCAGAATGATGTGCTTTCCGACATCATTCATCGTGATTTTTCTTCTCAAAATGGCAATTAATGCAATGATTATCAATATAAAGTTGATGGGATTATTGTAAGCAAATTCGCCGATTACTTCTCTCAAAAAATATTCCGGATGAAATTCGCCAAATAGTCCGACTCTGTCGCTGTGGAATGAAAAACTTATGAAGTCGTTGTTGATGTTCCAAATCAGGACGGGCACGAGGCAAATCATCGAAATCAGGGCGGCGATGTAAATGTATGGTTTTTTTAGTTCTTCTCTATTGTAAATCAGTACATAAAGACCAATTCCGACCCAGAGAAAAACGGCGGAATATTTTGAAATCATCGCGAGGCCGGCGAAAAGTCCGGCGAGCAGCAGTTTTCGCGGTCGTCTGTCGTCATCGAAATAGCAGATAAATTCATACGTGGCGAGGAGGAGGAAGAGCATCAGCGGCGTGTCGGGAAGGATGAAGATTCCGGTTATGACGAAGCCGTAAAGTGATGTGTTATAAAGTATTGCGGCGAAAAATCCGGCAGTATCGTTTTTTATTTTCTTTCCGATGAGGAAGATGACGTATGTGTTGACGGCGGTGAAAAGCACCGAAGACATTCGGCAGAAGAGTTCGCTGTCGAAGGTGAGGTTGAGTGTGAAGAGCTGAATCATCCAGCCGACCATTGGCGGGTGGTCGAAGTGGCTCCAGTCGGGATAGAGCGCGTATGTCCAGTAATAGACTTCGTCGTTGCCGAATTCGACGAATGCGGCGATAAAGCCTCTTATCAGGGTGCTTATGGCGATGAGCCACAAGAGGCATTTTTTTATGTCGTTTTGTCTAATCTTCATTTTTCTTGTCGAATAGCATTTTTATGATGCAGATGATGGCGATGACGAAAGCGATACGCATGAGCCATGTTCTGCCTTTGATGATGACGGCGTGTTGTTGGTCGTAATAGACGTTGAACGGATGTCGGACGAAGGCGTTGAGGTAGATGGCGCAGCCGTTGTCGAAGAGTATCTCTGTCCTGATGTAGGTGTCGTTTGGTTGGAAGATATATGAGGCCTTGTCGGTAGCTTTCTCGGTATGCCTTATGGAGCCGTTTTGTCCGATGAATCTGATTTCGGAAGCTCTAAGCGAAGCCGCGACGGTGACGGTGTCTCCGTTGATGTCGGCCCGGGTTAACGACGGCGTGTCTTCCGTTGTGGCCGGACGAATGAGAATATAGGCATCGCCGTTTTCCAATGATGAGAATACGATGTTGGATTTTACCGTATCGGAGTCGGTATGAACGTTTTGTGTGGCGAGGGCTCGTGCGCGGCGGCCGCTCGACAACGCCATGTCCCAATAGTCAGTCGCGTTTTCGTCTTGCGCAAAGACCTCAATCAGGCGATATTTGTCCAACGCCTGTAAATCCCTGATTTTGTAGTTTTTATGTGGTTTGGCTATTACCGAAAACGCAGATTCTTTAAGCATTTTGTCTATCTCATGCTGTTTGAGGTGGATGTTTTTTACGAAGAAAATGCTTTTCTCGGTTTTTGGCAGCGAGTCTTCGGAAATGATGACTTCCTTTGGGTTTTCGAGGGCGGAGTATGGGTTGAAGATGAATTTTCCGCTGAAAGGTTCGGGGTCGTCGAAGCGGTACGACGGAATCCATATCACGGCGGCTGCGTAGCATAACGACACGAAAGCCGTGATGGAAAGCAGTGTTTTCCAAAATAGCGGGAGGTTCTTTATTTTATTGAGTGTTTCTCGAATCATTATTCCCTTTTGCCGTCTTTGAATTTAACCACGAAGGCACCTGAATAGCCTTTCTTCCTCAGTTGTTCGCAATATTTATCGGCGTCTGACTTGTCGGTAAAGCGTCCTGCCGTGTATTTATACATTCCGTTATGGAAGTATTCTTCCACATTATCAAGGCTTTTGTAATGCGATTTGAAGTCTTTAAGTTTGGAACTTCTGCTGTCGAACTGTACTTTGTATATTGTGCCGGAAGTTGTAGTCACGTTGCTGTTTGGGTCTGGTGAGACGATAGTCTTGCTCTGGTCCCAGTTGTTTTTGTAGTCATCGAAGGCACTAAGCAGGGCAGCGGCTATCTCGTTTTTACCTGCTTCAGATGTCATCAGTTTTTCTTCTTCTTTGTTCGACAAAAATCCGAGTTCCACGAGCACGCTTGGCATAGAGGTCTTATAGAGCACTAAGAATCCCGCCTGCTGAACACCCCTGTTTTTTCTTTTTCCGCCTTTAACTAATTGATTTTGAATTTTTTCTGCAAATTTAAGTGATTGCATTTTGTGTTCGCTCTGCACGAGGCTGAAGATGATGTACGACTCAGTGCTGTTTGGGTCGAAGCCGTCGTATGACGAGTCGGAGTCGTCCTCGAAAAGAATTGACGCGTTCTCGCTTTTTGCGACTTGAAGATTGGCGTTGTTGCGGTGCTCTCCCATGACGAATGTCTCCACACCTTTTGTCGCAGGTGATGACGGAAGCGAGTTGCAGTGTATGGATATGAAGAGGTCGGCGTTGTTTTTGTTGGCCACGGCTGCACGTCCGTTAAGCGTCACAAATGTGTCTTTTTTGCGGGTGTAGATGACTTTCACGTCGGGATATTTGGCGGTGATGAGTTTGCCTAATTTCAGCGCGATGTCGAGTGTGACATCCTTTTCCTTCACCTTTGAACCTAAAGCTCCCGGGTCTTTTCCACCATGTCCGGCATCTAACACCACAATCATCTGGGCTTGTGAAAAACGGCTCGCAGAAAGGATTATCGTCATCACAAGGAAAAATATTTTACAAAATTTCGACATAACCTCGTATCTTTGCATTTAATTTCGCAAAATTAGTCAATTCTTGCAAACAAAGAAGACATACAGGATTTTTATTACGACTTTTATCATCGTTTTTTTTACTGCGGCGGTAAATCGTTTGTTTGCACAAAATAACGACACGTTGATTATCATTCCAGATAGGCCAATCGATACGTTGGTGATGGACACGTTGGTGACGGACACGATAGTCATACAGGATACTGTTTCTAAAAAGAAAGACGCTATCGAGAGTAAGATTGAAAGGACGTGTGCCGATTCTACGGTTCAGGATTTCAAGCACAATAAGATTTTTTATTACGGTGATGCGCAGGTCAAGTATGAAGACATCACTATCGAAGCTGATTACATTGAGTTCGATTTCGTTTCTCACATAGTTCTCGCGCACGGAATGCCCGATTCGACAGGTTCTATAGCCGGAACGCCCGTCTTTTATCAGGGAAAGCAGAAATACGAGTCGAAAGAGATGACTTTTAATTTCGACACCAAGAAAGGCATTATACGTCAGGTCTTTACCGAAGACGCGACGGGTTTCCTTCACGGAAGCAAGGTGAAGAGAATGAGCGACAACACAATCAACATGAGGTCTGGCTCATTCACGACGTGCAGCAACAAGGATCATCCTCATTATGAGTTTCATTTCACCAAGGCGAGGGTCATTCCCGATGATAAGATTGTCACGAAAATGGCTTATTTCAAACTCGAAGAGACGCCTTTGCCGGTCGGAGTGCCTTTCGGAATATTCCCGAGCAGCAAGGGACAGCGGTCGGGAGTCATCTTTCCGGCATGGGGCGAATCGGCCAACAGGGGTTTCTACCTCGAAAACGGCGGTTTTTATTTCGGCATCTCTGAAAAGGTTGACTTTCAGATACTCGGCGACATCTACACACATGGCAGCTGGGCAGTGAAACCGACTTTGCGTTACGCTTCAAGGTATAGATATTCAGGTTCTCTCGTCGCGTCGTTTGCAGAAAACAAAGTCGGTTCACAAGGTTCGTCGGATTATACTGAGAGTACCGATTTCAAGATACGTTGGATTCATCAGCAGGACAAGAAGGCACATCCGAAACGCTCATTTACCGCCAACGTATATGTGGTGAGTTCCAATTACAACAAATACAACGCCATTTCATCGACAGAATATCTGAGCAATACCTTTCAATCGAGTATTGCATATCAGACTTCGTTTGCCGACTTTCTGTATCTTACTTTAAATGGAAGCCACAGTCAGAACACGCTTTCTCACGAGATGTCGGTCTCGTTGCCTGAATTGTCGTTGACGATGAACAGAGTTTATCCGTTTAAGAATCTCGTCAAGCCGGGAAGCAGTTCTTTTCTGAAGGACATCAACATAAGTTATTCTCTTAACGGGAAAAACTATATGAGCCGCGCCGACAGCATTTTCTTTGACGGCGACTGGGTGAAGAAGCTGCAGAACGGTATTCAGCATAAAATACCGGTCAATGTTCCGATAAAGATTTTCAAATACTTCACTTGGACTACGTCTGCCAATCTCTCCGACAAGATGTATCTTGACCATTATGAGCAGAATTTCGTCGATGATGCCGTCAAAGTTGACACGGTTTCGGGTTTCAGCAACGTCTTCACGTATGATCTTTCATCGAGTATTACTACGAAAATCTATGGCCAGCTTAACTTCAGGAAAGGTCCTGTGCGCGCGATAAGGCACGTCGTAACGCCTACTGTCGGCTATTCTCACACGCCTGATTATACAAGTGGTGCGTGGGATTATTACGGCACGTATTTCGATGCTGAGGGTTTGGAGCATTTGTATGACAAATACAGCGGCAAGATTTATGGCGGCAGCAGTGGGCGGAGAACGGATAATCTCAGATTCAGTATTTCGAACAACCTCGAGATAAAGATTCCATGGTCGGCAGATACTGTTACCGGAATGAAGAAGATAGCACTCATTGAAGACCTCACCTTGTCGGGAAGTTACAATATGGCCGCCGACTCGCTGAAGTGGTCGTGTCTTTCTGTAAGCGGCCGCACGACGCTGTTTAAGAATTTTTCGGTGCAATACACGGGCTTGTTTGACCCATACGCCCTCGACTCGACGGGAACGAAAAACATCAACAAGTTCGAGTGGGATGTCAATAACCGTCTGTTCAGAAAGAAGAGTGCCGCGTGGAACTTCAGTTTTTCATATCAGATGAATAACGACACCTTTAAGAAAGACAAAAAGGATAAAGACAAAGACAAAACAGACCTCACGAACAGAGAATACAATCCCGACCTCGTTTCGGAAGCCGAGATAACCGACATCAGAATGCATCCCGATGAATATGTTGACTGGACGATGAACTGGTCGTTGGCATTGAGTTATAACTTGAGGATAACCAACACACCGACGTATATCAACTATATCACCAAGGACAACCGCGCTGTCGTTCATACACTTAGTTTGAAGGGAGATGTGAAGCTGTCAGAGAAATGGAAAGTTGCGGCGCAGACTGGCTGGGATTTCGAGGCAGGAAAACTGTCGTACACCTCAATAACTCTGTATCGCGACCTTCACTGCTGGGAGATGCGTTTCAACTGGATACCGCTCGGTTCGTACAAAAGTTGGAACTTCTGCATCAACATCAAGGCATCGGCACTTCAGGACCTGAAGCTGACGAAGAAGAGGGACTACAGGGATTTTTAGGACATTTGCTTGGGCAAATGGCTTTTCCAAACATAGCATATAGGATAGAGTTTTAGGCGTAGCCGCCGTATAAAAATCTTAGGAGTCGAACCTCATGTCAAATCCTGTCTTGTTTCGGCAACTTCTTGTTCACTTCGTCCCAAGCGTGTTGCGCAAGTTCCTGAATGAGTGTGTCTTCCAATCCTCGGTTGAGCCAGATTTGGTTCCAATATTTCTTGTTCCAATGATGGGCACCTTCGATGGCGTTGTATTGTTCGCGCAACTCGATGGCCTTTTCAGGGTCGCATTTCATCACCACCAATTCGGGTTTGTCCAAAATGATGGCGGCAAAGATTTTCCCCTTGATGCGGAACACCAAAACGGTGTCATCGAAAGGCATGTCTTCGGTGGCGCAAGGCAAAGAGAGGCAATATTCGCGGAATGATTCGATGTTCATGGGAAAAATGTTTTATTATTCGATAGTTTTCATTCCTTATTCTCACAATCACATTTGTAGTCGAACCTCTCTTTTGCTGCTTCCAAGGATTTCTGAATTTGACGCATCAGCACTTCTCTTGGCGGCAACTCCGTCATGTATTGGGCGACTTTAATGCCTGCCTTGTCAAGTTGCAGAAGCTCAATCTGTTCCTCGCTTCCTTCGGTACAAAGCAACAGGCCAAGTGGAGTTTCTTCGCCAGG
>JAKSNC010000025.1 GCA_024400195.1 Bacteroidales bacterium
GAACTGCGACAAGCTGTAGTCGCTGCCTTTAAGTATTTCAGAAATGGTGATCATAATCAATAATAATCTATTTATCCTTCAATTTTATTCTTTATTTCTTCATTTAACGTTTCGTCTTTGCCAATCAGTTGACGGACCAACTTGAACACCATCGTGCAGGGATTATGGGTGGCATAACGCTGGTTGGTGTATTCTCGGCTTTGTGCTTCCGCAAACTTAATGGCATTATCCATAGAACCGAACTTTGTCATGATTTCAAAATTGCGCACGTCGTTTTTCGAATAGACGTATTTCGTATTTGCCTTGAAATTGGGTGCTTTATTGACAGCATCGGAAATGGCTGTTTTGTAGTCTGTTCTGCCCATCCCCGTGGTTCTATTAACAAAATGATACAAATACCACAATTCAAAGGCCTCGTTACTCCATGCACAGCAAATGCCGTTCTTTTCAGCTTTAATGATGGCATTGTTGAATTTGTCATCAGAAAAAGAATCCTTGTCGAAAACTGCCCAAACACGGTCGTAATTCCCTTTGTTTTTCAGGTCGATGGCTTTATCAACCACGCTGGTTGTGTTGGCACCCAATCCTTTGACTTCTATATCATAGACATTGGTTCCCCGATTGAATTTTTTGAAGGCTTCAAAATAATTCGGTTCGGTTTTGGTTCCTTCGCATACAATGAGGATTTTGCAGACGATTTGTCTCGTTTGGCGTCGTTTTGCTTGTCTGGCATAACGACGTTCCAAAGCGGGTTCGAGCTTTATTCTGTTCGCAGGCATCGTATCTTGTATTATTCGTTAATGATATAAGGAATAGCACCGTATCGGCCGGCGATATAGTTTTTCTCATAGTTGGCATCGTTGCGTGGCTTGGTTCCATCGGGCAAAACAATGTCTGTCAGACAGAACAAGTCTGTCTGCTCTGATTCGTTTTTTTCGGTGAACCAGATCTGGTCGCGTCGCAACATTTTGGTGGAAAGCAAATGTGTATCGTGCGTTGTAAAGATCAATTGCGCATTTTTCGGATTGGCGTTGGGGTTGCTGAACAACCGGATAATATGCTGTGAAATCAATGGATGCATTTTTGCATCCAGTTCGTCAACAACAAGTACCGATCCTTTTTCTAACGTGTCGAAAATAGGGCCGGAAAGGTCAAATAATTTCCTTGTCCCAGATGATTCCATATCGTCAAAAGGGAATCGATCCGTACCACACGCCACACCTTTTGCATTGTAAATAGTGTGGATGGATTCCATTTCAATGCGCTTTTTGCCGGCCATCTCTCGACTGATCAATGGTAGAATCTCTTTGGAAACATTGTTGGGAATAATCACATCTTCTTCATGTGTTGTTATTTCATTGAATCCCAATTGTAAAGATTTAAAAAAAGCCAAAGCCTTTTGACTTGTTTCATTTCGTTGATGAAATTGAATCATGGAAAAGTCTCGATAATTTTGGTTGTTGAGACCAGAAACTACATGGAAATCCGAGCCGAACCAAGAAATCACTTGATTAGAAATTTCTCCGCCCAGTTGGGCACATAGGGAAAGGAACAATCTATTGTTGTTTGTTTTAGTTTCCAATCCGATCCCTTCAGGAAATTTGTTGTCATCAAAAGCGATACCTTCTTCATTGCGAATAAACATAGGTTGCTCTTTGGATCGAGTTGTTGTCCTACGGAAAAGCCATTCGTCAATTACATCATTCTTCTTATAAGCGAAGCCATAACGATAGCAATATTGATCTTTGAGAAATGTAACCTCAAACAAAGTTGGTCTATCATTCTCTTTCAAGAGCAAAAATGGTGTGTACGGAAGATCATCTTGTGGGTTAAGCCGAACAGAAGTAAGCACGCAATATTGCATCACCTCCATTGCGTTAATTAGATTTGACTTGCCGCTGGAGTTGGCACCATAAACCGCAAGGGTTTTAAGTACATTATATGATAAATGCTGTGTCACATTTTCTTTTGCTTCTTCGCTTAGTTTTTGTGAACGCATGGAAAATGTTTTTTTACCGTAAAATGAACGAAAATTTTCAACTATAAAATCAAGTAACATAGCTATTTATATTATTTTTTATCTTACAAAATCATTATGCAAATATACGAAATATTTTGCACAATGTTTGATTTTGAGTTTTTTTCTCAAAACAAAACGCAAGTCATTTTGTTCTATCTCCGCAAAATTCTTTTTGATTGTAGTTTTTTCAATGATTTCCCAAAATAACATTCGTGTCTTGCTCTTTTTACGATAATGTCAAGTATCGCCACAAACCAATAAAACTTATAAGTTGCAGTAGTGTTGCTGAATATTCCCGCAAGGCAGGAAATCGGAAGCCGGTTGTTTTATGGTAAGGTCATAGCTTGTTTTATTTTGATATTCCCAATCGTTGTATGTTAGAATTGCATTTGTTAAATCATGTTTGTTTTACCCGTTGACATGAATCGGTAAAGATTTCTCCATTTTCTTTACCGATTGACGCTCGTCGGTAAAAGTTTTGTCATTTTCTTTACTTGCTGTCATTAGGTCTGAATGCATTTTGTAAAAGATTGAACAATTCATTGTTTACATAATAATTTTCTCTGCCCAATTTCAATTTTTGAAGGAAAGGATCCTCACATTCACACAACTGATTCAAATATGAAATAGCCGTGGGTTTACTTACTTTTAATTCTTGTTGCACAAAATCTATTTTTGTATATGGATGCCTAAACAGATTGTTAATCAGGTCTTGGGAATACATCTTGGGAAACTCTTCCCTGATTCTGTGCTTGAAATTCATCATTAAAGCCTTGATTTGTTCAACCAACGAGGTTGTTGCAACAGAAGTTTCCTCTATCCCTTTCAGGATAAACAATGTCCAATCCTCCCAATTGTTATTATCGCGCACATCTTGTAGCAAATGATAATACCGACCCTTGTTGTGGGTAATATAGCGACTTAAATAAAGAACCGGCAAATCAAGCAAACCCTGTCGGACAAGATACAGAATATTGATAATACGACCTGTGCGGCCATTGCCATCAGAAAAGGGATGAATGCTTTCAAACTGATGATGAATTATGGCAAGTTTAACCAACGGATCAAAATCACACAAGCTGTCATCATTGATAAATTTTTCCAAATTGTTCATATACGCGACAATTTCCTCGTAAGATTGAGGCGGTTCGTAAACGACCTCTTTCGTTTGCTCATTTTGGAGCGTAGTGCCTGGTGTTTGACGAAACCCTGCCGTGTTATTCTTAATTGCCTGATAAATTTTAATGATTGTATTACAAGTAAGCAGATTGGTTCCACTAACCTCGTCAAATCCCAAATACAACGCTTGATTATAGTTCTCGACTTCTTTAGCCGCTGCAGAAACAAAATGAGCTACGGAAGAGACCTGAGCCCGATACAATTCATCATGTGTAGTGATGATGCTTTCAATTTCGGAAGAGTCCTTGGACTCTTGTAAAGCCAATGTGTTAATCAAAATAGAAGGATTGGGCATTGACTTAATAGCACCTTTCAATTCGGCAAGACGACGATGGGAGGCAGCAGTCTGTTTCAATACAGCTTTTGTCTCTATTTCAAAGGGTGGTGGAAGCGTGGGTATATTGTATCTGCTCATGCTTATATGTTATTTTGTAAGTAATCAATATTTCCGTTCATTACTTCATTTTTTTATTCAATATCTCCAAAAGCGTGCAAATGTCAACGTTGTCATTTCCCGAAAGCATCTGGCTTATCCTTTGTTCCAACTCGGAAACACGCTTTTTGTCCTTTTCGGGCAAAATGTAGGTCTGTGTCCTGACATTTGTTCCCGTATTCGACACCATGTCGAAAGAATAAGCCACATCGTTGTAGGCAACCGATTTCTTTGAAATGTCGGCATACTTTTCGCACTCGCGGAAAAGGTAAACCAAATCGTCAGCCAGCTTTTCTTCCTCCTCGTCGCGAAGCGATTCCAGCTTGTGTTCCAGAATCGGGTAACAGATGGACTGATACCACTGAGTCCTGTTGTCGTACTCTGTCATTACATGATGATAAAATTCCTTTTGCCGGACGGTCAGCAGCGTAAGTTTGACATTCGACAGCCTCTGCCTGATTTCAGCAATATATTCGGTGTAATCAGCCGACGACAAATCTAATCCATCGACAAGACGGCTCTCGATGCGGTCGATGAGTTGCGTGTAGCATAAACGCAGTTCACGAATGGCTTTCTGCATGACATTACCGTACTCTTCAATGTCCGTGTTTTGCTTCAGCTTCTTGGTAAAACCCAAAGCATCCGGCAAATCCTCGAAGAAGGCTTTCTCCGGGTCTTTCGCCGTTGCCAGCACATCGCGGAAACGCATGGTTGACTTGTGTGTGAATTTTCGTGTGTGTTTTGTGTAGTCGTTCAGTTGCTTGTAAAAAAACAGGAACGGCTTGATGGTCTCGATAAAACTCTGCGTGGTGATGCTGAATTCATCGCCTAATTTGACGAAGCGTCTGTATTGGTTGAAAAAGTCGATTTTCACGTCATCCACTTCAAATGCCTTGATAGCATAGTCGGCAGGATGTTTTTGCAGCAAATCGAAAAACAGCATACCGACATTCGGGATATACGCACCGCTATTGACATCATACAAAGCGAAGTCCTGTCTCTTGATGAAAAGGAATGTCGGAATCCAGAAGTCAAGGAATCCATGTTTGAGCTTGAACGGCTGGACGGAAAGAATCTTAATCAGTTCCGATATTTTACGTTGTCTGCCAACCGTGCTTTTCAGGAAACGGACACTCTCGTTCCACAACGACGTGATGCCCTCGTTTGTCGGAGCATCGGCAAATCCGTTTTCAGTATGCAAGCCCGTGTTTTTGAGCAAGGAGTAGTAAATCGTCTTCTCGGGCGGGAACTTGTCTTTTTCAAAGCCCAAATCCTCTTCATTGTAGTGTTCAACAAGGGCATTCAAATAGTTTTTTCGTGCCGTCGAAATGGCTCCGCTCAGTTTGTGCCTGTTGAACAACTCGTTGAGCATGACTGGGGTTTCCGAATAGATCTCATCGCAAACTTCTGAAAGCAGTTTGTTAAAATCTTTGTGCAAGGAAACTTTTCGCTCTTCGCCTTTGAAAACCCAAGTCACGCGGTTCTTGTAGGCAAACAGGTTGTCAATTATGGATTTATTCAGCAGCGATTCTTCATACTCTTTCAATTTCTGTATTTCGCTGTATGCAACCCTGTCGGCATTTTTGTCAATCAAAACTTTAGTAAGTATATACTCGTATTTTTTGATGTTATGCAGATGGTCGATGATTTCCTCCGTGTTGTTGAAATAAGCGTAGATTACAGCGTGTTCGGTATCGGCACTTGCCGCCTTGATTGCATTGAGTGCATTGTGTTCGGCAGAGAAAATCAGTTCGATATAACCGTCGGTATCGCCCGAAGGAATCATATCGACGGCATTTTCACGGATTTCGTATTCAAAATATCGTGGAGTTCCCTTATGGTAATAATGCGCCTTTACGGGTGAAATACGGTTGCTGATGAAGCAACGAAGGTCATCGATGAACGATACCGGCCTTGCCACAACAGCAGCAGCCTTTTGAATTTCTAATTCCAAATCAATGTCGGTTCCTTCAAAAAGCAACAGACGCTTCTTGTATTTTGCGTACCGCAAGATTTTGAATCCCTGCAACTTGCTGATGATAACTTCGGCATCTTCAACATCCATTGCCAGATGTGCATATTCCGCCATCTGAGAAGCATTCATCTCAAAACTTGCCATCCCGAACAGATTCAGTAACCCGATTGATTTCACAATTCGCACAGCATTTGCCAACTGTTCCCCATTGTCCCAGTCAAACCCTTCAACCCTTTCAATGGACACCCGCATGGAACTCCAACTCATGGAGTCCATATTGGCATCTTCCAAATATGAATAGAAATTGAAGACGATGTAGTCATATACATCGGCCAAATTGTAAGTCAAATTAGGTTTGGGTTTGAACTCGGCAAGCGAATTGGAGCCGCGTGCAAAAAGGAACGAAAAGAGCGAACGCTCATTCTGTCCGTACCGTTGTATGGCGGAGGTGATGGCAAAGGCTGAAAAAGAATCAAGCGGAGAAAGCTGTTGTGCTGTTTCGCAAGAAAAGGCCTTCGAAACGAATTTGGTTTCAAGTGCAAGTTGATAGAGCGATTTGATATTACCGTTGTCCGTTGGCTTGTCGTGCAACTGCTTTGAAGCCAAGAACAGAAGTTGCTCGACCGGCTCAACGAAAGTGATTTCCTTGAAACGGCCTTTTACTTTTGTCCATTCGTTTTTCTGGCTTTCGGTCAGATTTTTAGCGTATGCTCCGAAATTCTGATGCAAAGTGGTCAGCAGCAAGACATCGCGTGAAGGCACATTGACAAATTCGGCGAATTTCTGGAGGAAATAAAGTTCCTGTTCCGGATTGTTCTTGGCGGCATGTTCCAGGACTTTCCCGAACTCGTCAATCACGATAAGCAGAAACTTGTTTTGCTCTTTCAAGTAATTGCAATGCTTTTTCAGTTCATCGAGAATGCTTTGCGAATGTCCTTCAACGTTCAGTTTCCTTCCAAGCAAAACTGACAATTCTGTATAGTCACCGACAATATTCAGGATTTCAAAATCTTCCTTTTCCGTAAGGTTTTTTGGATTCAGCAATCTTTTTTCTTTTTTTCCGCTTTTCAAGTCTTCTTCTAAAGCCAGCAAGAATGACGATTTTCCGGTTCCGTATGTTCCGATAATCGTAAACGAATGAATGCCAGACCGATAATCGTCTATGATATTTTGTGCGGCCTTTCTTCCATTAGGCGTAACAATGTATTGAGCACCCTTTGGGAAACCATTTTCAATATTTGCCGATAAGCTAAATCCGTTATTCATAATACTTTTCCAATACTTGTTTTGCATCCATTTGTTTAATGAATTGTAACTGTCTGATTCCTGCCACATCACTATAACTCAGCGAATCTGAATAGGTTTCAGAAAGCAAATTCAACATGTCAATCACCTCCAAATCGGTCATGCAGAAAATAAGCCCGACATCACGCAAAGTGTCGTATGAAACACTGTTGTCTGCATCTTCTTTTGTCAAAAGCAGAGCAAATAAAAACACTTCAGGAGTTACTTGCTTCTTGCCTTCAATGTTGAAGAAATATTTATCCTTGTTGTCTTCGGATTTATCTTTCTTTTCTGATTGTCGCAACAAATCCAAATCCATCAATAAGGTTGAAAAATCTTCGTTTGATTGCGGGTTTCGGGGCAGGCAATAGTTCAAAAGCAAAACCCCGACATCCTTTCTGACAGTGTTTTCATTATACAGATTCTCTTTCCCAGCACTCTTCATCTTGCGCTTCACAAAACTGATAAGTTGTTCTCTGTCAAACAGCCTGCGTTCTTTCTGAAAATCGACAAAAAACATTCTGTATAATGAGGCTTCTTCAGAATGAATCAAAAGGAAATGCATGAGCCATAACGTACCTAAATCTTCCAGATATGGATCTTTCCCTGTTTGGGTATCTAAAATATAATCTGCTATCCAAGCTGTTTCAGATTCATCACTCAACCCAAAGGCCTTGTACCAATAACGTACAGCCGAAACCATATTTTTGCCTACTCCCAAATCAACAACAGCAGTAGCAGCATTGAAATCTTTCCCTGCCTTTATAAAATCGTAGCCCTTCTTTAGCCAAAGGGTTTTGCATGGGAACGACTCATGTCCGGAAAAAGTATATTTGCTATTGTAAGTTTCCATAATCTAACGATTTTTATTTTTACAGTTCTGGTTTGTTTTTTGTAAAATATCGACTTGCCTTCCCAAAGACATTATTACTTGTCGTATAGTACTTTTACTAAAAAAACAATCCATGCGGAAATATAAAAAATGTATATAAAACATTAAAATAAGACACAAAGGTACATAATTTTTAGAACGAAAAGCAATAAAAAAAATCGCAGTTTGGAGATAGCTAACACTTTATGGATTTTCAAGCTCTGACAAGTGGTCTGGCTTTCTTCTTGTTCAAAATTTTTTGAATTCACACGGAACTTTGCAAGCAAGCCAAATGGTTCATAAATCTTTATCTCTCGCGTCACAATAATTAGTAACTTTGCGGCGTTATTTTTTCGTATGAAACACGTTAAGAATCTTATATTTTTGGTATTATTGCTCATCTGTGAAGCGTCGTTGGCACAGGTGACAACAATCAAAGGACGCGTTGTTGACCATGAGACGGGCGATCCTCTCCCATACGCCACCATCACTTATAAAGTGAAGGACGAGACACGCGGCACCACGACAGACCTCAACGGATATTACCGTTTGGAAACACGCGACGTCTTCGATAAAATAGAATATCAATACGCGGGCTATAAGACGCAGAGCCGAAAAATAGACCGTTTCGTCACGCAGACCATAAACATCAAACTCGCCTCGGAATCGATAGAACTCTCGGCGGTGGAAGTCAGAGCCGACCGACACGTCAAATACACCCGAAAAGGCAATCCCGCCGTGGAACTGATAAAGAAAGTCCAAAGCGAAAAGAGAAACAACAACATCTCCGCCTACGACTATTACCAATACGACGAATATTTCAAATTAGAACTCGGCCTGTCGAACCTCGGCGACAGCGTCGGGGCGCACAGCAATGCGTCTTACAGTCAGATTTTCAAGAATATTCAGAAATCTGAACTGACGGGTAAAAACTATTTGTCGCTTTATCTCATCGAGAAACTCTCGGAATCGTATTACCGCCGCGAACCATTGTGCCATAAAAAAGTCATCAATGCCGTGAAGGACGTCGAAGTCAGCAAGTTCTTCGACTTCTCGACCCTCGAACCCGTTCTTGAAAACATCGTCGGCGACGTTGATATTTACAGTCCGACGATATTTCTTCTGAATAACGAATACACTTCGCCGCTGTCATCTATCGCACCAACGTTCTATCATTTCTTCATCTCAGACACGACGGTGCTGAACAACGACACCTGCGTAGTGCTCACGTTCACAACTGCCAACCGCCGCGACCTCGGACTCTCCGGCGTTCTGTGGATTAAACTCGACGGCTCGTATGCCATCAGCAAGTCACAGCTTCATCTGCCCAAAGGCTCCGGAACAAACTTCGTCGAATCAATGCTGTACGAACAGGAATACGAACTCGTTGACAGCATCATGCGCCCGAAAGGATACAACCTCATCATCGACTTCAGCTATCTCGGATTTGCTGTTCACGCGAAAAAGACGGGTATCATAACGAATTTTATCTCCAACCAACCAAAACCCGACGACTTCTACGGCTTCGATAATGAAATCGTCAGAAAGGACGGTTTTATGGAGCAGGACGACGACTATTGGGCGGAAAACCGTCTCGACAGCCTGTCGGAACACGAGAACGCCATTTACGACAACGCCAAGATGCTTAATAAAAATATGGGTTATCGCGCAATAATCAACTCGATAATGGCCATCGGTTATGAGTATTTTGATGTCGGCTGGATTGACTACGGCCCGATTTGGAACAGCTTGAGCAAGAATGATGTCGAAGGTCTCCGCATCCGCGTCGGCGGAAAAACGAACACTAAGTTCAACAAACATCTCTTCTTGGGCGGATTCATCGCCTACGGATGCAAAGACGAAGCATGGAAATGGCGCGGACAGATAATGTATTCCTTCAACGACAAGATTCACCATCAATGGGAATTTCCGCAGAACCTCGCGACATTGACGTTGGAACATAACACATTCACTCCCGGAAGAGAAGTATTCGGCGAACAGGACTTCTCCGACGGCGACCGTATCAGCACACTTGTCAGCCGTGGAAAAACCAATAAAATGGTGCTGATTGACAAAGTTAAAGGTCAATACGACTACGAATTTAAATACGGCATCGGACTTAATTTCTCCGCCGAATATCTCGAACAGAGGACTCTATCCGACGGCCTCAACTTTACGACTTTTGAAGGCAAAGAATATCGTCCGCTGAGGACAACGACCTTCGGAATGACATTCAGATACGCCCATAACGAGAAGTTCTATCAACTGCAGCAGAACAGAGTCCGTGTCGCAACATCCGTCGCACCGGTGATAACGCTTGGCTATAACTACAGCGCGCCTCTTCTCGACGGAGATTACGAGTTTCACAAACTCACCGCGGCATTTCACAAGAAATGGTTCCTCAGCGTACTCGGCATCGCAAATATCGACCTCGGCGCAGGAAAAGTCTTCGGAACAGCACCTTATCCACTACTCTATATTCCAAGCGGAAACCAGTCGTTCTTCCTCAACCACAACGCGTTCAACTTGATGAACAACTACGAGTTCGCCGCCGACTATTTCTTCGACGTCAAAGTGACTTACGACATGAAGGGCTTCATTCTCCACAGAATACCGCTCATCGGCAACTTCAAAATGTGCGAGGTCTTCACGTTCAAAGCTATATGGGGCGGCCTTTCAGATGAAAACAACCCGAAAAATATGGGCAAGACAATCTTCCCGTTCCCCGTTGACGACAAGGGACGACCAACGATGTTCACCTTCAACGACGGTCCATATATGGAGGCAAGTTTCGGTATCGCCAACATTTTCAGCATATTACGACTTGATTACGTAAGACGTTTCACCTATCTTGATAATCCGGACATCGATAAATGGAGCATCATGTGTTCCGTAACACTTCAATTCTGATTTATGAATAAAGTTTGTCACAAAAGCCCGTCAAATATCGCCATCGTTAAGTATTGGGGCAAACACGGCAACCAACTTCCTAACAATCCATCAATAAGCTTCACGCTGAGTAAATGCCATACCGAAACAAGTATAAAATTCTGTGAATCAGATTGTTATAAATCTAATTTCTTCTTTGAAGGAAAGGAAAACGCCGCCTTCAAACTGAAGATCGACAAGTTTTTTCAGTCTGTGACAAATGATTTTCCTTTTCTGAACAATATCGAACTCGAAATAGAAAGCCGTAATTCATTCCCACATTCGTCGGGAATAGCATCTTCGGCCTCTTCGATGAGTGCACTCGTCCTTTGTCTTTTAGACATTGAGCGAACAATCAAAGCCGATTCACATCCGATTGATTTACAACGCGCTTCATATTATGCGCGGCTTGCATCCGGCTCCGCTTCCCGTTCCGTCTTTCCAAAAATGGCCTTGTGGGGCCTGATGCCGACTGTGCAGGGAAGCTCCGACGAATACGCCGTCTCCATCGAAGACATCATCCATCCTGTTTTCAAAACCTACCACGACACGATTCTGATTGTGAGTTCAAAGGAGAAAAGCGTCTCAAGCCGCGCCGGACATGCCTTGATGGACACGCATCCACAAGCACAGGCCCGCTACGCCCAAGCACGCGAAAATACTCAAAGACTTCTTACTACGCTCAAACTCGGCGATATTGAAGATTTTATCAAAATAACTGAAGATGAAGCACTTACACTTCATCATCTCATGGAGACATCGACTCCTCCTTTCGTCCTGATGGAAGAAAACACAAAGAAAATCATCAACAAAATAAGACGTTTCAGACAAGATACGAAGATTCCGCTCTGTTTCACACTCGACGCCGGCCCTAATGTGCACTGCCTTTTCCCACAAAATTGCCAAAAAGAAGTTGACGATTTCATTATCAACGAGTTAAAGCAGTATTGCCACAACGGAACATTCATCTCCGACAGCGTAGAATAATTTTTAAGTGAAGATGAAATCAAAAAAATACAACGGAAAAGTTATTCTCTTCGGAGAATATTCGATGATTTTTGGTGCCGACGCCCTGCTTGTGCCTTACCGCGACACTTCGGCTGAATGGGATTTCTGCTCGAAAAACCCTGATTATAAGATGGTTAACTCTAACAGAAACCTCAATAAGTTTCTTTCTTATCTGAAGGAAAATGATTTTGACGACATTTTGGAACTATCATCTTTCGAAGAAGATATAAAATCGGGACTATATTTGAAATCGGATATTCCATCAGGTTACGGACTTGGCAGTTCGGGTGCTTTGGTGGCCGCCGTTTATGACCATTACGGAAAGGATAACAACCATAATCCATTGGTTCTCAAGTCGATTTTTGCCAAAATGGAAAACTGTTTTCATAGTAGCAGTTCCGGCAACGATCCACTTCAATGCTATTTCGGACAACCTTTTGTGATTTCAAAAGACGGATTTAAGTTGTTGGACAACAATTTTCTCAATCCGGAAATAAAGGTTTTTCTGATTGACAGCGGGATCAAAAGCACGACGGGCCCGCTTGTATCGTATTTCAAGGAATGCAGAAACGATGCAAAATACATGAATATATTTGAAAATGAATATGTTCCGTGTGTAAAAAAATGTATTGACACGACGATTCATAGTGATACGGACGCTTTTTTCGCGGCTGTGGGTGAACTGTCGGATTTACAGACGCGACTGCTCAAACCGATGATTCCGGAGAGTATCATGCCGTTGTTCGCCGCCGCCCGCAACGACAGACGTTTCTGTATTAAGATTTCGGGGTCGGGCGGCGGCGGCTTCTTCATCGCCTTCACCAAAGACGAAAGCATTGATATTCAAGATAAATTTCAAGTCAAAAAATTATTAAACTAAATTTTGTAAAAAATGTTACGTGAAAAAACTGTTTTTGGTCCGATTATAAGCCGCAGACTCGGCGTTTCGTTAGGCATCAACCTCCTTCCTGAAAATGGAAAACTCTGCACATTCGACTGTATTTACTGCGAATGCGGCTGGAACAAAGACGGCCTTGACGATACGACTCTTCCTTCAGCCGAAAAAGTTCGGAATGATTTGGAAAAGAAGTTGCAAGAACTTGAAAAACAAAATGTTAAAGTCGATTCGATAACATTTTCCGGTGACGGCGAATCAACGATACATCCTGATTTCCCGCAGATTGTCGATGACGTTATCGCCCTGCGCGACAAGTACGCCCCCAACGCAAAAGTATCGGTTTTGTCAAATGCGACGCAAGTTCATCGTCCGGATGTTTTGGCTGCCCTGCGCAAAATAGACAACCCGATTATGAAAATCGATGCGCCGACTAACGAATTGATTAACAAGATAAACAGACCTCACAAAGGTTATGATGTCGGGCGTGTCGTTGAGGCTTTGCGCAAATTCGACGGCGATTTCGTGCTTCAGACGATGTTTCTGCGCAGCGATGATTTCGACTCGTCGTCGCAGGATGTTTTGGACGGCTGGATGGCGATAGTGCGCGACCTGAAACCGCGCGAAATCATGGTTTACACCATCGACCGCCCAACACCGGCGCAAAACCTGAGGAAATTCAGCGTCGAAGAGATGCAGAACCTGATAAAACCATTAATCGACGAAGGATTTAAGATTCAGATAAAAGGATAGAAAAGCCTTTCGCAAGTATTACTCCACTGTTTCCAAATAAAACGACACCGGACGGAAGCCGTCGTTGCACGAAATCATCGCCGAATACGGATTCTGCATCCAGCCGTCGTAAAAGTTTCCTTCGCCGCGCGACAAAGCTTCAACAAAAGAACGCATTGACTGCCAAGCACTTTCACACAATCCTTCTGGACATCTGCCGTCTTCCGATATAAAAACCTGACCTTCACAAAGGTCGCAGGTGTGCTCAATTGGATTTTCGTATCTCGCAGACAAATCGGCGTAACAAGCCTTCCGTATCACCGTTATTCTGACTTTTTTCAAAAAATTTGACATTTTGACTGATTTGACGATTTGACTTTTTGACTTTTTGACGATTTGACTTCAGAACGTCAGAACTTCTTAACCTCTCAAACTTTTCAAACCCTTGACCCTCGACTTTTGACCCTCGACTTTTGACCTTTGACTTTCGACTTTTGACTTTTGACTTTCGACTTTTGACTTTTGACAACTATATATCATTGATTTTCAACTCATTAAATTTGAAAACTATCTTCAATCCCTTTGTTTGGAAATATTCCGAGACACGTTCAAAAGGCATTTCCGACGCAGCAAGGAAGAAGTCGCCGCCCCACGCGCCCAAACTCTTCACTGCCCCGTCAAAATCATTGAAAAACGTCTTCAACGGCGTTTTCCCAATACATTTCGAAATGATTCCTTCGTGAGCGCCAATAATATCTTGAAACTCCTTTAAAGTATTGACAGTTAATATTTTACGAGTTATCTCACTAACTTCGGAAATTTCATTTTCAAAGTTATAAGTCTTTGTCTTCTCCTTAAAAACATTGACTTCTCTTGAAGAAATCTGCTTTTTGTCGAGATAGACGAAATACAGATTTTCTGCAAAAGTTGGACTGAAATCGACTTTCCTCACTTTAGGAACATCGTTTTCAAGTTTGTAAATTATTGGTTGTGAGCAAGTTGCACATGCGACATCATATCCGGAGCCACCGAATGTCTCTTTTAAGACATCATACGGATTCACATCGGCCCATTGTGCGAGATTCGATACGAGCGTTGAACTGCTGCCAAGCCCCCATTGCCTGTCGAAATCGAGGCGTGTTGTAAAAGAATAGTCGCATTTTTCGTTAAGAATGAATGGATTAAGACTTTTTGTCACTTGAAAAATCTCGGAAAGTTTTTTCGCCGCGTCCAAGTCATCGGAGGCTCTGACGGTGAAGTCGTGTTTGTTGAGCATCGTTGAAAACCAAAGTCCTTTCGGGGTAAAGGCGTCCCAATGGATAATGCCGTTGTTTGTCGGCAGTTTTTCAACCGTCATTGATTGTCCGAGACGAAGCGGCATAGCGAGGGCTTCGGCACCAAGAAGTACTAAATATTCACCCGTTATGAGAAACTTACCGTTGCCGCGAAACTGTGTCATCTAACAACAAACTATTTGGTTTTCAAGTTTTTAAGGAACTCTTCGACAGCAGAATGACTCACGACGATATTTTTAAAGTGCTCTGTCGCCGCGATTTTCTCATCATCGGTTGCGCCGAGGGAATTTAAGATATTTGTCAGGTGCATCTTCATGTGCCCTTGTTGTATTCCTTTAGTTATCAATGATTTAACTGCGGAATAATTATTTGCAAGTCCCATTGTAGCCGCAATTGACATAAGTTCCGGGGCGGTAGGGTTGCCCAAAAGTTCGAGTGATTCTTTTGCCAAAGGATGCAGGCTCGTCAATCCTCCGACGGTTCCGAGGGCCATTGGGACTTCCACTGCGAAACTGAAAATGCCGTCTTTTATCTCCGCTGTTGAGAGGCTTTCGTAGTGTCCGTTGCGGGCGGCGTATGAATGTCCCGCTGCTTCGACTGCACGGAAGTCGTTTCCAGTTGCAATCACGACGGCGTCGATACCGTTGTAGATGCCTTTGTTGTGCGTCACGGCGCGGTAAGTGTCAATATGTGCAATATCAACGGCTTTCTTAAATTTGACTGCAAAAGCCTGACCGTCAAGATGTTCGTCTATTCCGTCAAGTTGTTCGACAGGGCATTCAACCCAGACTTTCACGCGGCATTCGGGAGTATAGTTCGACAGAATGCTCATCACGATTTCGATGTTGTCTGAAAACATATCGCGGAGGCTGTCGGCGAAGGCTTCGAGGCAGGAATTTATGAAGTTGGCGCCCATAGAGTCGCAAGTGTAGAAGGAGACGCGCAGTTGATAATAATCTGGTATTTCATTATGAAAATCAACAAGTTCTATATCATGAACTCCGCCGCCGCGCTGCTCCATCTTCTTGGTAAGGCCGGCGGTGTCGCGTAAGAGTCTGTCCTTTATCATGGGCATCATCTCACGCAGCGCGGCGGGCTCACCCTTCCAACAAAAATGAACCTGTCCTATCTTCTTAGTATCAATAACTTCGGTGTGAAAACCGCCCCTGACGCCCCAGAATTTGACAGCCGCAGAAGCCGCCGCAACAACGGAACTCTCCTCAATGACCATCGGGACGACATAGTTGCGGTTGTTTATCAGTACGTTTGGCGATATGCCGTAAGGAATTGGAAAATTGGAGATTGTGTTTTCGCTGAACTCGTCGAAAGTCTTTTGACGTTTCGTGTCGTTAAACCAAAAACTCTTGAGCAGGCTCACGAATTCACCAGGATTCTCAATACACTCGGCCACGGCTTTCAGCTTATCCTCCTTGAGAAGTTTGCTGAAACCCTGTTTTATGCGGTCGCGACGGCGCATCGGGGATTCTTCTTCCATTTGTGTCTTTCCTTTTGGTTATATCATTTTTTCTTTGCAGACGACTTTGTTTTCGATGCAGTTTTCGCTGCAGCCGCACTCGACCTACGTCCTTTGGAGGCGTTTTCGGGGTCAGCGACAATCTTCAGGCAGTCCTCATACGTCAGATGTTCGGAGTCGTAAGTCTTGGGAATCTTGTAATTAGCATTTTTATAGGAGACATAAATGCCGAAACGTCCGCGAAGAACTTTCATATCATCTTTGAAGACCGCTATGGTTTTATTGACTTCGGCGTTGCGTTTGGCTTCTATGAGTTCTATCGCATGTTCGAGGCTTATCTCCGACGGGCTGTCGGTCTTAGGAATGCTCACAAACAGGCTCTTATGCTTGATGTATGGGCCAAAACGACCTATCGCGACCTGCACGTCGGAACCTTCAAACATTCCGAGTTCACGCGGGAAGGCAAAGAGTCCGAGAACGTCATCAAGGGTGACTGTCTCGATATGTTGGTCTTTACGTAGTCCTGCAAAACGCGGTTTCTCATCAGATTCGGTCTCGCCAATCTGAGCCACAGGGCCGAAACGTCCTATTTTGACAAATACTTTTTTGCCCGAAGCGGGGTCAACACCGAGACAGCGTTCACCACTGAACTTGCCGCCGTTGTCGGAGGTGTCGGTGATTCTCTTATGGAAAGTCTTGTAGAAGTCGTCAATCATGGCGTTCCATTTGCGCTGGCCTTCTGCAATCTTATCAAATTCCTTCTCGACGTTTGCCGTGAAGTTATAATCGACGATGGTGTCAAAATACTGGACGAGGAACTTGTTTACCAATGTCCCGATGTCCGTCGGGACGAGTTTGCCCTTTTCAAAACCGACATTTTCCTTGCCGTTTTTCTCGGACAGCCTGCCTTTTTTGAGGGTCATGACTTTATATTCCCTCGTTGTGCCTTTGATGTCTTTTTTCTCAACATATTCCCTCTTCTGAATCGTTGAAATCGTCGGAGCGTATGTTGAAGGACGTCCGATGCCGAGTTCTTCCATTTTCTTCACGAGACTGGCCTCGGTATATCTGAAAGGCTGGCGTGCAAAACGCTGTGTCGCCTCCATCTTATCAAGTTCGAGAGTCTGACCCGGTTCAATCGGAGGGAGAATGCCGTTATCGTTGTCGTTGTCGGCATCATCGACACTCTCGATATAAACTTTCAGGAAGCCGTCAAAAAGAACTGTCTCGCCTGTTGCCACAAAATCTTTGTCGTTATTGTCAACATCAATGATTACGTTGGTTTTTTCAATATTGGCCTCTGCCATCTGCGAGGCGATAGTACGTTTCCAGATGAGTTCGTAGAGTCGGCGCTCGTCGGCAGTTCCGCTTATCGTCTGCTGATTGAGATATGTCGGACGGATAGCCTCGTGAGCCTCCTGTGCGCCTTTCGACTTGGTCGTATATTGGCGTGTCTTGACGTATTCCGGGCCGTATAGTTCCGTTATCTCCTTCTTTGCCATTCCGATAGCGAGCTGCGAGAGATTCACGGAATCGGTACGCATATAAGTTATCTTTCCCGATTCGTAGAGTAACTGTGCCACACGCATTGTGTTGCTCACCGAGAAGCCGAGTTTGCGTCCCGCCTCCTGCTGCAGCGTCGATGTGGTGAACGGCGGTGCCGGATATTTGGCGAGAGGCTTCTTTTCAATATCTTTGATTGCAAAATGCGATTTTTTGCAGTTTTCAAGGAATAGACGCGCTTCGTCCTCACTGTCGAAACGATGAGGAAGTTCGGCGTTGATAGTATAATCCTGACCGTCTCGGTTGAATGTGAACACAGCAGTTATACGGAAACTGCTTGATGTCGCGAAGTTGTTGATTTCTTCCTCGCGTTCGACGATGAGGCGGACGGCAACAGACTGCACGCGACCGGCAGACAAGGCCGGCTTGACTTTCTTCCAGAGAAGCGGCGACAACTCATAACCAACGATGCGGTCGAGAACGCGACGTGCCTGCTGTGCTGCGACGAGATCAAGGTCGATTTTACGCGGCGTCTCAATGGCGTGAAGAATCGCCTGCTTCGTAATCTCATGAAACACAATACGTTGGTAGTTATCTTTCTTCAGACCAAGCGTCTCAAAAAGATGCCACGAAATGGATTCTCCTTCGCGGTCTTCATCGGATGCAAGCCAGACCATCTCGGCGCCTTTGGCGAGTTTCTTCAACTCTTCAACGAGTTTCTTCTTGTCGGAAGGTATCTCATATTCAGGCTCGAAGCCGTTATCTATATCAAGACTTATTTTCGATTTGCTCAAATCGCGGACGTGTCCGTAACTCGATTTCACAGTGAAGTCCTTGCCAAGGAAGCCCTCTATCGTCTTTGCCTTCGCAGGAGACTCAACTATCACAAGATTCTTAACCATCAGATTTTTATTTTTCGGGTGCAAAAATACTACATAAAGAAACGCAAACGCAAATAAAAAATGTTAATTTTTTTTAATAGGTATTGCCCAAACCATGATGAAATGGGTTAACATTTTGTCTTTCAGCATATTTCAGACTCAAATAAAAAACATAAAGTATAAACGGATGACAGCCGTGTCTCTGCATTTTTCCTATCTTTGCAGCGCGTTATAAAAATAATTTTATGGACAAGGTATCGGAAAACCCTTTAAAAAACCGAAATGTGAAATATCTGCTTGTCGCTGCGGCCTTATACGTCACGATGTATATCACGGCGAACATGATGTCGGTCAGAATATTCAAAGTCGGCAGTTTGTTTTGTGTTGATGCGGGGACACTCGTCTTCCCGTTCATCTATGTCATTGGCGATGCGATAAACGAGTTATGGGGTCTCAAAGTGTCGCGTCACGTCATCATCACGGCATTCATTTGCAACGTTTTATTTGTCGGGCTGTGTTGTGTCGCCATCATACTTCCCCATCCGGAATATATGGATTCGACGGCGGAAGCGTACGAGGCCGTTTTCGGTTTCGCGCCCCGCATAGTGCTTGGCTCTATAACGGGATTTTTAATCGGAGCCTTATTGAACGCACAGATATTCAATATGATAAGAAGACTGACCAACGGAAAGCATCTATGGCTTCGCGCGATAACTTCATCCGTCACGGGACTGCTTTTCGACACGATACCTTTCGCACTTGTAGCTTTTGCCGGCATCGTCACATGGCACGATATAGTTCTCATCGTAGCCGTGAACTTCATTGCGAAGACGGTAATTGAAATCGGAGTCGGGACACCGATGGTTTATCTCATCGTGAAAAAAATAAAGAGGCGCGTCGTCTGATGCAACACGCCTCCTCATAATTTACAGAATTTCTTCTATCTAAATCCAGCATTCCAGTCGCCGTTGAGATAATTCATAGCCTTCATGTGCTTGTGAATGAACACGAAAGGACCGATAAAAATCAGGCTGCCGAGAATATTCCAAAGCCAAAATGTCGAAGCTCCGAAAGAATATGGCAGATTTCTTCTTTTCAACTCGTTGCCGATTCTGTCGCAGATGCGGTGCCACCACACAAATGTCGCGATGCCTAAAGTCAGCCATGAAAAGATGAAGAATAACAGGCAGAAATGCATGGTACGCCGACCGTCGTGTGGCGTAGCGATAACGTTTATCTCTTCCGAGATGTGCGAATAAACCACCAACGGATAAATCCCGAAGGTAATCATGCTCAATAAAATCATTTTGACAAGACCTCTGTTTGTTCTCATAATGAATAAGTTTTAGATGTTAATTGTACAAATTTACAAAAAATGTCATTGACAAAATGAAAACATTTTTATTCCGCAGTTGTAGCTTCGAGTTTCTTCATCATGGAGAACATAACGACGCCTGAGATGACGCAGAGTGCCATCAGTATAGTCCAGTTGACCCATAGCGGCACGTTATCCCAAAGCATTGAGGGAATAGAACTCAGATAGTTTCCTATTGCCGTGGCAGCGAACCACAGTCCCATCATCAGGCCTTTGAAGCGCGGCGGGGCGACCTTCGAGACAAAAGAAATTCCCATCGGGCTGAGTAAAAGTTCAGCGAAGGTAAGCACAAGATAAGTACTCATCAGGTAAGTCGGGACGACGGGGTCGGGAGAGACTGTTCCGTTAAGTACCGACGGAGCCGGCTGTCCGTTGGAGGCCATCAGCATAATCAGATAACCGATGGCGGCGACAAACATACCGAGACCTATCTTCCTCGGAGCCGACGGTTCCTTGCCTTTCTTTGCCAACGCGCCGAACAAAGCCATCGAAACGGGAGTCAAGGCAACGACAAAGAACGGATTGAACTGCTGAAACTCCTGAGGTAGAATGTTGACGACGGGCAGCATATTGTTATAAAGTGCAAATGCGCCGCACCACAACGCCGCTGTCACAACGCCGCAGATGGTTCTCGCCTTCTTCGTCTCCGATTGGAAGGTGCCAAACAAAGTATAGACAGATGCCGCGATAAGAGCCAAAGCCCAGATATTGAAGCCTATTCGCGACCAGCCTGTGACCGTGTCCTGAGTGTAGTCGCGGGCGAAATAAGTCAGCGAGGAGCCGTTTTGATGGAAGGCCATCCAGAAGAAGATGACGACGGCAAAAACGAAGACGAGGGCGACGATTCTGTCTTTCTCCTGCTTCGGAGTGAGAACCACCGTTTTTTCATTTGATGCAGCTGCCTGTTTCGCATTGACATCTGTATGTCTGAACCACGGGCGGAACACAAAATAAATCGTGATGGAGAGAATCAGCGAGACACATGCGACGGCAAAGCCGAGATTGTAAGCCGTTGAGAGATGATTGATGTAGAAATGGCAGAAATCCGTCATATTCATCGATGCGATGTCTCCGCCGGGCATCATTGCCATCAGTGACTGAAGTCTGTCGGTGTTTTCGGGCGTTATCGTACCGTTCAGGAACTGATGAGCCAAAGCCGGTATATCGGCCTTATACACCAAGCCCACTTTTCCGAGATGACTGTTAGTCAATGCCGTAGCAGCTGTCGGGGCAAACATCGAACCGAGATTGATGGCCATGTAGAAAAGGCTGAATCCGGAGTCGCGTTTTGAAGAATAACGGCTCTCGTCGTAGAGGTTTCCCGTCATGACCTGCAAATTACCTTTGAAGAGACCCGTTCCGACGGCGATAAGCAGCAATGCGGCAATCATAAGGGTCAGTGCGAGGCCGCGTGTCGCGAAAGCATCTGTGGGAATGGCAAGACATACGTAACCGATGAACATCACGCAGATACCCGTGACGACGCATTTGCCGAAACCGATTCTGTCGGCAAGCCAACCGCCCAAAACCGGCATAAAATAGACGGCGGCGAGGAAGATGGCGTAAAATTGTCCGGCGACTTTTGCCTCAAAACCGAATTTCGCCTGAAGGAAAAGCAAGAAGATTGCCAACATCGTGTAATAACCGAAACGCTCGCCCGTGTTGGCCAAGGCGAGGGCATACAGACCTTTGGGTTGTCCTTTAAACATGATAAATGAATTTTAAAGGACAAAAATACAGAAAAAGGTCGTCCTTTCGAACGACCTTCTTCATTATTTATGAAAAAAGCATTATTTATTTCGTAACTTTTTCAAGCCATTTCACCATACCGAACATGACGATCATCGACACGAAGCAGATGGCGAGGAATACTCCCCAGCACTCCCAGATCGGCCATGCGTTGAGCATTATCGGGCCGACGAAGATGAAGAGGTTGCCTATTGCCGTCGCACCGAGCCACAATCCCTGGCAGAGACCGACCATGTTACGCGGAGCCACCTTTGAGACGAACGACAGACCAAGCGGTGAGATGAACAATTCAGCCACAGTCAGGAAGAAATAAGTGACGACCATCACCCACGGAGCGGCTTTAGCGAGACCGGCGGCAAGCATTTGGGCGGCGTCCATGATACGGAACTCGTCACCTGAAGGATAGTTCTTCACGATGGAGAATATCATCAGGAAGAGATATGCGCAACCCGCGATACCCATACCGAGGGCTATCTTGCGAGGCGTTGAAACAGGTTTGCCCTTACGAGCCAACATCGCGAAAATTCCCATGACCAACGGCGTCAGGATGATGACGAACAGAGGATTCAGAGCCTGCCAAATCTCAGGCGCGATTTGGTCGGAGTTGACGAAGTCGCGGGCAAAAACCGACAGAGACTGTCCGTTCTGATGGAATGAGAGCCAGAAGAAGATAGCGATACCCAACACAGCAAACAGAGCAACCATACGCTGTTTTATCTCCTTCGCCATAGCGAGTTTTTCTTCTGCGGAATAATCAACAACTTCGGCTGCAGTCTTCTTGCTCGGCTGCGGGAAGCGTTTCTTCTGACTGAAGAAAATCACGAGCGAAATCATCATAGCCACGACCGACACGATGAACGAGAAGTGGACGCCCTGGTTGAAGGTGAGGATGTAGTCGGAGCAGAACTGCGTCATATCCGTCGGGATAACGCCGTCGGCGACAGATTTTCCGATGGTCTCGGTGAACTTTTCAGTTATTTCGCCATTGGCGAGATACTGATGGCACAAACCCGACATATCGGCATTGTAGATAAAGTTGTGAGCCTTCAGCCACCATTCTCTCAGAAGCGGGGCTACAAAAGGAGCTATCACGCCGCCGATGTTGATGAACACGTAGAAAATCTGGAAACCGCTGTCACGTTTATCCTTCGCCTCTGCAAGAGCTTCGGGACTCTTCTTGGCAGCTTCGGCTTCAAAATTATCATACATCTGACCGACGAGGGCCTGAAGGTTGCCTTTGAACAAACCGTTACCGAAAGCGATGCATAACAACGCGAAGCAGGTCATGATGAGGATGCCCCACCATGCGCCGTTGCCGTCGGCGATAATACCGTCAGTACCTCTGCTGAACAACGGAATAGCCATACCGACATAACCAACAGCCATGATAATCAAGCCCCATTGAATAGTGCGGTGATAGTTTTGCGTGCGGTCGGCAATGATACCGCCCACCAAACTCAGGACGTATATTCCAAAATAAAACACCGAATAGATGATGCCGGCCGTCTCATCCGACAAGCCAAACTTCGACACGATAAACAACAGAAGGATGGCGTTCATGATGTAATAACCGAAACGCTCGCCCATGTTGCTCAACGCGGCGGCAATCAGTCCTTTGGGGTGCTCGTTCTTCGCCTTTTTCAGATAGAAAAACAGGAACGGAATCACCACAATCAAAATAATGGCAAAGATAATCCACGTTGCGTGGTTCTGCCAAAGCGTCTGCCAAAGCGTTTGAATGGATAATAAATTCATAATACTTAATTTTAGTTAAACTTTTTTTTCTGACACAAAGGTAAAGAAAAAATCGATAAGAAAAAAAAGAAGTTGGGATGGTTACGATATTAAGGTTTAATGCGTAATGCGTAATGTTTAATGTTTAATGCGTAATGCGTAATGCTTAAAGTCAAATTGTCAAAGAGTCCAATCGTCCAATCGTCCAATCGTCCAATTGATTGTCAAATCGTCAAAAAAAAATCAATTGCCAAAAAAAGAAAAAGCGTAATTTTGCATCCGATTAAAAACTGTAAAACCTTATTATTAAAATAATGAAAAAGCTAAGTTTGTTGTTATTGCTCGCGGTTGCAGCCATTTCAGTATCCGCACAAGTCATTGAGCACACCTATCATTTCGGAAATCCGTCTTCAAAAAACATTGACGAATATCAGATTCTCAACTTCGAAGGATGCCGTCCGACGGGTGACATCGGAACGCCTATTCTGCCGTGGCAACACGTGAGTCTCATGCTGCCTCAGGGTATGGAGGCGAAGTCGATTCGCATTGAATTTTCGGATTTCGTCGAATTGGACGGAAAATACAACCTTTATCCAGTTCAACCCGATCGTCCTATTTCAGCCGAAGGACCGTTTGAATTTATGAAAAACGAAGAGTCGTATCGTTCGGCGGAGCCTTTCCCGACAAGAGTCAGCAGCGATGTTAAGACGCACTATCTCAACGGTGTAGGTTTCGCGTTCAGCGGCTTCACACCTATGCGTTACGTTGCGGCTACGAAGACCGTTTCATACGCACGCACCGTGAAAGTCGCCGTCGAGACTGTCGCAAGCCGCGCCGACCAAAGCCGCAAACTCTGGCTCCGTCCCGAAAACAAGAAGTCGATGAGCAAGTTAGCTCAAAATGATGACGTTTTGGCCACCTATCAACGCCGCGACAACGTCCTTCCGACATACGAAGTGCTTGTTATAACGCCGACATCATACGCTGGTTCTTTCGACAGCTATATCGACCAGTATGTTTCTCGCGGACTTCGCGTCCGTGTGGCTCCGGTCGAAGGGATTTATTCATCAACGAGCGGTCGTGACAATCAGGAAAAGATACGCAACTACATCATTCATGAGTACGAGGAGAATGGTATTGAGATGGTTGTATTAGGCGGAGACGTGAACCTCGTGCCGTACCGCAGCCTTTGGTGTTTCGCACAAGAAGGATATGAAGACAACGTTCCGGCAGACCTTTATTATGCAGCATTGGACGGCACTTGGAACGATAACAACAACTATCTTTGGGGCGAAATTGGCGAAGATGATCTTCTCCCGGAAATAGCCGTCTCGCGTATGCCATTCACTAACACATCCGAATTGACGACGATTCTCTCGAAGACACACAGTTATCTCGACAGCCCCGTTTTAGGCGAGTTCCGTAAGACGACATTCGCAGGTGAACATCTCGGCGACGGCTATTACGCATCGAGCGACCTTGAGCGGCTCGTCGGCGAAGTCACATTCAACGGCTACACCACATACGGTTACGATGAAGACATCTACGATATAAACCGTGTTTATGAAACGCCGACACATTATTGGGATCCATACGAATTGCGCGATGCTATACGACAAGGAACGCAATACGTCAACCACTTAGGACATGCCAATATATATTATGTGTCCGGTTGGTATAACTGGGACATCACGCCGAATTTCTTTGCTGGTGCTAACGGCGTTGACCATAACTTTACCATCTTCCAAAGCCAGGGCTGCGACTGCGGCGACTTCCCCGAAGACTGCATCCTCGAAAGGCTGGTACTTAACCCAACCGGCGTTCTCGCGGTGACTGGCAACTCGCGTTACGGCTGGTACAGCACCGCCGGCGACGGCCCATCAGCACACTACAACCGCGAACTCGTTGACGCATACTGTCACGAACGCATACCGGAACTCGCTAAGGCCTTCAAAGAAAGCAAGATACAGACCGCACCATTCATCACGATGTACGGCGAAAGCGGCACAATGCGCTGGTCGATGTACGCACTCAACGCTTTAGGCGACGGCAACGTATCTGTCTGGTTCGACAAACCTTTCACGCCTTCCGTCACTTATCCTGAAGTACTGCAGTTAGGCGCAAGAAACATTCCTGTCGATGTTAAAGACGAAAACGGCAACGGAATGTTAAACTTCAGATGCAGCCTCTTCAACGGAGACGAACTCATCGGCCTTGCCACGACAGACGAAGAAGGACACGCCGACATCGCGATTTATCCGGTTAACAACGGCGAAACACTGACTCTCGTCGTCTCCGGAATGAACGGCTGGCCGCAAAGCTTCAACATGACGTTCCCCGACGACAACTGCGCCTTCGTCATCTACGACAACTACGAAATCAACGATGAAGACGGACAAGTCGATTTCAACGAAAGTCAGACTCTCAACATGACGTTCCGCAACGTCGGAAATATGACGGCCAACAACGTCACCGCCACTTTGATAAGCAACAACGACTACATCACCGTGACACAAGGCGAGGCGGCTTTCACGAGTTTGAACGGCTTCGACTACATCACTTTGGACAACGCCTTCGAGATTCATGTAGGCGACAACGTTCCAGACTTAACTGAAGTGACTTTGACATTGAGCTGCACCGACGGAACAGACACTTGGGTCAGTGACTTCAAGATTCCCGTTCACGCACCGAATTTTACAGTGACAGACATCGCTCTTGAAGAAATTGAAGGTAACGGCAACGGCATTGCCGACTTCGGTGAGACCATCGCTCTGCATATCACAGTGAAGAACATCGGCAGCAGTCTCGCCCCCGACACACATTTCGGCATCTCCTGCCCGTCACCGGAAATAAGCTTCGAACAAAGCGCCTTCGAAATCGGCGACCTGACAGCCGGCGACTCACAACAAATCGATGTCACACTCCATATCGGCGAAACGATAACTGTTCCGACCGCCTTCGGAATGACATTGTGCGTGTTTTCAGGACAATACGTCGCGTATGACAACTATTTCGTGAATGCGGGCTGCGATGTAGAAGACTTCGAAACCGGCGACTTCTCGAAATACGATTGGCAGACGAACAGCGGACAGCCTTGGTTCATCACGGCACAAAACGCCTTCGAAGGAACGTATTGCGCCAAATCGCCGGTACTTTACGACTATATGAGTTCCTCGCTGTGGCTGGATTACACCGTGGAATGCGAGAACGAGTTCAGTTTTTATTACAAAGTATCTTCAGAACATTCTTTCGACTGGCTCAACTTCTACCTTGATGACGAACTTTTGGACAGATGGTCGGGAGAGCAAGGCTGGACAAGAGCAACATTCGTCCTTCCCGCAGGACAACACCAGCTCAGATGGGAATATGCAAAAGACGCCGGAGTTGCAGAAGGTCAGGACTGCGCATGGGTTGACTTCATCGTCTTCCCTCCGGATGTCGTTATCGTGGGCTTAGGCAATGATATTGAAAACGAAAAGACGGCCATTTATCCGAATCCGTCAAACGGAGACTTCACCCTCGACCTCGCAGAGACTTCCGACGTTGATATTTACAATTCGTTGGGACAGCATTATATGTCATTGGTCAAAGTCGAAGGACGACAAAGCCTCCATATCGACCAGACCGGAATGTACATCGTTCGCATAAGCACAGCCAATGGTTGTGAGACAAAGAAAATAATCGTAAAATAATCAATATGAAGAAAATATTATTTGCCTTGATGGTGATTATGACCGCAACGGTTTCATTTTCACAGAATTATACACATTATCTCGATTCATGGTATTCTGATGACATGATGGAATCGAAGGAGTTTTCCTACGATGAAAACTACAGACTCATCGCCGATTATTGGATTGACAATGTCGGGGAGCCGATCACCGTCCGCGATAGTCTCGAATATGATGCAAACGGCAATGTCACAAAACTGTCATGCCATCAGATTTTGAATAACAGTTGGATCTATGCAAACTACGTTGAATATACGTATAACGAACTGAATCAACGTCTTACGAGAGACAACTACAACAATTTCGGCGGCAGTTTCGAACATGGCGGCACGTACAATTATCAATATGACGAGAACGGGAATCTCGTTCACCACGACATGTATCTCGGCACTTGGGGGCTTTTTGAAACAGCCGACTACACATACGACGAGAATAACAACTGCACGTTTCTGATTAGCTATATGGAAGGTTTCAGCGGTGAATTTGAGCCGTCAAACAAGGTTGAATATTCTTACAATGCTGATGGTTTCCTCATCGAGAAGACGAGTTACTATTACTATAGCGGATGGATTTTAAGCACACATGTCGTTTACACCCGCGATGAAAACAACAACATCACTGTTGAGGAAAACCTCGACCAATCAGGGTCTGTCATCGAACGTCATGAATATGAATATGATATGAATATTCTTTTTGCCAACGTCGCTGTTTTTGTGAACCCTGAAGGCGAGTCGCCCAACCCTGAAAGGACCGTCAATGCCAGAACGAAAGAAAAATTCTGGACTCTTGATGACAGCGGTCATCTCACTTACATCTGCGACTATTACTATGATTATAAAGAGATTGGCACAGGCGTGGAGGAGAATATCGTTGACGACGTTAACATCTATCCTAATCCTGTCAAAGGTATCATGACAATTGAGGCGTCAGAATATCAGTTTTTGGAGATTTTCGACCTTGCCGGAAGATGCGTGGCGAGCCGTGAAGTCAATTGTATTACAAATATCGACATGAGCCAGATGGCGAAAGGTCTTTATTTCGTGAAGATGATTGGCGAAAACGAAATTTCAACAAAGAAAGTTATCGTTGAATAACTTTCTTTGTTGAAATATTCAATTTCGAAATTATTCATTTCATTTCCATTTTGATGCAAAAATACATCATTTTGGAAATAAAATTGCGATTTTGATAAAAAAAATATTGAGAGCAGAAAGTTAACGGATGCCATAAATGCCGTGAACCCCGAAAGTTTCTTGTTCAACTTTCGGGGTTCGCTTTAACGGAAATCAGCCCTTATTTTTAGCCTTCAAAAAGAGTTTTATCGGACTGCAATAAAAATCTCCTTAACTTAGAAGCTGTTTTTATTTCTTACTCTTCGTAAAAATCCTCTTCTTCAAAGCATTCTAACGAGGCATTATCTCCGGATGGTTCCGATTTTTTCACAGCTTTGTATATAGAAAGCTGCATTTTCGTACATTCATCTTTCCTCACCGTAACAGAACCGTCCCAATAATAGTACAGATTTTCAGCATGATACGAATATGTACCCGTTGGAACATCGTTATATGTCGCGCAGCCCGAATAGCCGCAATCCGGTGTTGAAGATGTATAGCGCGTTGAAATTGTTCTGCTTGAATTTCTGAATGTCACAGTAATAATCTGTGTATTTTCTCTGGTCCAGAACATGACATCACCTTTTTTTTCTGATGAAGATTTGTTACAGGATGAGAGAATAAAAGCCACTCCCAACGTCAACAATGTACCAAAAATGATTTTTTTCATGATTTTTCTGTCTCGTTATTAACCATCAGACCCATCGGCTTTTGTTAGGTTAAATTACTTGTTATACTTTATTACCAATACCTTGAAACATTCAAGTTTTAATCGTCAGAATGTTTGATGGACACTATTAATACATGACCACAATTGCGTCCTAATATTTCTTATATGTCTCGCATGTACCGTCCCATGTCTCCCAGTTGGATTTATTAATACGAACGGAACTATCATAACCTCTTGATTCCCAGTCAGTACGTATCTGACGCATTGAAAACTGAATATCTTTACGCATAACATCCGAATAATAATCCAATCCAGTATTCATTCTAATCAGCATTTTGGCATAATCATCATATACTTTTTTCAACTGCCTCCATTGTATCATATCAGCCGTTGAAGGTATATTCTTTTTATCCTTAACAGAGGTTTCGCTGTGACCAGCCTTGCTCTTTTGTGGCATCCCTGAAGACACGACACCCTGTTGCTCACATTTCTGGACGAATTTGTCTTCACGTGCTTTGTTTTTTAACGCTTTTATGTCCTGAGTAAGTGACGCCGTTAAGGAAATCAATTCTTTGACAGACGACCTTAATTGTTGACTGGCTTCCATGTTTTTCAGGTAGATATTAGCCATATAGTAGCCCTCGCTTGCGGCAGTGTTATAATATTTAGCAGCCATTTCATAGTCCACACCACATATTTTCCCAAAGTTATATTGGTAATAACGGCCTTTTTCAGCTATCAGAGGAGGGTATCCGAGTCCGCAAGCCCTTTCAACATAAGGATATGCTTCTTTAAATCCTTCGGCAGATACCAACATGCCTCCCATGGTGAGATGGCTATACTGACATGCCATTGCCTGAAGATGAAACGCAGGAGGGTAATCGGCTGCCAACAGTGGTTCAATCATCTTCTTAACCGTATCGCAACGTTCCTCCATGGTCTTGCTGCTTGGGATTTTGCCGGTAAGGAGGAAATTTCCGTACTCATACACGGCAGGGAAAAAGTTACGTTGCGCAGCTGCACGTATATAGGCACCGCCGACTGTCGGGTCAGAGTCGGAGTTCGTTTTCATGACTCCTACACGGAACATTTCAAAGGCTTCCTTATCGAAAGTGCCGTCACTGATAGCATCAACAATATATTTGGCACAATAGATGAATGGGAACATGTCGTTTTGAAGACCACATTCCATGGATATCGAGGCGTAATCAACAGCACGCACAGGGTCGAAATAGTCGGGGCCTCCATACAGGCTCAAGCTGGCGAGTCCATTATAATAGATTGAGTCCCTCTCCGCGGCCAATCGTATGTAAGAGTACGCCTTGTCAATGCTGTCCATATAAAGATAGCATGCACCCAGATTATTGTAGGCGTTGTTTTTCTCAAAATCGAACTGTTCGGGAATGTTGTTGCAGGCTCTTGTATAATAGTAGAATGCCGTGTCAAAATTCTTAACATTACTATTATACATATAATAGTCAGCCAAATAAAGACAACACAATCCATCTTCTTCCGGATGCTTTTCTGAAACGGCAATAAGGGCATTCACCGCTTTGGCTTCTTTCTTGTCACTGTTGCAGTTGCGTTGTAGGTTTTGAGATTTTTTCACAGCCTTCTTTAGTTCTTTGCTGTATAATCCATAGTTGGCCGATCGTGATACCTGCGCTTGGCTTAACACCGGTGCGAGAATCATGAGTACAGCCAAAACAATAATTTTTCTCATTTTAGTGATTTTCATCATAACAATATTTCTTATTATCTTGACTATTCTTCATCTAAATCTAAACCAAGGGTAAGTTTCTCGGCTGATTGTCCGTCAGGGTTGGCTTTCTTTTCGGCTTTGCCGCTATAAAGCAACCATCTCGAACAAACTCCGTCTTCTACTGTCACAGTCCCAGACCACGTGTACAGCAGATTTTCAGCAGAGTAACTGTAGGTTCCCTCAGCCAAGTCGTAAAAAGTGGCACATCCCGAAGAACCGCAAGAAGGCGTATAGTAATAGTATGACGTTATTATCTTGCTTAAACCGTTAAGTTTAACCGTAATGTTATATATGGTGCTTTCGTCAGTCCAAAACATAATGTCACCTACGCCTTTTACATTTATTGAGCTGGTAAAAGTGTCTTTTTTCCCTTCGCTCTTTGAATAAGCCGTCAGAGTTACGGTATAGTTACCTGCCGACGAATATGAGTGCGACGGAGAATTTTCGCTGCTGGTTTTACCGTCGCCGAAATCCCAGTGATAATGATCGGCATCTTTTGATTGGTTTGTAAAATAAATGGTTTCGTTAATAGAGACACTTGTCAGTGAAGGACTGAATGACGCTTTCGGAGTTGCCTCTTCATCGTCCTTTTTGCAGTTGCTGAATGCTACCAGACACACACCCAAAATGAGTAATAATTTTTTCATTTGATTTTTCCCCTGTTATATCCTGTCGGGCCATCAGTTTTAAAATTGATAAATTATTAATGTTTAACCTCTACAAAGGTACAACATTTGACATATTGACAATCATAACATAACTATCCAAAACAGATTGTATTCACACTCCAAAACGGATTGTATCACCGAATATCTTCAAAAAAGTTGTAGTCCAAAATCACGGAGATACGCCACAGAAGGGCAAGGTCGATGGATTTTTTCTGGAATATTTTGTGAATGTTGTTTGTCGTGCATGGAATCTGTGCGGCGAGCCAGACGGCAGTACGTCCCTGCTCGCGAAGCTTGTCGCGAATCATCTTGCCGATATGAAGATTATAGCTGCCTTTCATTGCCGACACGTTTGTTTGGTCGTCCTTGCGCCGACAATGAAAAAGCGTGAACCTTTCATTGGCTGCTTATCAAATCCGAAGGCTCTGGTAAACCGTTGACACTAATAAGCACGAAATAGTTCACGCCTAAAAACGCGAACTTTTCGCTTGCTTACTCTCGTGTCGAAAATTTACCAGATTTTACGGATTGAGAATAAGAGCGCAAAGCTCAATATGATTATTTTATTTCTATAGTTTATATTTTTTGATTTACAATATTTTATATAACTAATTACAACATAATTCCAAATTTCCTTCATACAGAGCTTCAACGGGGAAACTTAAATCGGCATGTTTGCCCCAAATCAGGTTGCTCAGATATTCCATCTACATCACCATTAAATCCACGATAAACTCATCAATACCAATCACATCAACTTTTGGGAAAGATATTTCTCTCAACACATCATAATGACGATCTTCTGATACGATATATTTTGCATTGGCTTTAATGGCGCAATCCACAAACTTATCATCATCAGGATCAGACTTTATAAGAAGGAAATGAAAATACACATCCACTTTCTTTACATTTGGCAAATTCATTATAGCGGAAATGATATTGCCAGCTACATTTTTCCCGATTTTCTGCGTCAGGATTTCTTCGTATTCCGTCAAAATCTCATTCGTAAGGCACAAAACATATTTTCCTGCCAAGAGGTCTCTCCAAACAGAAAAATATCGTCCCTTACTTGACAAGGACATTAAAAGGCAATTTGTATCTAAAACGACATTTATCATCTGCGATATGGTGTTCTCATGTGTTCATGCTTCCAGCCTTCAATAACTTCGTCGTTTATAATGCCTTCATCCCACATCTTGTCTATTTCCTTTTGGGCTTTTTCGGCGAAATAATGCGCCAGCAATAGGCGGATGTCGTTCATCTCTTCTTGTGAATCCACCTTCGAAAGCAATTCAAGAATTTGCATCTGGTAAGGCGAAAGCACGTTGTTCTCTATGTTTTTCATCGTCTATATGTTCTAACCGCTGCAAAAATAACACTTATTTTCAAATCTCGCCACAAAAAAAACCGCCTCACTTTCGCAAGACGGATTTTTTCATATTATTCAGTTTGTAGTAGTCACCTTGATTATTTCTTCAGGAAAAAGTCGTAATACGTCGGCAGAAGCAGTTCCGTCTCTTTCGGAAGCGGGTTATTCTCGACATAAATCTCAGCGTTGCGTCCGACGATGATGGTGCTTCTGTCGGTCTTGTCATACTCCGGAATGTCAAGTCCTTCGATGCTCGGGTTGCCGGTGCGGGCGAAATTCACGAAGACATTGCTGAAACGTTTGGTGAGAACCGAGTCGAAAGGAGCGCCGTCTTCGTAAACGAGGTTATTGAATGCGTAAGTGAGCTCGCAGGCGTGGCAGGCTTTCATGTAATCTTCTCCCTGATAGGCACCTTTTTCATAGCCTTTGCCGAAGACGTACATATAAGTCTTTCCATGAACATTCCACCGGATGTTCCTGCAGGGACCTCCGGCAGAACGTAATCAGGAATGAATGAAAAAGCATAGGTTGCTGGAG
>JAKSNC010000026.1 GCA_024400195.1 Bacteroidales bacterium
TAAGGGAGGCTAATTTGTTTTGAAATTCACTTGCGCGTTTTAACTGTGTTTTTGCAATTGGCTCAGCCTTAATGTCTTCCAGCTCATCGCGCAAATCGTTCAAAAACAACGGGTCTATTACTTTGTGAATGTTTTCGATGCTGGTGTAATGCATTCCGCCTGAACGACGAGTCTCCGGGTTCAGCGTGCTTTCGAACACGGCACCAAAAATGGTTGGCGAAATTTCACTCCAATCAAAGCCCTCGCTTGCTTTGTCGAGTATCAGTTTGCGAAGTTCATCGGTAAATTGCGGTATTTCAATGTCGTTTTTCGAAAACAAGCCGCCGTTAACGTACGGAAATTTAGCCAAATCGGCATCAAGATAGGCATCTCTGTCTTCTTTTTTTGTATCAAGAACCTGGAACAAGTCAATCAAGGCGCGTCGGAAATCTCTTGCCGAAAAACGCACCATGTAATCGTAAAACATATTCTTTACGCCAAAAATCCCGGCATCTTCGGCATAAAGCAGAAACACCAAACGAACACAAAGCACGTTCAGACTTTTCAGCGTTTCGGCGTTTGTCGCGTCTTTGTATTGAGCAAGCAGCGCATCATAAATTTTACCGACCAAATCACCTGCTTTGATACTTATCTCCATTTCTTTTTTCAAATGGATATTGCCTTCATCGGTCAAAAACGAAAGGCGCGAGTATTCCTTGTCAAGATTTTTCAGAAGAATTTCAAATGGCTCGCCGTTCGGGTTTTCCATGTCGTAAACCAAAAACGACTGGAAGTTGCAGACGACCACCCAACGCGGACGCAACGAATAAGGCATTTCATTGGCATATCGTTTTGCCTGCTGGAACGGCGTAAGCACGGAACCGTCGCTCTGCCTGTAGCCTTTACGAAGGTCGATGTCAGCGCTTTTTTGCTCAATCAAAACCTTGGTCGAAGGTATATATGCGTCAATGAAACTTGTGTGAGTGAGTTTCACCCGTTTTTCAAATTCAATGTACGTCTGCGGTTCGGTAACACCAAAAACTGAAGTGAGAAGGTTGGTCCAGAATTGCTGCGTGTCGCTTTTTTCGTCACCGCGATTGGTCCAATATTCAATAAAAGATTTTGTGTTTGTCTGTTGTTCCTGTACTGTCATGGTATGCGTCATCGTTTCTTTTGAAATACTTTTGCCGTCTTTTTTAGGCATTTTTATCAAATGCTATTGAAAAACAAAAATACTTAAAAAATCTCATATACGACTTCGGATAAATTCGATAAATGTCAGTTTTTTAATCATCATGAAAACCTAAATCAACAAAGATTTTTCGTAATTTCGCGGCGATGTGTAAAGAGGCAGTCTTATCGGTAAAAGGCCTGAAGGTTTCCTTCGGCGGCGGTGAATGGCACGAAGTCGTTCACGGTGTCGATTTTGACGTCTTCAAAGGCAAAACCCTCGGCATCGTTGGTGAGTCGGGCTCCGGAAAATCGGTGAGCAGCCTCGCCGTGATGAAACTCCTCAACGAGAGACGAAGCCGCATCACAGCCGAAACAATCTCGCTCAACGGCGTTGATATTCGGAATTTCTCGCAAAAAGAGATGTGCTCCGTCAGAGGTGCAAAGATCGCGATGATTTTTCAGGAGCCGATGACGTCGCTCAATCCCGTCTTCCGATGCGGCCCTCAGATAACTGAAGCCATCATCGCTCACGAAAAAGTGTGTAACGAAGACGCTAAGAAACGTGTCATCGACCTTTTCAAGAAAGTGCTTCTTCCTCGTCCGGAAAAGATGTACGACAATTATCCGCACGAACTTTCCGGCGGACAGAAACAGCGTGTCATGATTGCCATGGCCCTCGCCTGTAAGCCCGAAATCCTTATCGCCGACGAACCGACGACAGCATTAGACGTGACAGTGCAGAAAGAGATTCTTCTTCTTCTGAAACGTCTTCAGAAGGAAAACGGAATGGGAATGATCTTCATCACTCATGACCTCGCCGTGGTGTCGGAGATAGCCGATGAGATAGCCGTCATGCATAACGGCAGTATTGTGGAGAAAGGTAGCACAGACGACATCCTCAAGAAGGCGAAAGATCCTTATACGCGTGGTCTTCTCGCATGCAGGCCGCCGATGGGAAAACGCCTCAGCCGCCTTCCGATAGTGCGGGAATTTATTGACGGCGTCTGGAAAAATGATGACGACATCCTTAAGCAACTCTCCGTCTCCGCTGAGGACCGGCGTTCTCATCTTGAAAGCCTTTATTCCTCTATGCCGCTTCTCAAAGTGGAACATCTCAAGACTTATTTCCCGCTTAGAAAAGGACTCTTCAACCGCGTCTATGACCATGTCAGGGCGGTCGATGATGTCAGTTTTGATGTTTATCCTGGCGAGACTCTCGGCCTCGTCGGTGAGTCGGGATGCGGCAAGACGACGACGGGACGAAGCATCTTGAGGCTCATCGAACCGACAAGCGGAAAGATTATCTTCGACGGAATAGATGTGATGTCGCTGAAAGGCAAGGCGTTACGCGATTTCCGCAAACAGGCGCAGATAGTCTTTCAAGACCCTTATTCGTCGCTTAACCCACGCGTAACCGTCGGTGACGCCATCGCCGAACCGATGGAGGTTCACGGCATAGAAACTGACGCGAAGAAAAGGCGTGAACGTGTTGCAGAGCTTCTTCGGGAAGTCGGACTTGACCCTGAGAGCGCAGAGCGTTATCCGCATGAGTTCAGCGGCGGACAGAGACAGAGGATTTGCATAGCACGCGCCATCGCGGTACGACCGAGGCTCATCATCTGCGACGAGTCCGTCTCCGCGCTCGATGTCTCAGTGCAGGCTCAGGTCTTGAACCTCCTCAACAGGCTGAAGAAGGACTTCGGCTTCACGTATATCTTCATTTCTCACGACCTCGGCGTGGTGCGCTTTATGTCAGACAGGATTCTCGTCATGCGCGGCGGACGACCGGTCGAACTTGCCGATGCCGACGACATCTTCATCAATCCTAAAGACGAATATACAAGGCATCTCATCGACGCGATACCGGGAATCAGGTGATAAAAAAATGTAGGACGCTGTTTTTCAACGTCCTACATCTTATTTTGTAAAGGCTTGATAATTAGTCTCCGAGGGTGGCAACCATGACGGCCTTTATAGTGTGCATTCTGTTTTCGGCTTCGTCGAAAACGATGCTGTTCTTCGATTCAAACACTTCTTCAGTGACTTCGACGCCGTCAAGACCAAATTTGGCGTGGACATCGCGTCCGACCTGAGTCTCAAGGTTGTGATAAGCCGGCAGGCAGTGCATGAACTTGCAGTTCTTGTTGCCGGTCATCTCCATGACTTTGGCGTTGATCTGATACGGCTTGAGGAGTTTGATACGCTCGGCCCACACTTCGGCGGGTTCGCCCATCGATACCCAGACGTCGGTATAGAGGAAGTCGCAGCCTTTAACGCCTTTTTCAACATCGTCGGTGACGGTGATTTTCGCGCCGGTCTCTTTTGCAATCTCTTTGCAGGTCTTGATGAGTTCCTTGTCGGGCTGGAGGCCTTTAGGAGCGACGATACGCACGTCCATTCCCATCTTGGCACCACCAACCATCAGTGAGTTACCCATGTTGAAGCGGGCGTCTCCGAGGTAAGCGTATGTGACTTGGTTGAGCGGTTTGTCGCTGTGTTCCTGCATCGTGAGGAAGTCGGCGAGAATTTGTGTCGGATGGAACTCATTAGTAAGACCGTTCCAAACCGGCACACCTGCGTATTTGGCGAGTTCTTCAACGGTAGCCTGGGCAAAACCGCGGTACTCGATTCCGTCGTACATACGTCCGAGGACGCGTGCGGTGTCTTTCATCGATTCCTTAACGCCGATCTGTGAACCGGTAGGGCCGAGATATGTCGTGTGTGCGCCCTGGTCGTAAGCGGCGACTTCGAAAGAACAGCGTGTACGTGTCGAGGTCTTCTCGAAAATAAGGGCTATGTTTTTGCCTTTCAGAGTAGGTTGCTCGGTGCCTGTATATTTGGCGCGTTTGAGGTCGGCCGCAAGGGTGAGCAAATACTTGATTTCTTCAGGTGTGAAGTCTAAAAGCTTCAGAAAATTGCGATTTCTAAGGTTGAATGCCATAACGTTATTTTTTTTTGGATTTTTATTTTGATAAATGTGCTGCAAATATACGAATTAAAAGCCCTATCTTTGCACAAATTTTTTAAGGTGACTTCTGTAAATTGCTTTGCAGTGATTTTGAAGAATTTGTCAGACAGATTGCTAATTTGAACGAAGGAGCAATGCGGGCATTGTAACTGAGTGAAAATAGGCAAGATGGCGACAAAAATTTAAATTTTTCAAAAGCGAGAGCAGAGAAAGCTTGCTTGCTTTGCCGAGCGCAAGAAAAATCAGTAAAACTAAAGCACGCAAAAGATTTTAGGATAACCTCAAAAAAAATATTGACAAATCGTGGAATTTATAGAAGTTACCTTAAGATGATTTTATGTTTGGAGACGGCGACAAGGGTGTGTTCTGTCGCATTGGTTGATGATGGAAAAGTTGTTGATTTAGAGGAAGATGTCAATGGGCAGGCTCATGCCGAGAAGTTGACTGTCTTTATTGACGTGCTGATGCGGCGCAACAAGATTTCGTATTCCGACCTTGATGCCGTTGCCGTGAGCATGGGGCCGGGCTCATACACCGGACTGAGAATCGGGGTGAGCACCGCAAAAGGCCTCTGCTATGCCGCCGGACTGCCTCTCATAGCTGTTGACACACTTACCGCGATGGCAAACGGCTTCAAAGAGAAGAACGTAATCACTGAAAACGCCGTCCTCTGCCCGATGATTGACGCGCGAAGGATGGAAGTCTATACGGCTTATTTTAACGAAAACGCTGAGATGATGACACCAACGCATACTCTCATTGTAAACGAGCATTCTTTCGACGAGTTTGAAGATAAAGATGTCGTCCTTTTTGGCGACGGAGCCGACAAATTGGAGGTTTTGTTTGGAAAAGACAATGACAAAGTCGCGGTGGTAAATAACTTCCGCGTCTCGGCGGCATTTCAGGCTAAACCCGCGCAGAAAGCATTCAACGACAAGTCTTTCGTCGATGTGGCCTATTTCGAGCCTTTCTATCTGAAGGATTTCGTCCCGGGAACACCGAAAGTCAAGGGATTAGAGTAAGTTAATTATTTGCTGTCCGATGAAAATGTGTACCTTGGTTCATGTTATTTGGAGTTCTGTAGGAAAAAACAAAGATAACGAAAAAGGCTGAATACCTTTTATGGGGTTCAACCATATTTTTCGCCCGCTTCAAAAACTTTTAGCGGACACCAATAATAAAAAAAATAACTTGGTGAAGTTTTGAGTCAACCGAAGACGCTTTATGACGATGCAGAACACCATCATCAAACATCTTAATCAGAGACTCGAAATAATGCTAAATTTTATGGTTAAATATTTTGATTATCAATTAAATATATTTACAAAACTGAAGAAAAACTTCGTAAATTCAAATACTATTCGACGGTATTTAAAATGATTACGAAAGCTCCTCCGGAAGTGCTCACAACTCTTTTGGACAGTCACCACGAGTGGTTCGAGACCTTAACCTTGTCATTGGTTCGAGAAGTGCCGGATTGCCTCAGAACAAGAGTGTCATCTGGCTATCGGCCGTCCAATCCCTTGACCACAGGCTATTCTCGCAGATAACCCACAGCTGGAGCGGAGTGCTGCTTCTTTCCATTGAAGATGCTGCAAGACGTGCCGCTGAAACAACCACATCGAAAGGACTGACCATATATGTTGACATCAATACCAAAACTCATGAGATACAAAGACCGATTGATGAATCTTACGAAAAAGAAAGCTGGAGACGAATCATTTCGATGGACACCCTACCAAAAGTGGAATTATCTCGTCAAAAGGTCGTGAACTTTACCAAGTTATTTTTTAACCGTTACTAAAATGCTTGATTTCTTCATCAAAAACGATTTCGGAATATTGACAGATGATGTCAATACTCTGCCCAATTTATCAATGGAATACGATTCTCCTTTTGGGGCTACCAATGTCATTTTGGAAACAGATAGCGACATCAATCCTGAGTTTATGTTCGATGTCGTAGAAAAATTATCCTAAAGACATGTACAGGCTATTCAGATTAATGATTACGGGCACCTCACAATTCAACAACTAAAAAGGATAGAAAAGATTACTATACACAGCCAACTCCATTACGTCAATATTTACACAAACTATCATAAATCTTATTCTCAAAAACAATTAGGTTTTCTGTATAAGAACAATCGTTTTCGTAACATCATTTTTATGGGAGCACCAAGGAAACGTGATTTTAAAAATGACGAAATTGGATTGGTACGTATTTGTTACATAAAAAAAGTGATGGATTATAAATATTGTGGAAATATTAGACAAGACATGTTTGTTGTTAATCAGCCTTTTTTCATCGAAGCTCATATTTGTAATACATGCCTAAATCGCAAAATCAGTATAGATAGACAAGGGGTGGTTAAAAATTGTCCGTTGATGGAACAAAATTTCGGCAATATAAAAGATTATTCTGTTAGGGAAATTGTAGATATACCTGGTTTTCAAGATTTATGGACGATTTCAAAAGATAAAATAGATGTATGTAAGGATTGTGAATACAGATACGTTTGTACGGATTGTCGCTGCATCATAAAAGACCGTAACAATATTTATTCGCAGCCAGCAAAATGTAAATATAATCCATATATCGGCAGATGGGAAAATGATAATGGCTATGTGCCAGTTGAGGAATGTGGCACTTATTCTCCTACATTAGGATTTGTGCCGAACCACGATAAAATTGAAGAACTCAATAAAACAATAGAAAAACAATCATGCTGAAGTCTTTCCCCTTCTTTCCCCAACTCGACGCCATGGACTGCGGACCTACGTGCCTCCGCATGATAGCGAAATACTACGGACGACATTATACACTCGAAAACCTCCTCCTGAGCTAAAGACCTTTTACTATGGAATACAGTCACTTAAAAAAACAAAAAAAATTGCTTGACAAATAAAAAAAACGTATCTTTACATTCGAAAAGGAATTCATTGTGATAAGCATAAGTGATACATATAAACATCATACCACGAGGGCGCATTTTATGCGTAACTCATTGATTATCACCCCCCCCGCACACACGTTCGGGCAACTACTGCACCAAACTGCGCAAAACATAGTCTAACATATTCCGCTATTGATGAGGACTGCCGTGCACAACGTGATAAAAACAGTTTTCAAACGAAGTCCATCTTTATGCTTGGCAAAAACAACTTCGACAGGTTAGCGCCCCAACAACTATGATACATTAGTTGTTGTTTCGGGTTGATGGCGCATAGGCGACGGCCCGGAAGTCTGACACGGCGGGCGGAGACAGCGAAGCTAAGAGCTTGCGCCAAAGGAAAAAGGAAATCTGTATAATTTTTGAAAATCGAATAATTATGAAGAAACATAAATTTTCATTAATGAATCTATACCAAAAAGAACTTGAGAAAAAACAATGTTCTAAAATTAATGGGGGTGAACAAGCAGGAACCTGCGGCTGTGGATGCAATGGACCGAGTTCTACATGTGATAACGCTAAAGCAAATTGGACTAAAGGTTTGCATTCTGCTGGCACGACGGCACATTCATGCAAAGACTCAAATTTTAATGTTTATGCTTTCTGGTTAGGTTTACCGTGTTACTAAGTTTGTTCATTTCTGTTGCAAATGAACATCTAAAATTTTATACTTTCGCATGAAGAATCAATGAGGGCGTGCCAAATAGATGAAATTAAAAAATACGATTTAACAGATTAAATATGATTTGATTTTTCAAAAGTCAACTTTTGACACACCCTCATAAATTTTGATGATACAATGAAAACGACAATTCTATGTCATAGAAAAATAGAACAAAAAGATATGAATTATCTTTTTGACACAAAACACTCTGTTTTTTTCCCATTCCATCCGTTATTGCTACAAGCTGCTCAAATAAAAAAGGGGGAAACATCAAATCAAAATGTTTTTGAAACACACCTTGACTCGGAAAGTTCTTACTATTATAAAAAATTTGAATTCTTGAATTCGCATGGTTTTTTTGACGAATCACCAACGAAGAACAATAGATGTGATTCTACAAAATATATCACTTCAGAATCTATCAAAAAAAACATTTTAAATTTAAACCAAATTGTTTTTGAGATGACAGATCGTTGTAATTTACAATGTGAATATTGTGCTTACGGAGATTTGTACTACGATTATGATTATCGAGCTGGGTCAATATTGTCATTTGCAAAAATAAAAAACGTTTTAGACTATGTATTGCCTCAATTGGTTAATCCAAATTCTGTATTTTACGTGAGTTTTTATGGCGGGGAGCCTCTACTCGCAATAGATGTAATCAAAGAAACTGTTGATTATGTTAAAAGCCAACGTCTTAACAAAAAAGTGCGTTTTTCAATGACTACTAACGGCATTTTGTTAGATAAAAATATAAAATACCTGAAAGAGAACGATTTTAAATTGTTAGTAAGCATTGATGGCAATGAGTTTAATCATAGTTATCGCGTTTTTCATTCTGGTAGAAATTCTTTTAAGACCGTATTTAATACCCTCAAAGCTATTCAACAAACATATCCGTCTTTTTTCAAAGAAAATATTCAATTCAATACAGTATTACATAACAGAAATTCAGCTAAAGAAGTTTGTGAATTTTTATATAATGAATTTGGCAAAACTCCCAACCTTGCATCATTGGACACGTCTGGAATAAGGCAAGATAAAATGCAAAAGTTTGATGTCATGAACGTCATAAATGTAGATTTGAATGATGTTGTTGGCAATAAAGACATTCTCAACGAACAAGGCGTTAAGAACCCTTTTGTGTATGAAGCTGCTTTTTTCTTTCAATATCGTTTAAAACAAAATTATTACGACACTTATGAAGAACTTCTGTTCGGCAAATCAACATCTTCTGACTCAATTCCAAGTGGAACATGCATGCCTTTCCAAAAAAAGATGTTCGTAACTGTTAATGGGAAAATAATGGCTTGTGAAAGAATCAGTCAAGAATATGTATTGGGCGTTGTGAACGACAGTGGTGTCTTCATTGATTTTGAACAAATTGCTCAGAGATACAACGATTATTTGAATAATGTAAGGAAACAATGCGCTTATTGCTATCATAATGATTGTTGTAAACAATGCCTTTTTCAAATAGATGGCTTCTCCAAGAATAAATCTTGTATACATAAAGCCGATGAACGAGAATTGTCACGTAATATAAGCCAAGTTTTGAACACGTTTGAAAAGATACCAGAAGTTATGAAGTTGATTTTAGAAGATATTTTAATTGTGTAATCATGAAAATATTTTTATCATTTTGCGTAATCCTATGTTCTGGATTATCATACGCCCAAGATAATGATTGGAATTGGCCTATTAAAAGTAAGTCTTTAGATAGAAATATATTATATATTCCGAATGATTATATTGATAATGAATTGAATGACGATGCTTTATTTATCACTGGAGAAGAAGGCGATGAAATCATTGCCCCAGTATCAGGAACAATAAGTTTTTTGAGTTACTGTTATAGTCCTTCTCTGAAAAATGGCGTTTGCTTTAGACAAATCGTTACGAATGATTGGGATAAAGATATCCAATCCATACTATATGACTACACTGACGAGAATTATGATGCGAAGTATATTTCCATAATGCTCTGTTTACATTTGGAAGACAACAGTGATTTAATTTTAACAGGCATTCGTTCAACACATCAGTTAAAAACAGGTCAAAAAATCGAAAAAGGCGAATATCTTGGTCGTTTAGGTTATGTTTATTACAAAATTGCAGAACCAACATTAAGAATTGAAGTTACCTACAATGGCAAAGCGATAGATCCTGTGGCACCGTTTGGATTGAAAAGTACATTTAAAACAACTGAGACAAACTATCCTGCGACTCTTTCAAGGGATGAAGCCTTAGATGACATAAATGTCTTTGTTAAAATGCTTGAAGAATGTTATCCTGGTTTATTCGACTATTGCGATGAAAATACTTGGAATTTAACCATCAAAAATGCCGTCAAAAAAATCGATGACAATATCACATTCGAAGATTTCTATAAAAAAGTATTGACAAATTTAGTTGATTTTCAAAAAGACAACCATTTAGCTATAAAAACAGCACTCCCAAACGGAAACAATAATAACAATGATTTTCAGTTGCCGCCTGTGGTTTATGGGTTCATAGATGACACCTTGCGTATTGTAAGAACCAGTAATGGTTATGACCATCTATTAAAAACAGAAGTTAAATTCGTAAATAACATTTCAGCAGACTCACTCAAAAAAAAGATTTTGCGCCAATCTAAATCAGACGGATTGACTGAAAGTTCAAAACAGTTAAACCTTGCGAGCATGGTTTGGTATTATGATAATGCTAATGAGTTTACCTTGAATTTCGCTGATGGGACTACAGAGTATTTCACTGTAAAGAAAATAGGCACACAAAAGAAAAAATGTTGTAAAAATGGCTATACTTATTACAACCAAAATTGGCAATACTTTATTTTACATAACTCTCAACGGCTTTCTTTGAAAAATATAGATGCTAATACAGCTTACATTGGACTATATACATTCTATTTAACAGAAACGGAAATGGACGATATAAAAATATTCATTAAAGAATTACAAAATAAGAACATTGGTAATCTCATTATTGATTTACGCAATAATAACGGTGGAGAAGCCGATGTTTGCGGACGTCTGTTTTCATATTTCTCAAATGGACCATTCTTATTGAGCGAATATGATTTTGTAAAAAAAACAAAAGGATTTCAAACAATTGTTCATTGTACCAATTTAGATTCAGATAATTTTGATTTAAACCGCGATGGTCATTTCGTCCCTTGGAATGATGGCTTTAGAAATACTAATTTTGATACACTTTTTCCTGATAGCACAGTTCACTTTCCCGGCAAAATTTATGTATTGGCTAACGAAAGTACTCTTTCGGCTGCTACTCTGTTTTCGAGACTTATTCAACATTACAAAAGGGGCGTTATTGTCGGTAGAGAAACAGGAAATGTATTTAGTCAGATGAATGCAACAAAATTTGCGAACCTGATACTCCCAAATTCAAAAATCGAAATTGTAGTTCCTCTTATAAAAACAGTGTTTGATTCAAAAGTACCCGATAGTATCAACGGCCGTGGAGTAATGCCAGATTACCCAATAAAACTTTCATTACAAGAACTATCGGCAACAGAGGAACTTGACACGGTAATAAATTACACTCTGTCTCTAATACAACGAAACAAATACATTATCGAAAACAATAATATACAGAATGCGCCTAATGATATTGACAACAAATTGCGGCAGATTGCTATTTTCGTTTTGCCTTCTGTTTTGTGTTTAATGATAATAATGATAATATGGAAAATATGGAAAAAGAAATCATAAAAAAGGGATGCTGGTTAGTAATAGAACCATATGTGTTTATATTTAAAGGGAAAAACGAGTATGTGTTATACAACACATTATCCAACAAAATGTTGCAATTTGACGTTGAAAACAACGCTTTTGTCGCTGACATTTTAGAGCAATTGACTCTTGTTGAGAATCTTTATTCAATTGAAATTTCAGAAAATGATTGTAAAACTATTTCGTTTAAGCAATTTGTATCTGATTTACGCGATGGTTTTTTTGGTGATGTATATTCAAAAGAACTATACGAATATCATCCTATATCATTGCCGCCATTATTAAAAGTAAAAAATAGCATTAAAAATATTAACAAAAACGTAGAACAGCAGGATGACAATACTTTTTTAAATTTTTTCCACGAATTATCTGTATATTTGAATGGCACGTGTACGTATGGTTGTAAATTATGCACAAAATATTATAAACAAATCCCATTCTGCTGTAAGTCAAAATCAGAATTTGACAAAAATGAATTAGACAACTTGTTTGATTTAATATCACATAGTCCACATTTAATAATACTAAACATTTTTGGAGGAGATATACTAAAATATAATTTATTGGAATACTTTCTGGATAAAATCGAAGAACTTTCTCATTCGATTGAGATTAACATATTCCTATTTTATAAGGCTTGTAACAATCATTTTTCATATCAACTACTAAATGAGCATCACGTTAATGTACATATATTATTTCCGATTAATAATTTTGACAACGAAGACATTACACACATTTTAAGCATATGCAGTAATTTTGAAAACGCATTTTGGGATTTTGTATGTCAAAATGAAAATGAATATAACAACTGCATTAATTTTGCTGAATCTCATGGATTAGAGAAATACGATATATTACCATTTTATGAAGAAAATGCGGATTTTTTCAAAAAGTATGTTTTTATAACAAAAGATGATTTGTTAAACTCTGACAATTCAAAAAGAAACATTTTCATAAAACAACAATTAAATTCATTCTTCTATGGTAAATTAGTCATAACCACAGATAAATTAGTATTCGATTGTATTAACGGTCATAATGTCGGAACTCTTGGAGATGATATAGTTGATCTTATCAAGAAGTGTGTAAATGAAGAATCTGTTTGGTTTCTTACTAGGAATAAGATGAAGCCTTGCTGTGACTGTGCTTTTCAATATCTTTGCCCTCCGCCGTCAAATTACGAGGCCGTAATTGGCAAGCCTAATCTTTGCAATATAATGCCGTAGTGTATATGTCTTTTCCCTTCTTTCCCCAACTCGACGCTATGGACTGCGGACCTACATGCCTCCGCATGATAGCGAAATACTACGGACGACATTATACACTCGAAAACCTGCGGCAGAGATGCCATATCAGCCGCGAAGGGGTCAGCCTCCTCGGTATCAGCGCCGCCGCCGAAGATATTGGCTTCAAAACCCTCGGCGTGCATATATCACTGCAACAACTTAAAGACGAAGCTCCCTTGCCCTGCATCGTCCACTGGCGACAGAACCATTTCGTGGTTGTCTATAAGATTAAGCACGGAAAGGTCTATGTGGCCGACCCGGGCGCAGAACTTCTGAAATATTCCGAAAAAGAGTTCCTCAACGGCTGGATAAGCCGCAAAGGCGACGACAACTCTGACGAAGGTGTCGCCCTCTTGCTTGAACCACAACCCGAATTTTACGCCGCCGAAGACGAAAAACCCGACAAAGCCAAGTTCTCATTCATACTGCAATACCTGAAACCATACAAAAAACTCATCTTCCAGCTTTTCCTTGGAATGTTAATGGGTACACTGCTGCAACTCATCTTCCCGTTCTTTACACAAAGCATAGTCGATTACGGTATCGGCAACAGCAACCTCGGCTTCGTAACACTCATACTCATAGCCCAACTTACGCTCTATACAGCACAGACAGCCGTCGAATTCATACGCTCGTGGATTCTCCTGCACGTCAGCACACGCATCAACATCAGCATTATATCCGACTTCCTCATCAAACTGATGAAGTTGCCAATCGGCTTTTTCGATACCAAGATGATTGGCGACCTCATGCAGCGAATCGGCGACCACCGCCGTATCGAATCATTCCTCACCTCATCAACACTCAACACACTTTTTTCCTTCGTAACACTCATCGTCTTTGCCTGCATCTTAGCATTCTACAGCCTGAAACTGCTCGCCGTGTTCCTCATCGGAAGTACATTATACGTTTTCTGGGTATTAGTGTTCCTGAAATACCGCCGCGAACTCGACTACAAGCGTTTCTCACAGGCATCGGCGGAGCAGAGCAACCTCATACAGATGATAACGGGAATGCAGGAGATTAAGCTCAACAACTGCGAGAAACAGAAACGTTGGGAATGGGAGAATATACAGGCCAGATTGTTCAAAGTTAGCATAAAAGGGCTGAGTATCAGCCAGTGGCAACTGAGCGGTGCTTTTTTCATCAACGAGACCAAGAATATTATGATTTCGTTTTTATCGGCCCGTGCCGTCATCGAAGGCGATATGAGTCTTGGTATGATGATGGCCGTACAGACCATCATCGGACAAATGAACTCTCCCATTAGCCAGATGATTAGCTTTATCCAAAATGCACAAGACGCGAAGATAAGCATGGAACGTCTCGGCGAAATTCACAACAAAGAAGACGAGACTCAAAACGCCGAAAATCGCATCACAATCTTTCCAGAAGATAAAAGCCTTGAAGTACAAGATCTTACCTTCCATTACGATCCCTTGATCGATGCTGTACTCAACAATCTTAACCTGGATATTCCAGAAGGAAAGGTGACGGCTGTCGTAGGTATGAGCGGCAGCGGTAAGACGACTTTGATTAAACTGCTCTTGGGCTTCTATCCGCCTACGAAGGGCAACATCCGCGTGGGCGGCATCAACCTGAATAACATCGACCCTAAGTCGTGGCGTGCTCGCTGCGGTACGGTAATGCAGGATGGCTTCATCTTCTCCGACAGTATCGCAAAGAACATCGCTATCGGCGAAGACCACATCGATGAGCGACGCCTGCTGCACGCCGCCAAAGTTGCTAACATCCAGGACATGATAGAGAGTCTGCCGCTCGGCTACAACACAAAGATAGGACAGGAAGGCAACGGCATCTCTCAAGGACAACGGCAACGCATACTCATCGCACGTGCCGTCTATAAAAATCCAGACTACATCTTCCTCGACGAGGCAACAAACGCCTTAGACGCGAACAACGAACACGTCATTATGAACAACTTACAGGAGTTTTTCAAAGGAAAAACTGTAGTAGTTGTCGCACATAGACTTAGCACTGTGAAGAATGCCGACAAAATCGTTGTGATAAACAAAGGACGCATCACAGAAGTCGGCACACACGAAGAACTGACCGCAAAACACGGAGAATACTACGAATTAGTTAAAAATCAACTTGAATTGGGAAAATGAGCGAGAATAAGACAACAACAAAAAGCCTCGAACTTCATAGTGAACCAGTGCAGGAAATCCTCGGTCGTCCGCCGAAAAGACTTGTCAGATGCGGCATCTCAATGATTGTCGCCGTACTCGCCTGCCTGTTCATTGGCAGCTGTTTCATAAAATATCCCGACATCCTTACGGCGACCATCACCATCAACGCCTACAATCTCCCTGCACAGGTTAAAGCGCGTTCAACAGGCAGAATCGACACTGTATTTGTTCACGAAAGCGATTACGTCGTTGAAAATCAGCCGCTTGCCCTTATTGAAAACACGGCTTCCTATAAAGATATCGTCTTTCTGAAAACGAACCTCGAAAATATGCCTTCAGATTCCGTATGGAGGCATGGTGAAACCCTGCACTTGGGAGATATACAGGATTATTATGCCGCATACGTTCAGGCTTCAGACGCATTACGCATATTCCGACAGAATTCATATCATCTCAAAAAGACAGCTTCGCTCAAACAACAAATCAAAGTGTATGAAAATCTGCTTGAAAACCTCAAACTTCAGGCAAAACTCACTAACGAACAATTGATGATTACGAGGGATCAGTTTGTCGCCGATTCCTGTATTTATGCGGGAGGCTATAGTTCACGTAAGGAATACGGCATTTCGCGCTCCGCCTATATACAGCAGAAAATGGCCTACAAAGGCATAGCCGGAAATATTGAAGATATGAAACTCAACATCATACAGACACAGCAAAACGTCATCGAATTGGAACAGGATTTTTACGAGCAAAACGACAAACTCATTACCGGCCTTTGTGTCGCATACGACAGATTGTTGGCGCAGATTGGACAATGGGAACAAAATTATCTGTTGGCAAGTCCTATAGAAGGCCGCGTCGCGCTGACTAAGTTCTGGCAAAAAAACCAAAATGTCAAGACCGGGGAAACGTTGATGACAGTCGTACCTGAAGAAGACGGAGAACATAGCGGCAAAATTTTTCTTTCACAACAAGGCGCCGGAAAGGTAAAGACGGGCCAAAAAGTGAACATCAAGTTAGACGACTATCCATATATGGAGTTCGGATTCGTTCAGGTGACATTGTCAAAAATGTCGTCACTCCCGTATGAAGATGCTTCTACGGGTTCGTTTTTCGTTTTGGAAGTAATTATGCCGGATAGTCTTGTTACTCAATATGGAAAGCACATCCCATATAGGCCTGAGATGACCGGTATCGCAGAAATCATCACTGACGACATGACAGTTTTTGACAGACTTCTGAATCCGATAAAGGCCGTTATAAGAAAATAAAAAGTGGGAATTCAAAATATGTTAAACCACAGACCGAGAGAAGTGCTTTCTTTCAAAAATCCAGCCGATATTTTTTATAACTTTATTTGTCGAATCTATCGTTTTTTGTTAATTTTGCACCGTCAGTTTTTTGACAGAAAAACAATCGTTATATCCAATAAACATTCAGTTATGAGTAAAATGAATTTTTTGGCGAAAACAATGGTCTTGGCGACCTTAGTTTTTGCGTCGTTTGGTTTGTCGGCACAAGGCAGAATAGAACTCACTCCGGCAAAAAGTACAGCTCCGACAGAAATGTCACTTTCAGGATTTAGAATGACTTTAAACTACAACGCTATTGAAAGTCAATCTATTTCAACAGAAAAAGGCAATTTTTCGGCAATAAGCATCGACGACACCTACGTCACAGGCCATGACGGTCAGGCTCAACTGCCGTCAACACACAAACTTGTGGCCAGCCCTGTCGGTTCAACGCCCGTCGTGATTGTTCACGGATATTCCGAAAGCGAATACCAACTCGACGAATACGGCATCGGAAGACTTTATCCGCGCCAACCGTCGGTTAGAAAAGACACGAAACCCGAAGACGTTCATTTTGTTTATGATGAAAAGTATTATACTTCAGAAGGTTATGACAGAAACGAACTCGTCACATGTGAAATCATGGGTTGCATTCGCGGGATGCAGATTGTCTCCGTGCAAATCAATCCCGTCAAATACAATCCGGCGACGAACAGCATCAAAGTGTTCAACGACATCGACCTCGAAGTGAAGTTTGAAAACGGCGATGTCGAAGCGATGAAGGAGAATATCGTCAAGACGTATAGTCCGTATTTTGATGTTATTTACAAACAATTATTCAACGGTAAAGCCATAATGTCGGTTTATGATGAGCATCCCGACCTTTACAAGACGCCGGTCAAGATGCTTGTCGTGGCCAACGACAAATACAAAGACGTAATGACTCCGTGGCTCGAATGGAAGACTAAGAAGGGCTTCTACATCACTGAAGGCTACACAAGTCAGATAGGCACTTCATCCGAGCAAATCAAGACGTGGATAAGGTCGCAATATTCCGCCGGAGTCGCGTCAGGCGTTGCGCCCACATTCCTTGTCATCTTCGGAGACAAAGCTGATGTTCCGGAATCGGCAGTAGGTTCATATACCGAAAAGGTGACAGACCTTTATTATTCGAGTGTTGATGACGACTTATTCCCCGACATCTATACCTCTCGTATGTCGGCGGAGACGTCAGCCCAGATGTCGCAGATTATCGAAAAAATCTTGATGTACGAGCAATACGCCATGCCCGACGATTCTTATTTGAACAACGCTCTTCTGATAGCCGGAGCCGACGGCACATGGAATCCGTTTGTAGCTCAGCCGACAATCAAATATGCTACGACATATTATTTCAACACGGCTCACGGATACAGCAACGTTTACTCATATCTGACCAACTACACCAATTGTTACAGCAGTCTCAACACCGGCGTCGGATTTGCCAATTACACGGCACACGGCTTTGAAACAGGATGGTACAATCCATCATTGACTACCAACGACATCGACAACCTGACTAACACAAACAAATATTTCCTCGCAATGGGCAACTGCTGTTTGGCAGGCAACTGGGGCTGGAACGGCGGGACATGCTTCGGCGAATCCATAATCAGGGCTAACAAGAAAGGTGCCTTCACATACATCGGCTCATGCCCGGAGACATTCTGGTTTGAAGATTTGTATTTTGCTGCCGGAGCTCAAAACGGATGTGACGGACAAACGCCGACATACGAAGGGACTTCGACGGGATTTTACGATGGTTATTGGTTAGATGCCGAATACAACTCAATCAGTTCGCTTATGTTCCTCGGCAACATCTCCGTCACCTACGCCCACGACCAGGGTTATCAGCCGCATTCAACAACGCCATACTACTGGCAGGCATACCACGTACTCGGTGATGGTTCCGTCATGCCGTATCGTTTAGCAGCGGAAGAAAATACCGTAGCCCATTTAGACATAGTTCCGCTTCAGACCAACCATTTCGAAGTCAGTGCTGACCCCTATTCATACGTAGCAATGACTAACAACGGCGAGATTATCGGCACGGCATATATTGATGAAAGCGGTTTTGTCGATATGGACATCACACCTGTCACGGAAATCAGCAATATCGACTTAGTCATCACTTGTCCGCAGAAAAAACCGTATATGGTGACGCTGCCGACAGCATCTCTCGATGGAGCCTATCTCGCGGTAAGCGGGCACACTCCTTCCCCATTCATCATTGGACAGGAGACTGACATCAAACTGACGATGAAGAACGTCGGAACGGAAGCCACCACGGGAACAACGACAGTCACAATAACATCAAGTTCAAGCAACCTCGTCGTTGTCAACGGCCAACAGACTATCGGAGTCCTCAATCCGGGGCAGACAGCGGAGACGGCGGCATTCAGTTTCATAATCAATGAAAACGTGTCTGACAATACTAAATTTGACCTTAACGTCACATCGACATGCGGAGACAAGACATGGACTAATGTGGTTTCAATTACAGCAGGCAAGGCCATATTTGAAAATATGGACTTCGTCTGGGCCGGTTCGTTTGAAGCCGGTGAGACGCTGCCGCTGCAAGTGACATTTGTGAACAACGGACATTACGCCGGTCAGAACGTCAAGATGACGCTTTCGACGACATCACAATATGCCACGATAGCAGAGCCGACGCAGGAAATAGGAAGTGTCGATGTCGGAGGATTTGCATCTGGAATCTTCAACATCACGATAGCAGACAACTGCCCGGTATCTCAAGACATTGTCTTCACGGCACACATCACAGCCGACGGCAATGTGTCTTCACAAGACAATCTGACACTACATAACGGCTGCATCATCGTGTTCACCCTCAACGACTCATGGGGTGATGGCTGGTCTGGCGCACAACTCAGACTGTCGTTCGATAACGGAGCACCCGACCAATATCTGACGAATGTAGGCAGCCATCAGGAAGTTTACGAAGTCGAGATGGTGACCGGGACGACATGCTCACTTTATTGGATTTCAGGTCAATACGACTATGAATGTACATTCACGATAGCTTATAAAGACGGTGATGTCATCTACACAAGTTCAGGCACTCCGACGACAGGTCTTTTGACAAGTTTCGTTATCGACTGTGCCGGCAGTACTCTGAAGCCGGGCGTTGAAAATCTGTCATACAGTGTCTTCAACTACGATGTCACGCTTACGTGGTCGGCACCAGCAAGAGATGATGTGTCGTATAGGATAACGCGCAACGGAGTCATTGTCGGCGAGACAGAAAACCTCACCTATACCGACGTCGTTGATGCCATCGGCACATACATCTACGGAGTGACTGCGGTTTATTCTGACGGAGTATCGCTTCCTGTGACCATCACAATTATTGTCACAGATATTGATGAGAACGATGCCGTTACTGTAAAGATTTATCCTAATCCTGTGAATAACAAGCTTAACATCGCCGTTTCGGGCAGTTTCCAATATCAGATTCTCGACATCGCCGGCAGAGTCATTGCCAATGGCGACGCTGTTGACGAAGTAGTGTTAGATTTTTCAGGATATAACGGCGGACTTTATCTCGTAAAGACCATCTCCGACAAAGGTATGATGGTTAAGAGAATCATCAAAAAATAACGGATTATGAAGATTCAGTTTATCGGAGCCGCGCGCGAAGTCACGGGCAGCAAACATCTCATCACGCTGAAAAACGGCAAGAAGATACTTTTGGACTGCGGTATGTTCCAAGGCAAAGGTCTTGAGACGGATGCCATGAACCGCAATACTATGGTCGAACCCAAAGACGTTGACTTCATCATTGTGACGCATGCCCACATCGACCACACGGGACTCATACCTTATTTCTATACAAGAGGCTTCCGCGGCGACGTGATATGCACCCATGCCACGCGCGACCTTTGCGCCATCATGCTCCCCGACAGCGGTTTCATTCAGGAAAACGATACCCATTGGTTTAACAAAAAACGTGTCCGTCAGGGACTGCCTTGGGTAAAGCCTATTTACACCGAAAAAGACGCACGCGCCTGTATGGAATGCTTCGTCAGTTATGGTTACAACAGATATTATCCCGTCACGGACGGCGTCAGAGTGATGTTCACAAACAGCGGGCACATGCTCGGTTCAGCCGTCGTCAACCTCGAGATAACCGAAGACGGCAAGACGACACGCATAGCCTATACCGGCGACGTCGGACGGAAAGAGAGTTATCTGCTCAAATCGCCGGTCGAGTTTCCGCAATGCGACTACCTCATCACGGAAAGTACTTACGGAAACAGACTTCACGAAGAGAAAAAGGGCGCGGAAGACCTTCTTTTAAAGGTGATTTACCACACATGCGTCGAGAAAAAGGGTAAACTGATAATCCCGTCGTTCGCAATAGGAAGGACACAGGAGATTGTCTATATGCTCAACAAATTTTACACCGACAAGAAGCTGCCAAACATTCCTGTTTATGTCGATAGTCCGTTGGCAATCAACGCGACCGAGATATTCAAGCTGAACCTCAATCTCTTCAACGATGATGTGGCCGAGACTTTGGAGACGGATTCCAACCCATTTGGTTTCAACACGTTATTTTACATCAACAACGCCGAGATGTCGAAGAGGCTCAACAGCACAAAACAGCCGTGTATCATCATCTCCGCATCGGGCATGATGGAGGCCGGACGAGTCAAACATCATATCGCAAACAATGTTGACAGCGGCAAAAACAGCATTTTGTCGGTAGGATATTGTGCGCCGGACACGCTCGGAGCAAAGATACTCAGAGGCGACAAAGACATCTCCATCTTCGGTTTCCCGCATCAAGTCAATGCCGAGATATATTCCATCGACGCATTCTCGGGACACGGCGACTACAAAGAACTCGAACATTACGTGAAATGCCAGAATCCGAAACAGCTGAAGAAACTCTTTATCGTTCACGGCGAATACGAAGCGCAGAAATTCTACGCCGATGTCCTGAAGAAAGACGGATTCACAAATATTGAGATACCGGAAGCCGGTTCTGTTTACGAGTTGTAAAGATGAAAATATACACAAAGACAGGCGACAAGGGAACGACATCGTTAATCGGCGGAACGCGGGTATGTAAAGATGACGCGCGCATTGAGGCATACGGCACGCTTGATGAATTGAGTGCCTTCGTTGCCGTTCTGCGCGATGATGAAAACATTGATTCACAATGTATCGCATGGCTCGACAAAATACTTGGCGATCTTCTGTCGGCAGAATCATGTCTTGCCTTGGAAGAAGGGTCGGAAGTAGGCAAATTCATTCCGAAGATTAAGGAAGAAGATGTCGAATGGTTGGAAAAAGTCATTGACGAGATGTCGGAATATCTTCCTCCGCTTAGAACTATGATCTTATTCGGAGGTGATATGACAGCCTCACGATGCCATGTCTGCCGGACTGTCTGCCGTCGCGCCGAAAGACGCATCATCACACTTGCGAAAAATGTCACCGTTGACGACACTTTGAAGCGTTACGTCAACCGCCTCAGCGACTTTTTCTTCACACTTTCGAGACACATAACGAGGCTTCACGGCAAAACCGAAAATATTTGGAAATCAACTAATTAAATATTATTTTCAAAAATTTTAAAAAAACACTTGACTTTTTTTACAATTGTAGTATCTTTGCGGCTCAAAACACAAAACAAGAAGCAATGTATTGGACTTTGGAATTAGCATCAAGGTTAGAAGACGCGCCGTGGCCGGCCACGCGCGATGAACTTTTGGAATGGGCACTCAGGGAAGGACTTCCGCAGGAAATCATTGAGAATCTTGACGAAATAGAAGACGACGGCGAAATCTACGAGCGCATCGAAGACCTTTGGCCTGACTACCCTACCAAAGACGACTTTTTCTTCAACGAAGACGAGTATTGATTAGTTAACAAACTCATTAACAACAAATTAGATTAGACTCACGGATTAACTGTGAGTCTTTTTTTGGACATATCGGTCAAATTGCACCTACTTGTTGCATCCATCACAAATAAAAAAGTTACTGCATTGTTGTAAGTGTTATTTTTTTTCGTACCTTTGCACCTCCTAAAAGGGAAAATTGGTTTAATTATAACATTTATAAATGTACGCAATCGTAGAAATAGCAGGTCAGCAGTTCAAAGTGACGAAGGGTGACGAACTCTTCTGCAACCGCTTAGCTGGTGACGTCGAGAGTGCAGTCACTTTCGACAAAGTGTTGTTGATTGATAACGACGGCAACACAAGGGTAGGCGCCCCCGTGCTAGAAGGTGCTAAGGTCGATGCCAAAATCATTGAGCATCTCAGAGCCGACAAAGTTCTTGTTTTCAAAAAGAAAAGAAGAAAAGGCTATCAAACTTTAAACGGTCATCGTCAGGATTTGACGAAGATTCGTATTGAAGGAATCACTGAGTAATAATCTGAAAAACTAAAGAATTATGGCACACAAAAAAGGAGTTGGTAGTTCAGAGAACGGTCGTGAATCACATAGCAAACGACTGGGTGTGAAAGTATTCGGAAGTCAGGCTGTCATCGCCGGCAACGTCATCGTTCGCCAGCGTGGAACAAAGCACAATCCCGGCATCAATGTCGGAATGGGAAGAGACCACACCCTCTTCGCGATGACTGACGGCATTGTCGAGTTCAGAAGAAAACACGACAAATCATACGTCAACGTTATCCCCGTCAGCGGTGAGATAACTGACTAAATGGTTTTCAGTAGAAATGATGAAGCGTGTCGCAAATAAGTGACACGCTTTTTTTCATATCTCACTTAGTTTTGTTTTTGACGCACTCGTTCATCTTGTCATAAATCCCGCTCACCGATTTAGCGACCAACACTGCCGAAAACACAAACGCAACAGCGATTAGCAAAGTCACTGCAGCATTATCGTACTTTTGCGTCAGCACGACAAAAGTCCAGCGTATATTACTATGCGTTGCGAAAAGCAACATGGAAATGCCGCCGAAATATGCGAATAGTCTTCCGACATATCCGTTATGATTTAACTTTTGCGCCGACATCTGATAAAGACAGAAGACCATAAACGCGAAGGCAATAAAGACAAACGGGAACAAAGGCTTCAGAAACGCTCCGGCAAAGAAAACGACAATGGAAAGAAGAATATATATCCTTTTAATCTCCACATCCCTTTTCTGAGCCAGCAAAATGCCCAAACAAAATTCAGGCAGATGACCTGGAAAATTCTGCAAAATAAAAACATTATTAGGAGAAAAAATTCCATATACCGAGAGATAAATTATCGAATACGAGAAGACGCAGATAATCAGGAATGACTTAATCCCGTATTTCTCCATCATTCTGTAGATAAACGGGAACAAGATATAAAGCTGCATTATGCACCCGACAAACCACAACGGCCCGTTATAACTCATGCCTTCACCAGGTATCAAGATGTGGACGAAAAGGAACTTATATAGGAAACTTAACATCAATTTCACATCAATCGTTTGGTAGTAAATCAGAACATTCGTTATCAACTGTATTATCAACGCCACAACGAGCAGACACCATAATTTCACGGCTCTTCCTATGACAAAACGGGACCACGGCATCGGTTTGTTTTTAAATGATAAATACAGACCATAACCGCTGAGAAAGATGAATATCTGGACTCCGTAAGAGCCAAAATACGACAAAAAAATGTTGACGAACTCAAAAGGATTGTCGGCGATGGAGGAAAAAAAGTCGCTAACGTTGTCCGCTTCGAAATAAAACTCATTTTCCTTGCTGTTAAAAGGCTCTGTCCAATGCAGAAAATTATGTAGTATAATAAGGAGAATGCCGATTCCCTTCAAAATCGTCGTGTCGTTTTTGGATAAAGCCTGCGTCTTCATGATTTTTTTTGACAAAGTTAACACTTTTAGTACAAGAAATCATGAAGCTGTTTATCGTTTTTGTCGTAATTTTGCACAATCAATTAAAGTCTTCAAACTAAAACATATATTTGGCTTGAAACACAACTATTTTCATTGAATCTGCAAAGCAATATCATGACGAAAATCATTGAAAATATTAGAAAGATATTCAATAGAGAAGCCTTAACGGAGTTCATCTCGTTAAACATTCTGCTGTTGTGCATCATGTTCGCGACGCGAATTGTTTCGTACGTCGAGTTTGCGATAAGAGCGAATGCCGGGGCAGGCATCATCACGCACATCTTATCGGGAACGCTGTACGATGTCATGCTGCTTGCTCATATCATCGCGTGGTGCGTAATGCCATTTATCATTCTTTACAGGTTTATTCCATTGATAATCAAGAAGATTTATATTATATTTATTTACATTTACGCTATTGTCACTTCCCTACTTTTGGAATATTTCTGCAACATGTCGAAGCCGTTGGACCATATTATCTATATGTATAGTCCGGAAGAAATAAACGACATCATCTTCTCATCTGTTTCATTCTCCATTGTTCCGATAATATTTTTCTTTGCGATGCTTCTTCTCACTATTGTGATATGCAGATTATGGAAAAAAGTAAAAATCAATCATATAGCGGCGTTGTGCGTCACAATAATTTCAATAATTATCGCCGTATCGGTGAACTACAAAGGTTTTCTGATGTCGGAAAGCCTGTATAAAAACCACACGGATTTCTGCTACGGCACGAATCAAATATCATATTCGTACTTCCAGATTGATGATTATGAGCCGGCGATGATTGACAGCGACATCAACATGGAGGAAATCAGCCGAGCCGCCAAAAATTATCAGTCGCAGTTTACGCAAAACACCTATACGGGGCACGAATATCCTTATAATCATTATTTTACGGACCCTGATGTCTTGGGCGACTTCATCAGCAGGCCGGACGACGGCGAGATGCCTAATTTCGTCTTCATCATCGTTGAAAGTTTCGGGCGCAAACTCACCGGCGTTGATTATCCGACAATATCGTTCACTCCGTTTATCGACAGCCTTGCGAGAAACGGTTTATTCTGGGAAAATTGTTTATCAACGGCTGAAAGGACTTTCGAGGTACTGCCGAGCATTTTCGCATCGGCTCCGTATGGAACTCACGGCTTCGCAAACTGCTATTATCCAATACCTTTCCACAACTCGCTTTTGCAGGATCTTGCCAAAAACGGATATACGACTTCGTTTTTCTACGGCGGAAGCAGCGGTTTCGACGGTCAGGACGAGTTCTTGAAGACAAATAATATTTCGTATATCATGCAGCCCGAACTTGACACGACGGATTCCGGGCATTATCAAGAATTGAAGAACGGCAACCGCTGGGGTCTTGATGACGGCGAGATGTTCGCGGCAGCCATCGAGCATAAGAAACATAATGTGCACAAGCCTTTCGCCGACATCTATATGACGCTGAGCACGCACGAGCCTTTTATCGCTCCTGAAAAAGACAAATACCTGAAAATCATTGACGAAATGCTGTCGTCCAACAAAACGATGAGCGATAACGAAAGAGACAAAATCGAGGCAAACAAGAACATCTTTTCATGTTTCCTTTACGCCGACGACTGCATCAGAAAGCTGATAAACGAGTACAGGAAGAACGGTGAATTTGATAACACGATTTTTTTGATTGTCGGAGACCACAGAATGTGTCCGTTAGGCAGCTGGAACCAACTCTGGAAATATCACGTTCCGCTGATAATCTATTCACCGCTGATTAGCACTCCGAGAACCATGAAGGCCGTCGTGTCGCATCTCGACATCACGCCGACGATAAATTCATATCTGAGCAACAACTTCGAGAAGTACGAAATCGACAAGGAATGCCAGTGGATGGGAACATCACTCGACACCGCCCAAGCCTTCAGATGCAGAAAAATCATGCCTTTCATATTGAATAACAGAGACATCATCGAATATATAAATGATACGCTCTTTCTCACGAGAGACAGGCTCTTCGCCGTTCACGACAATTTAGACATCGAACCTATTGATAACGACGATCTTCTCGCTCAGATGAAAAGAAACCTCGAAGCAGAGAAGGTATTAAGCAAATATGCCGTATATTATAATTCACTGCAGCCTATAAGCAGAACTATTGAGGACCTGATTTACAACTTCAACACTAATTTTGAAGACAATGAAAACATTGAGGAGACAATTTCCGAAAATGGAAACAAAGTGGCGAGCTTGGGCAGTGAAAAGGAATATGGCTCCTTGTGCCGTAGTTTTATATTGAAAGACAATTACAAAGCGTTGAACATTTCTGCAAAATTCAACTTCAAAAATCTGAATCCTGATAAGCCGATGCCGTTGTTCGTCATCTCAATAGAGAAGGACGGCAGAAACATTTATTACGGGGCGCGGAGTATGCTTCACGAGAAGGACAAGCCGAGCGACAACTATACAATCTTCAACGACCGCGAATGCATCAGACTTTCAGAAGACTGCAAAGACTGCGAGATGAAAATCTATTTGTGGAACAGGGACAAGGGAGATATTGTTTACGACAACGTAAACATCTCTATTTACAAATGAGTTTTTTCAGGAAGATGTCGCCCATACTGCCTGAAAACTTGGCCTTGTCAAACTTCGCAGGGTCATAATCGAAGATGGAGAAAGATTTGTCGGCGTTTTTGCGGCTGTCGGGGTCTTTAAGAAACGTATGATACGCAACGCGGTGATATTCAAGGTCTTGTGCTGGCAGCGAGTCCAATCTGTATTCTTTGGAATTATCAATCTGATGATATTCGATTTCCTTATCAAACTTAACTTTTGACATTTTCGGTGCGGAAATCTCAAAATGAACGAATAAATCGTTGGTAAACAACGTAAAATTGCCGTTTTCGTCGGAGTATGTGTTAGTTCCGACAGACCAGTTTTTGTTCCAACCGCGGATGATGGCACCTTCGACAGGCTGTTTTGTGTCTTGGTCAACGATTCGGCCTGTTATGACGAGGTTATTGTAGCCTATCATATTGTAATAATTGACTGCGCGGACAGCATTTTTCGGCTGATAAGTCAGGAGATTTGATATTTCTTTAGCGGCGGGTTTCAGTGTTCCGATGACGGTATCGCCTTTGGAAGTAAATTCATAGCCGCTGTGTGTCATCAGTCCACCGAACTGAGCTTCGAAATGATTGTCAGGCATTTCCTGAAACTCCCACCATCCATAGCCGGAGCCGCCACAGTCGGCGACATATTCGAATGATTCAGTCAGATAACGGCTTTGCTCAGCGTAGCTAATCGAATCGTTGTCGGCAGGAAGGGCAGTTTCACCAATCATCCAGGGTTTTTCCACAAAATGACTATACCACCAAATCTCGTTTTTGAAATAAAGCGGATGATACGAATGAACCTGCACAAAATCAACGGGAAGCAGAGCCGGATCCCATTCAAGCGTCTCCAAAGGGCCGCCAAATCCAATAGTCAGCAGTTGGTTTGGAGCATATTCCGACATCAGTTTTTTCCAAGACGAAACGATTCGGTAGGCATCTTCCTTATCCCGCATAATATTGCTTCCGTCGATATTTCTGTCGAAATAAAGAGGCTCATTCATAAAATCGTATGCAAAAACTGTCGGATTGGATGAAAATCTCTTCAAAATGGCGATGTTGAATTTTTCGAGTTGTCGGTTGTCGATACAGGGCTTCAGCAGAAGCATAACACGCAGGTTGTTTTCAGTTGCAGCATCGACAAGGCTTTGAAGACCGTCGAGGATGGCGTTGCAGTCGTTTTCAATGAAGAAATCGCGTCCTTCTTTTGTGGAATAAGAATAGCGTCCTTCGTCATCGGAATAAAACCTATCTATGCAAATCCTGACGGTATTGAATCCGAGGTCGCGGATAAGGCAGAAATGCGATGAAAGCTGTCTTTTTGTACCTTCGATAGAATTACATTCGTACTCGTTGGCGTTCTCATAATATTTTGCCGGCGAGACGACAAAACTGTCGTTGATGCAGCGATAGTCAACGACATAATTCAGCATAACGGAATAAAAATCAGAACCATTAAGCCCGAACACGCCGTTTTCGATATAGATAAAGTTTTCTTGCCCGTTTCCTGTTTTGTCGTCATCTTGACGGCAGCATACAAACGCACTCATCAAGCAGCAAAACAACAGAATAATAATCGATAATCTCTTCATAATCAATCTATAATAAATTTTATTCAGATATAAAAATCCATAATGCGTATCAGACTACAAAGTTACACTTTTTATATATAGAAACCTTGATTCGTAAGCGCAGGAAGATGTCTGTCAAGATTTTGCAACTATTTTTCAGAAAAAATAATCACATATAAAATTTTTTCGTAATTTTGCGCCGTCAAACTGATGCCCAATGGTGTAATTGGCAACACGACTGACTCTGGATCAGTAAAGTCCAGGTTCGAACCCTGGTTGGGCAACAGATATTTGGGTTGGGGGCTTTTCTCCGACCCTTTTTTATTAAGGTGGGCTCTATAAATTCACCGAAATAAAACACGAATGATATGAAACTTTCAACATTCATCAACACAATCCTCAGCACCTTTGGCAGCGACCCTTTCCGCCCGATGAACTACAAACAGATCGCAAAGATAATGGGAATCCGCGACAAAGCTGGTAAAGACGTTATCTATCAAGTACTTCTGAAGTTACACGAAGAAGGAAAACTCGTTGAAGAACGCCCATTCAGATATATGCTCAACCCGACGTTCATTGCCGAATACGCGCCCAAGAAACCGACCGTCACAGGCGTCGTTGATATGAAGAGTTCGGGCAAGGCATACGTCACTCCGGACGACGGCGGCGAAGATATTTACATCTCGTCAGGCTGCACCGGCAAAGCACTTCACGGCGACAAAGTCAAGGTGGCGATGTTCCCGAAACGCAAAAATAAGAAAACGGAAGGCGAGATTATCGAGATTTTGGAACGCGCCAAGACAGATTTCGTGGGTGTCTTCAGCATCTCGCACGGCTACGCCTTCGTCGTCTGCGACCATCATTCGATGCCTTACGACATCTTCGTGCCAAACGGCAAATATCACGGCGCGAAAAACGGAGAGAAAGTCATCGTCAAGATGTCGGAATGGCCCGACAACTCTAAAAACCCATTCGGAGAAGTCGTCAAAGTACTCGGCATACCCGGAGAAAACGAGGTGGAGATGCAGTCAATCCTCGCCGAATACGACTATCCGCTCGATTTCCCGAAAGAGGTTCTGAAGGAAGCCAAAAGCATCACGACAAAGATTTCAAAAGAAGAAATCGCCAAACGCCGCGACTTCAGAAGCGTCTTCACGATTACCATCGACCCGAAAGACGCAAAGGATTTCGACGATGCCATCTCGTTCAGAAGACTTCCTGACGGCAATTACGAAGTCGGAGTGCATATCGCCGACGTGTCGCATTTCGTCAGGCCGGGAAGCGCAATCGACATCGAGGCCGAACAACGCGGGACATCAGTATATCTTGTTGACAGAACGATACCGATGCTTCCGGAGAAACTGTGCGACAATGTCTGCTCGCTTCGTCCCGACGAGGACAAACTGACGTTCTCCGTCGTGTTTAAGATGAACGAAAAAGCCGACGTCCTCGACAAATGGATTGGAAAAACCGTCATCAGGTCGAACCGTCGCTACGCATACGAAGAGGTTCAGGATATGATTGAGGGCAAAGACGGCGACTTCAAGGACGAGATTCTCATTCTCAACGACTTAGCCTCTAAGCTGCGTAGCGAGAGGATGAAGGAAGGCAGCATCAACTTTCATTCCGAAGAGGTGAAATTCATCCTCGACGAGAACGGCAAACCCATTGATACATACGTCAAAGTGCAGAAAGAGGCCAACATGCTCATCGAAGACTTCATGCTTCTCGCCAACAGGACGGTGGCGGAGACTATAGGCAAAAAAGGCGGTAAATATCAGAACCACACCTTTGTTTATCGTGTTCACGACGAGCCGAATCCGGAGAAACTCGGCACCTTTATGCACCTTGTCTCGCGCTTAGGCTATTCGATGGACATCAGCACGCGCGAGAGGCTTGTGAAGTCGTACAACGCCCTGTTCGAAGCCGTTGACGGGCGCGGCGAGAAGAACCTCGTCGAGACGGTGGCGGTGCGCACCATGGCGAAGGCTATTTATTCCACCGACAACATCGGACATTACGGCCTCGCTTTCGACTATTACACGCATTTCACGTCGCCGATACGCCGTTATCCCGACCTGATAGTGCACAGGCTCATCGAGCGTTATCTCTTGGAAGGGAAGCCTACCGTGGGCAAGGAAGAGTACGAGAAACTGTGCGAGCACGCGTCGGAAATGGAACGTTTCGCCGCCGAGATGGAGCGCGAATCGGTCAAGTACAAGCAGGCCGAATATCTTGAAGACAAAGTCGGAAGGATTTTCGACGGCCTCATATCGGGGGTGAGCAAATGGGGGCTCTACGTGGAACTGAAAGGCAGCAAGTGCGAAGGGCTCGTCAGATATTCCGACCTTGATGACGACATGTACGTCTTAGACGAGGATAACTTCCGCATCATCGGGCGCGACTACGGACGCATCTACCAACTCGGCGACGAGGTAAAAATCGTGGTCAAGAGCGTCGATCTCATCAAGAAACAACTCGACTTCGGCATGGTTCAGGAGTCGCACAAAGCGGCAAGGAGAAAAAGAAGATAGATTTTAAATTTTAAATTCTAAATTTTAGATTCAATATGAAGCTAAATATTTTGATTTTCAGTATATTCTATTGCATTGCGTTTGTTTCTCTTCCGGAAGACGCCTTTTCGCAGCAGCGCAAACACACCACGTATTATGAGCAGCGTGCCACGTTGTTTGACGAGTTGCCGACGAGTGAAAAAGACATCATTTTCCTTGGCAACAGCATCACTGACGGCGGTGAATGGAGCGAGTTGTTCCAGAATGAGCATTGCAAGAACCGCGGCATCAGCGGCGACGTGTGCGACGGCATTCTCGACCGTTTGGGTACAATTACGAAAGGCCGGCCGGCGAAGGTCTTCCTGATGATCGGCATCAACGACCTGGGACGCGGCGGCGATCCCGACACCGTCGCCATGAAGACACGCCAAATAGTGAAAAGAATTCAGGCGGAGTCGCCATGCACGAAGATTTATATCCAGAGCATCCTGCCCACCAACGACCACTACGGACTATTCAGCGGTCACACCGCGCGTTGGAGAGACATCCCCGTCACCAACAATTTGTTACGGCAGGTTGCCGAGGACGAAGGCGTCATCTACATCGACCTGTTTTCGCTCTTCGCCGACGAGGAAGGCAAAATGGACATCAAATATTCAAACGACGGCCTGCACCTCACCGGAAAAGGCTATCTGCTCTGGCGCGATGCCGTGAAACGTTATCTGTAACTATTGATGTTCAATAAATTTTTGAGGGCAAAAAACCATGTATCTTCCATGTTCTTGTAATTCGCTCTCGAATCTGCTGAATTACAGGTCTTTGCATAGAAAAATAATTTTATTAGATATACCTATATTAGTTGTTTTTACAGTTATCAATAATCTTCTCTAACATGCCGATAGAATAGAAAGGAACATTCACAAGGCGATAGAGCTTATGCCCAATGGGTGTTGTAAGATCATTTATCGAGAATGGCTCATTCCAGAAACGAATAGCAGTTACTGGTAAATCCGTATTATCTACAAATACTT
>JAKSNC010000027.1 GCA_024400195.1 Bacteroidales bacterium
GCGGTGTGAATTGTGCCATAGACCACCGTGTCGGCGGTCTCGTGTTTGCAGCAGCCTGTCATCACCAAAAGCGCGATGGCCAACAGAATGATTGATTTTTTCATTTTTAAAAAGGTTTGGTTATTAAAATTGAGTGGACTTCTGTTTTTATTCATTTCACGTCGTAACTTCTGAATTTTGCGAAGTCCGTCAAACAAAATCCCAAAAGGAAACGACGTTGCAAAGTTACGGATTATATTTTCTCATTTTCAGCAGATTTACCGTCTTCAAGCGATATATCTAAATATCAGTTTTCTCCATCTTTTTTTTGATTTCTGCCCGTTTTTCGGCATAATACTGACGGCTGGCTTCGTCGTAGCTCAGAGTAGGATTGCGTTGCATTCTATCACGGATATTTGACTGGTCGTTGCTGAACTCGACGCTGGCTCCCACACCATTCTTAAATAGTAAAAAGAGGGCGGCGAAGACAAATACGATTGTCATGATGACAAGAAGCGTATAAGAGAGCACATACATGTAGATATACGACATCAGCAGCAACGTGACAGCAAATACAATCACATCAATCGTCGGCTTTACCTTATTTTTTAGAAGAACATGTATCATACAAATTGCGCCCAACAACACCGCTATGATGTCTAACGGCATTACGAAAGTGTTCTTAAATATCGCAACCAATATGGCGATGGCGATAAACCACTTGATTGGCAATTGCCACCAACGTAAATCGCTATGGTTCAACGTGCTTGCAAGGTCGGCGTATAGGTACATACCTAACGACTGCGAAAAAATCACAACGGTTAGCAGCACAATGTTGATGAAGGCATTCCACAATCCGACGCGTGCCGGAGAAAGCATAGGCATATTGAAATTGAAGATGAATAGGTATAGTCCTTCGACAATCGTGAGTGCGAGCAATGAATAAGGTATGATTCGGTTGGTCCAGTGCTTCAATTCTCCAAAATGTGATGAATATGTCTTGGTATTCTCTAACTTCGCATACAGATTATCGGCCTCCACGTACTTTTCCTTGCTGATGGCTTTATTGGCCTTTTTCTCAAGCCGGTTAATCCGCCTTTCTTCCATTTTCTCCACAAACTTGGCGTATAAGAGAGGCATCCAGAGTCCCAATACGCTTATGCCGAGCATTGTATAGAAAAGTGTCCAACGCATGCGTCTCCCGTCTTTTGACGCTATCCAACCGAGGTTTTTGCGTTGCCATTCAACCTTGGGTTTGGAGATTATGTACTGGTACTTCGATGAGATGTTTTTCCTTTTGGCGAAGGAGGCGACGAGAGTCGTGTCCAAACACATCGTATCTCCCGCAGCAAAGGCGTCGTTGCGTGCATAAAGGTCTTGCGAACTTTTTTCGACTGTTACGTAGTCAATCAGCGGATAGGTTTTTTCGACCACGCCGCACGAGGAAAACATGCTACACATTATAACGACCGACAACACAAGGAAAGCGTTTTTTTTCATTATGGATTGATTTTTATTATGACAAATTTTTACTACACACTGATTAAAAACAACCATTCACCCATCACAAGTTATTGCGGTGCAACGACATTATATGTCACCAGATTTTCTTCGCTCTTGTTGCTGATGCTGTGTCCGTGACCTTTCTGGCAATAGTGGGCCATGCCTTTCGTATAGACTTGCTCCACGCCGTCGAACACGATGGATGCTTCGCCTTGCAGCACATAAACGATTTCCATATCGGTTTCATGCGTGTGATTGCCAACTGACGAACCCGACGGAATGGTGCAATACATAAATTTGTTCTTGCCGTCAACCAGCATCTTCATATAGATGTCGCCATCACCACCTTTGAAATTCGACATGGTGTCAACTTCCATACTGTTGAAATCAATCGTGCTTATTACTTCTTGAGGAATTTCAGGAATTTTATCTGTAACGGATTCAGGAACAGGAGTTTGTTCGGCATTCTTATTCGCGTTGCAGCAACCTGCAAATGCCAAGGCTATCACTGCCAACGGCATGACTAAACGGAAAATTCTTCTTTTCATGATTAGATAATTTATTATTTGTTTTATGAATTATTTCGGCTACAAAAATAAAGGTTTATTTGTCATCATTTTCATCATCAGTCCATTTTTTCAGGTTATCTTCGATATATTTCGCTGTGGCGTTCAATTCCTCCTGATTGCGGATAATGCGGTCGTAGAAACGGGATTGCCATGCAAAAGGAATGTCGTTTTCGTGGGCGAATTTGGTGATCCTTGCCTTTAGACCACGAACAACCGCACCTAATGTATTGCGCAACATAGGGTTGTCCTCACCCGTCACCCCGCCCCTCGTAGAGACGCGATGGCATGAATATGGTCGGGCATGACAATGAAACACGGGATTTCGGCATACGGATAATGCTCTTTCACATTCTGAAATTGCTGCATGGCATATTCCCCGATAGGCGACAATTCCATCACATTGCCATTTTCGCCAACAGTCTGGAATATCAATATACTCCACTGTCACATCCACTTGCGGCTCCAACAGACTTAATGCTTGGGCAATTTTTCTTTGAGTATTATCCGATACATTCTGACCTTCAATCTTCAATGAAGTTGGTGCAACGCCAAAGATAAGCCAGCCACCGACAACGGGAAGGAGTTCGCGGCCCACAGGGAGATAGCCGAAGCCCTCGGGATAGACGTGTTCTTCGCGCATCCGTATCATTCGTGGGAGCGCGGCGCAAACGAGAATATGAACGGACTCATCAGGCAATACATCCCAAAGAAATCATCATTCGAAAACCTCAACGACGAAGATATTCAATTGATACAGAACAAACTAAACAATCGACCAAGAAAAAGATTGAATTTTTTGACCCCAATTGAATATTTTTGTCGTAACTTTGAACAGTTAACTGAAAATATTAACAAAAAAGTTGCATTTATTACTTGAATTCAGCATATTTTTTAGATATGGAAAGTGAAAAACAACATATTCTGGAGTTGATGTTAGGCATTGTAACTGATGAAGAGAGACAAAGCACGATGCAGATAGGATTGAATAGCGCCCGTTTTCTATGTGGATATACAGGAAGGCCTGATTACTCCAGCATAGATTTCTACAATAGACAAGGCTCTGTAGAGAGAATCATCTGCAAGTGTACTGCTCCATCCAATACAGAAGAAGGAGATTTGTTTTCGTCATTGTTACTCTATTTGGCTTGTCTTGATCAGATTGGTGCTGTCTTTTGCTCAGATGTTGTTATAGGCGATTCCAATAACATTGTCAAGGCACTTACCAAATATGCTATTGATCTGACAGCAGATGAAATAACTGCATTAAAATATTTACGTCATTCATTTGCTCACAATTTGGGACTGGCAAATCACAAAAATGGAAACTTCCATAAATTCACCATCTCTTATTCAGACAGCGACCGTCCTGTCGTGCTATGCAAGCAACCGTGGAACGGTGATTTTGCAAATAAAGACTCTGATACAAGTACCATGATATACGTCTTCCCCCTCATCAGGATGGTTGAGCAAGTTGTATGCAAATGTCAGAAAGATTTGATAGAAAGAAGACTGTCATGTTTGGAAGATACAGAAATGTTGAAAACTCTATATACTGTTGTAAATTCATGAAAAAACACTTAATTGCAGTACTATTGCTTGTTGCAATATCGTCATCTCAGGTTTTTGCCCAATCGGTAAACAACCTTGAGAGAACAATCAAAGATAATTGCAGAGATATCAATTTGGGGTCACCGGTTGGCTGGCATTTCATTTCTGCAACAATACAGAATGACTATTTGATTTTTTCGTATTCAAGGTACGAAACCGTTGTCACAAAAGAACTTCCGGTTTACCATGAGGAAAATGTAACCCATTCTGTAAAAATAAACCTTTTGAAATTGGCATCTGTTACATCAGAGAATGTCAAAGTTACCGACTATAACTCGTTTACATACGGAGTTAAATTCAATACATTCGATAGGGTGGTTATTTCACAAGACAAATCTCAATCAAAAGGTCCAAGTACATCAGATTTGTTCAGTTATACTATTTCATGCAGAACTGCTGCTGTTCAGAAACAGTTGCTTGAAGCAGTAAAACGATGTACTGAGAACTATACCCATAGAGTGCCCCGTAATGAATCAGAGGTTGGCGATTGTTTCAATGAGCTGTCCGATTTACTCAAGACGTACAAAATATCACGCGTTGCCGTGTCAAATGATGGGTGGTCGCACGAAAGTGTTATTGACGTAAACAACTTCCGTGTATCTTATAAAAACGGTATGTTGAATATGTCTTTTTCTACATTTGATTGCAAGGATTGCTATGGACGAAAGAAACTATCGGTAAATCTTATGCTACCAGTTAGAGATTTACAGTGTTACGCATATTCATCGTACACCACTGGTGCGAACCTTGTGATTGAGTCATCGGAAGGCTTCAAGCGAACGGAGAATGGGGATAATACCATCATTAACAAATATGTTTTTTGCGCTGACGAGGCTGTTTGCAGGAAAATATGCCATACAATAAATGCATTGATTGATGGAATAAATACAGTCTCATCTGTAAAAGACCTTGGTTCTAAGTCATCAAAACAAAAAACGGCAACAAATAGTCAGCAGAAAAAAATCTCTAATTCATTCGGACAATGAAAACACGCACAATAATTTTAGGCCTTTTTCTACTAGCACTTGTATCAAGTTGTACAAATGGCTATTCTGAAAGAAATGGCGAATCTATTGATACTATTGCTACAGAAGCGGCCATTGAACCATTCAATTTATCGTTTGACGGTTGTAAGATACTCCTTACCCCGATTGGTAGTGCGTCTTGTAACAGTGCTAAATATGAGGTAAGATATAATATCAACGGTGAAAAGTCTGGAACATATACAACATTCGGTTTGCTTCCGCTTGAAGATGATCTCACGGATCAAATGATAGACATTGTATACAATCACATAGTAAAGGGTGACACTATTCAACCTCTCACAGTTCAAATATCTGTCAATGATGCAGAATGGACAACTTATAAAGCGAGTTTTTCTCCGACGGAAGAAGTTGAAACCTCACCTATTACAGTTCGAGGTAAATGTCTATCCTTAAGTCGAGGTTTGTCTGGCAATGGTTTAACGCAAGAAATCAAGAGATGGCTCTATCGGCATAATGTCAATACAAATACACAGTCAGCAGACATCAATACTTTGATAAACCAAATCAAACAGGTAATAACGTCATTCCAAAACAACAGCAAACAATGGTTTCCGCGTGAAGGTGGGGGCATTCCTGTGGTTAAAAACCTACAAGGTCTGACTTACGATATAACAACAGAGATAAAGGGTGATTATTATTATTTGTTTGCAACTGATAACCAAGAAGACCTAGACAAATTTGTTGAAGAAGTTGTCAGCACAGATTTTCCGCAGGCAAGTAAAAATACAAGAAATTTGTCTTGCTTTCGAAGCAATGAAAAAGGAGGTGTACTTTGCATTTTCCTTATAGCAATAAATAACGATTGGACAAAAAAGGTAGTTCCTGTTGGATTATTAGCAATAGACAATATTGCACCGAAAGTCTCCACAGACAATTCCGGCCATTATGGAGGGCTTGTAGGTGGGCATGTCATATCCTCTTCAGTTTCTATGTCACTCCCTAAATACGGTATTGCTATCAATAATGTAAATGATACGAGTGCAATCATTGAAGGCTACCTGTATTTGGGGACAAACCAATTTCGAGGAGATGCCGCACAATTTGAAGTGCATTTCGGTGGAGATATTGAAAGTATTGCTATTAAAAGAGAGATTCACCGGGATTATCAACGATATTTTATGAATCCGGAAACAAAGATCTTCAAACTCTCTGACAAGAAGTCGCCCTATCATTTCAGTTATAATCTCGATTTGGGGATAGGAGACAACTTTATTCCTATCACAGTCCGAGACAAGAGAGGAAATGAAACAACGACAAACTATAAAATTTCAATGGTTAGTGTTAACGATTACAACCCTCAAATCAACATAGACAATAATGTAACGATATGGGATTAATCTAATAAACCTTAAGTATCATCAACTTTAAAAGTAAAGTTATGGTAATCTTTTTCAACAAAGTTCAAAGAGTCAACCCTCGTGACCCGAAGGGTGACCGCAAATGGTATCCTGTGCTGAAGAGCATCGGCAAAGTGGATGAACACGATGTGGCCAAGATGCTGGCCGACGAGACAACGCAGAACCCAAAGGAAGCCGAAATGGCGGTCTATCAGTTGGAAAAAGTGGTGTCGCGTATGCTGCTTGACGGCCATACAGTGCAATTAGGCGACCTTGGAACCTTCAACCTCACCATCACCGCCGAGGGGCAGAAAGAGGAAAAGAAGGTGTCGGCGGACGACATTAAGAAGGTCAACCTCTGTTTCCGCATCTCGAAAGTGATGCGCGAAGCCCTCGACAAGGCTACCTTCAAGCCTGTGGAAAGCCTCGCCTCGAAGAAAAAATAAAAACGGCGAAAGCAACTCGCTTTTTGCAGATGCTCATCTCGTATATAATGATATGCTCAACTCGCGAGAATGAGATGAGCATCTGCCGAGAAAGAGATGAGTATAAAAATTCGATGTCTTTTTCTGTCACCCCTACAGTGTTCAGAATAAATATATAGCAAGCAGGGGTTTCTGCCTTGCGGCTTCCACCCCTGCCTGTGGTCATAACACCCCTTGCGGGGATTTCATTTTTTACATTTCTGAGAGTTTCTTGTAGCCTTCGTAGCGGAGCTTAGCAAACTGTTCGGTCTTGGCGAACAATTCCTTGGCTTCTTCCGGGAAGGTCTTCAGCAGTGAGTTGTAACGGACTTCACCCATGATGAACTCCTGGAATTTGCTCCAGTCGGGTTCTTTGCTGTCAAGGTGGAAGCCGTTCTGACCAGCCTCTTCCTCAGCCGGGTTGAAGTGCCACAGGTGCCAGTAACCGCATTCGACGGCGAGCTGTTCCTCGTGCTGCGTGCGTCCCATACCGACCTTTATACCGTGGTTGATACATGGAGCGTAGCAGATGACGAGTGACGGTCCGTTGTAGGCTTCGGCTTCCTTGATGACTTTGAAGTACTGAGCCTGTGATGCGCCCATAGCAACCTGAGCGACATAGACGTAGCCGTAGCTCTTGGCAATCATGCCGAGGTCTTTTTTGCGAACCTTCTTACCTGAAGCAGCAAACTTGGCGACAGCACCAGCCGGAGTAGCTTTCGACGACTGTCCGCCGGTGTTGGAATAAACTTCGGTGTCGAGGACGAGGACGTTGACGTCTTCGCCTGATGCGAGCACGTGGTCAAGACCGCCGAAACCTATATCGTAGGCCCAGCCGTCACCGCCGAAGATCCACTGCGACTTCTTGACGAGATGGTCTTTAAGGTCAACGATTTGCTTGCAGTAGTCGCAGCCGCACTTGGAAGCGAGTTCGACAATCTTAGGAGCCAAAGCTGCTGTCGTCTGACCGCATTCGCGGGCATCAATCCACTGCTGGAACAGGCCTTTGAGTTCATCGCTGCAGCATTTGCAGTTTTCGATGGCTTCTTTCATGATACGTTCGACGCGGTCGCGCATCTTACGTGTCGCGGTAGCCATACCGAGGCCGAATTCGGCGTTATCCTCGAACAATGAGTTAGCCCATGCCACGCCCTTGCCGCTTCTGTAGTTCTTGCAGTAAGGTGTCGCAGGTGCAGAACCGCCGTAGATTGACGAGCAACCAGTAGCATTGGCGACGATCATTCTCTCGCCGAACAACTGGGTGATGCACTTGATATAAGGTGTCTCGCCGCAGCCTGCGCAAGCTCCTGAGAACTCGAACAGAGGTTGTGAGAACTGGCTGTTCTTCACGTTGGCGTATTTGTCGATGAGGTTGTCTTTGTATGTGACTTTCTTCTGGCTGTATTCCCAGTTTTCGACTTCGGTCATCTGTGTCTCGAGAGGTTTCATCACGAGGGCTTTATCCTTGGCGGGGCATAAGTCGGCGCAGTTGCCGCAGCCTGTACAGTCGAGGACTGATACCTGCATACGGAAGTGCATTCCGGCGAGTTCCTTCGGGGCCTTGATGTCGATAGCCTTCATTGATGCCGGAGCGGCCTTCATCTCCTTTTCGTCCATGACGACGGGACGGATAGCGGCGTGCGGGCAGACGAGTGAGCACTGGTTGCACTGGATACAGTTGGCGGCATTCCATTCCGGAACGGCTGTAGCGACACCGCGTTTCTCGTAGGCTGTGGTGCCTGCCGGGAATGTACCGTCGATGATGTCTTTGAACGCGCTCACAGGAAGGTCGTTTCCGCACTGGGCAACCATCGGACGCATCACGTTGTTGATGAACGCCGGATCGTTGGCATTATGCTGGAACACGAAATCGGTGCTGCAAGGCAGTTCAGCCCATTCGGCCGGGATTTCAACCTTCACGATTTCACCGCCGCGATCGACAGCTGCATAGTTCTTATTGACGACGTCTTCGCCCTTCTTGCCGTAAGATTTAACGATGAATTTCTTCATCTGTTCGACTGCGAGTTTGTAAGGAATAACGCCTGAAATCTTGAAGAATGCACTCTGAAGAATGGTGTTGGTACGGTTGCCCAAACCTATCTCAGCCGCAATCTTGGTGGCGTCGATGATATACATCTTGACGTGCTTGAGGGCGAGAATCTTCTTCACGTTGTCGGGAAGGTTCTTCTTTGTCTCCTCAACGCTCCACGGGCTGTTGTAAAGGAATGTTCCGTTTTCCTTGATGCCGCGGAGACAGTCGTATTTGCTTAAATATGAAGGAACATGAACGGCCACAAAGTCGGGAGTACCGACGAGGTAGGGAGCCAAAATCGGCTTGTTACCGAAGCGCAGGTGCGAGCAAGTGTATCCGCCCGATTTCTTCGAGTCGTAGTCGAAATATGCCTGGCTGTATTTGTTCGTGTTGTCGCCGATAATCTTGATGGAGTTCTTGTTTGCTCCAACGGTTCCATCAGCACCGAGTCCGTAGAATTTGGCCTCGAAAGTGCCTTTTGGAAGGATTGAAATCTCCGGAAGGATCGGAAGTGACTTCTTTGTCACATCGTCAACGATACCGATGGTGAACTGGTTCTTCGGTCTCGCGGCGGCGAGATTCTTGAAGACGGCCACGATTTGTGCAGGTGTCGTATCTTTCGATGAAAGACCGTAACGTCCGCCGATAATCATAGGTCTGTTCTCCATATTCTTCAGAGCTTCTACGACGTCGAGGTAGAGAGGTTCGCCGTTTGCGCCCGGTTCTTTTGTACGGTCGAGGACGCAGATACGTTCGACGGTCTTCGGAAGAGCCTGAAGCAGATATTTGACTGAGAAAGGACGATAGAGATGGACGCTTATCATACCGAGTTTCTTGCCGTTGGCGTTTTCCTTGTCGATAACGGTTCTGATGACGTCGGTGACTGAGCCCATAGCGATGATGACGTTAGTAGCGTCTTTTGCGCCGTAGTATGAGAACGGGGCATATTTGCGTCCGGTGATCTTGCTCATTTCCTTCATGTATTTGGCCACGATGTCGGGAAGAGCGTCATAATACTGGTTCTGAGCCTCGCGTGTCTGGAAATAGATGTCGGGGTTCTGAGCTGTACCGCGTGTCACGGGGTGTTCGGGGTTGAGGGCGCGTTCGCGATATTCGGCGAGAGCCTTCTGGTTGACGAGTTTCGCGACGCTGTCCTGGTCGGTAGCTTCAACTTTCTGAATCTCATGTGATGTACGGAATCCGTCAAAGAAGTGGACGAACGGCACTCTGCCTTCGATAGCTGCAAGATGCGCCACCGGAGCGAGGTCCATAATCTCCTGTACCGAACCTGTCGCGAGGAATGCGAAACCTGTCTGACGTGCGCTCATGACGTCGGCGTGGTCGCCGAAGATTGACAAAGCCTGGGCTGCAAGAGCACGGGCTGAGACATGGAACACGCCCGGGAGAAGTTCGCCGGCGATTTTGTACATGTTGGGAATCATCAGGAGGAGACCCTGAGAAGCCGTGTAAGTCGTGGTGAGGGCACCAGCCTGGAGAGAACCGTGGACGGCACCGGCCGCACCACCTTCCGACTGCATCTCAACAACTTTGACTGTCTCGCCAAAGATGTTCTTCTGACCTTTAGCTGCCCATTCGTCGATATACTCGGCCATCGGTGACGACGGGGTAATCGGGTAGATAGCAGCCACTTCACTGAACATGTAGGCAACATGAGCCGCAGCCTGGTTGCCGTCACAAGTCATAAATTTCTTTTCTGCCATATTAAAAATTTTAAAGTTAATTATTTGTGTTTATCATTTATTCATCATCGTCATAATTGAATTCCACTTTGCTCTGCAAGAGTATTTCCCGAAGGATGAAAGATAAATTTCCTTGAGCACAAAGTGATTCAAAAATAGATTTCAATTTAGGGATATTAATTAATTCTTCAATACTTGCCAAATATTTATCGACAATAGTCTCTACTGAATATGTCTTTTTAGCACTTTCTTTTAGTTTTGCTCGCAAAACGCCATCTTCATCTTCGGACTTTACAACAAAAGTTATTGGATACCGTTCTATTTTGTCGATGTCAAGAAAGTATTTCTTGAAATCCAATGTTTCCGTTACCTGAAAAAACCTACCAAGAGGCTTCATCACAAAATCTATACCTCCGTCATTAGCATTTGTCCTGCCTGTTTTATATAGCCGAAGATAATCTTCGTTTATGTCTTCTAAGGAATACCCCCAATAAATCTTTTCGTCCTTGTAATAGTATTTCAATATTGAAAAACTAACAATTTCAAATAATCTTGCATCTACATTGGGGGCTAACAAACTGATAATAAAGTTTTTTATTTTTTTAACATCTTTATTTTCAATATTTTCAAGTTCCTGACACTGCTCAATAAAACGTTGAAATGACTCAGACTTCACTCGAGCATACTCATCAATAATATTGATGATAGATTTTGCGATGTTATATGTTTTTCTGCCAATTTTTATTTTAAGCAAATACTCATTAATCCAATATCGATTGTTTTGAAGATCTCTAATTATCGGAGCGGACTCACACTCAGGAAAATATTTTTTAAATTCCTCATTCATGCGGCTGTTGAGTGCGTGATTCTGCAATTTAGCACCAAATGGAAGCTCTCGGGTTCTCTTTAACAAGTCGGTAAATAGTGCGCCCTCATATTTGGCGTAATTTCCGGAACATAAATAACCTTCGTTTATGTAATCTTCAACAAGAACATATATGGCATATAGATTAGCAAAACTCGCCCTTGATTTAGAGCCTCGTTGTGCAGACTTCGTCTTAATGTTAAGATATTGCAGAATGGGACTTTTTGTAAAAATCGCATCTGCCTGTTTGTCGAATTGCTTAGCAAGAATGTCTTTGATATATTGAGTAAACAAATGTTCCATAATGCCGATTTCTTGTTAAAAGCCCAAACTTAATTGTTCTATAGGTTCTTCTTGACGATACGACTTTATGGTACGATGTAAGATTTCTCCCCGATATTCATTGGACAAACCAAGCCGACGTAATCCTATTTTGACGTATTCCTCCTGCAATTCGATACCAATACAGCACCTTCCGAGTTGCTTTGCCACATACGCAGTTGTAAATGAGCCAGAAAAAGGATCAAGCACTAAGTCTCCTTCATTTGAACTTGCCTTGATAATTCGTTCCAACAAGGCTATTGGTTTTTGTGTAGGATGATTTTCATATTCTTCCATTCGATAACGTACGCGTGAAAATTCCCATACGTTACCTGGAACTTTCTTTGTGTTATATGGTTGTGGGGGATTTTTGCGATAATCAATCAGTTTCCGCTTCGCTCCTGTTTTTGCCTCTACCATTATTTCTTCCGCATTGAAAGTATAGTTTTCCTTGTCTTTCACGCAAAATAGTATTGGTTCGTACATAGAACCATAGTATTTTTTTGCCTGCACACCCGAACTATCATAATACCACATTATCCTGGCCATAATATTTATACGCTCGCGAAGATACAAATCAAAATATGGCATAAATTGAGTTGAAGTCATCACATAAAACGAACCATTCCGTTTTAATTTTTTAATACATAGGTCAAGCCAACAATAACACCACTCCAAATAGTGCTCATCTGTATCCCATTTGTCAAGACATCCCGCAAAGTTTTTACCAATGTTATACGGAGGGTCTGCAAAAATCAAATCAACAGAATCGTCAGGCACCTCTGTTTCCATTACTTGAAGTGCATCTCCATGGATTATCCTGTATTTATTATTCCCTAACAATTCCATTTGTTTCTTTAATTTGCCGGACGTTTGAACTTCTGTTAAAAACAAGCCGTTTTTTCGATAAAAGAATAACTCACAAAGGTAGTGATTTTTTGTGTTTGTCGTTATGTCTTCAACGAAAAAATGTTTTCGTATCTTTGCAGTCAAAATGATGAAAAACAACGGTATTTTTTGGTTCAGGACACGCGTCTCCGATGGAAAACAACAGGTTTTCGACCCACTGCGCAGACTTTATGTCGCACTCACTCCTGAAGAACGTGTGAGGCAGGCCGTGCTTAGACATCTCGTCGAGATTCTTCACTACCCCGCCGGACGCATCGCCGTCGAATATTCCGTCTGCGTGAACGGCAACCCGCAACGCGCCGACATCGTCGTCTTTAACTCCGATATGACACCCTTCCTCATCGTCGAATGTAAAGCCGACTCCGTCCAACTGACTCCAAAAGTTCTCGACCAAGCCCTCCGCTATCATTCCGCCCTGAAAGCTTCACACATCCTCCTCACAAACGGGAAAACGGCCTTCTGTTACGCCATCGACCATCAAGCAGGAACCATAACCGCACTCAATGAAATTCCTCCTTGTCCAAACAATTGAAAACAAATTATTTACGTGGCAGGTATCTATATACATATTCCCTTCTGCAAAAGCAAATGTGCCTATTGCGCCTTCTATTCCACAGCTGACGCACGACTGAAAAACGATTTCCTTTCTGCCTTGGAAAAAGAATTGATAATCAGGAAAGATTATCTCGGCGGCGACAAGATTGAGACAATTTACTTCGGCGGCGGCACTCCTTCCCTCCTTTCATCCGAAGAGATAGATAAAATATTGAAAATCATAAGATTATATTTTAATATTGATAATAATTCGGAGATAACGCTCGAGGCTAACCCTGATACTGTGGACGCTTTTTATCTTGAGAAAATCAGAAAGGCGGGCGTGAACAGGCTCAGCATCGGGATTCAGAGTTTTTTCGACGACGACTTGATTTATCTGAGCCGGCGGCATAACTCGGAACACGCGCTTCGCGTCATCGCAGATGCAAAAAACGTTGGTTTTGAAAACCTTTCTCTCGACTTGATTTACGGCATTCCGACGCTTTCCGACGACAAATGTAGACGCAACCTCGATGCCTTTTTCGCTTCCGGCGCGCCTCACCTCTCGGCCTATTCACTCACAGTCGAACAAGGAACGATTCTCGAAAGGCGTATAAATGAACGTCTTTGCGCCAATGTTGACGAAGAACAGAGCGTCAGACAATATGAGATTCTCTGCGACAGAGCGGCTGCCGAAGGTTTTGAGCATTACGAGATTTCGAATTACGCGCAAAACGGTTTCCGTTCGCGACACAACACTGCGTATTGGAACGGTACTAAATATCTCGGCTTGGGTCCGGCGGCGCATTCCTTTGACGGTAATTCGCGGCAGTGGAACGTATCGAACGTGAAGCTGTATTCAACACTCGTCGCTGCCGGCGGAAGTTTTTTTGAGACGGAAGTACTAAGCGGAGACGATAAATTCAACGAATATGTGATGACGTCGTTGAGGACCTCCGCCGGCTGCGACACCAATTATATTGAAAAACATTTCGGCTTCGAGAAAAAAGAAAATCTGTTACGCGAATCAAAAAGGTTCATCGCCGAAAACAAAATGATTTACAACGACAATCATCTCATTTTGACAAGAAAGGGAACACTCTTCGCCGACGGCATCGCAGCAGAACTGTTTGCAAGATGAGATTCTGAAAAAACAGGTTCTCAAACTTGTCATAAATTATTTTGTTTTATTTCGATAAATTTATAGATCCGACTCAATCTTTTCTTATCTTTGCGGCTCGTTTAACAAGCAAATATATTAACAATATGAAAAAAATCATTGCACTTTTATTCGCCGTCGTAACGGCATTTTCGTTTTCATCATGTGGAAAAGATGATGATAAGAGAGATGATTCTTACTCCGCAACCGTGATTACTCTCGATGCGACCAACATCTGCGCCGATTCCGCCTGTCTCAACGCGAAAATCACCTACAGGCACGGGGCGGACTGCACGGCCGAGGTCGGTATCTGCGTCAACAACGAGCCAAATTGTTCGTATGATAACTGTATTACCGCGTCCAGAAAGGAGGTGAATGAGCTGGAGGGAACAACGGAACTCCACGAGGTGTATAAGCATCACAATACGTCTGCCGAGACCTTATATTACTGCGCATATTTCAGGGTGATGTCGGGCGACAAGAACGAATTTGTCTATGGAGACGTGAAATCCTACGCGGTGCCGCAGAGATAAGCTGTATTCGAAAGACTATGGCCGATGAACAAACTCACCTCTTTCCTTATTGATGAGCAGCATACGCATCGCAAAGGCGGGCTTTATCACAAGACTCGGGTGCAGTTGGCATACAATTTCAAATCGTCTTCAAACTGAAAGTCTTTCAGCAGTTTCCGCAGTTTGTGCTCCGCCTCCTGAAGTCCGATATAGTATTTTATCTTGCACGACATCGGAAGTTCCCTCAGCATCGGCTGGCTTACGTCAAAGTCGCGTAAAGCGATGTTTAACAATATGTTATCGTTATTTTTTATCTTTTTCTTCAGCAGGAGATAAGGCATCAGCCTGAAATTTCTGCAGATAACGTCGTTCACGGCTTCGATTCCGCACTCGTTCAGCACCTTGAGAATTTCGGCATTACAGCCGGATTTTGCAAATTCATTAGTGTGGGCATACCGTATTTTTCTTCCTCCGATGTCTTCCAATCGCTTCACCAACGATTTTATCTCATTTTTAAAAGACGTAAAGTCTTTATTTTCAACAACTTGTCGTTTTTCAATGAATAGCCCGACCTCATATTTTTCCGCTATCATTCCGACCGTCTCCGGATGATGCCTCGCGACCCAGTCCGTCACAAAGAAAATGGCTTTCGTGTCAGTCTCGTCAAGGATGCGCAAAACGCGTTCTGCATTTGCTTCGAGACGTGGTTCGTAAGTCAGCCAATCGTCTTCTTTCGTCGGATTTTCAGGCAGTTGAAACCATTCCGCGACATCAAAAGTGAGGATATTCATCGCTGAAAATCAGTGTTTGCCTTTCAGTTTGGCCCAGAGGTAGTTTCTATTCATCCTCGCAATGTTCGTCACCTTGATTTTCTTGGGGCAGACGGCTTGGCAAGCTCTTGTGTCTGAGCAGTTTCCGAAGCCTAATTCGTCCATTTTGGCGACCATCTTCTTCACTCTTTCCTCAGTCTCAATCCGACCTTGCGGAAGGAGTTCGAGTTGCGATATTTTTGCTCCCACGAAGAGCATTGCGGAGGCGTTTTTACAGGCTGCGACGCAGGCACCGCAGCCGATACACGAAGCCGCGTCCATCGCGAGGTCTGCATCATGTTTGCTCACGAGGACAGCATTTGCATCAGGGACGCCGCCGGTATGACAGGAGACGTATCCGCCGGCCTGAATTATCTTGTCCAAAGCCGAGCGATCAACCATCAAATCCTTTATGACCGGAAACGGCTTGGCGCGCCACGGTTCGACGACGATGGTCTCTCCGTTCTTAAACTTCCTCATACACAGCTGGCACGTCGTTGTTCCTTTGAAGCCGCCATGCGGATGTCCGTTGATATAAAGTCCGCAGCATCCGCATATACCTTCGCGACAGTCGTGTTCAAACGCCACGGGGTCGCCGCCTTTCCTCACGATGCCTTCGTTGAGAATGTCGAGCATTTCGAGGAAAGAAGCCTCCGGCGGAATATCTTCCACTTTGTATGTCTCGAAGCCGCCTTTGCTGTCGGCGTTGTGCTGACGCCATATTTTAAGGGTGAAATTCATGATTCGCGTATATGATTATGACTTGTAGTTTCTGTTTTTCAGTTCAATGCTTTCAAAGAAAAGTTCCTCCTTGTGAAGACGAGGTTCGTCTTCGTTATTATATTCGTATGCGGCGACGAAACGGAAATTCTCGTCATCGCGCATAGCTTCGCCGTCCGATGTCTGATGTTCTGTCCTGAAATGTCCGCCGCACGATTCTTCACGCATCAAAGCATCCGTCGCGATGAGTTTGCCCATCTCAAGGAAATCGGCCACGCGTAAGGCTTTTTCGAGTTCTGGATTGACGCCATCGACATCCGGCACCTTGATATTCTGCCAAAAGAATCTTCTCAAATCGTCTAACTCGGCTACGGCTTCCTTCAGGCCTTTTTCGTCCCGCGACATCCCGACTTTTTCCCACATTATGTGTCCGAGTTTTTTATGAATACTGTCGGCTGTCTCTTCTCCCTTCACATCGAGAATCATGTTGATACGGCGTTGTGCCTTCGTCTCCGCATCAGCAAATTCCTGTAAATCAGTTGATATATGAGACACCGCGATTTGGTCGGCGAGATAATTCTGAATCGTATATGGAAGAACGAAATAACCGTCGGCCAGTCCCTGCATCAATGCCGAGGCACCGAGTCGGTTTGCGCCGTGGTCGGAGAAATTGGCCTCGCCGGCCGCAAAAAGTCCCTTTATCGTTGTTTGAAGTTCATAATCAACCCAAAGACCGCCCATGGTATAATGAACGGCAGGATAAATCATCATCGGCGTGTCGTAAGGATTTTGGTCAACGATGCGTTCATACATCTCGAAAAGGTTTCCGTAACGGCTTTCGACGGCATCTTTTCCAAGACGTTCAATAGCTTCTTTGAAGTCAAGAAAAACGGCACGTCCGGTGTTGTTCACGCCGAAACCGGCATCGCAGCGTTCTTTCGCCGCCCGAGATGCGACATCACGCGGAACGAGGTTCCCGAAGGCGGGATAACGACGCTCAAGATAATAATCGCGTTCATTCTCAGGTATTTCCGATGCCTTTATCTTTCCTTGACGGAGAAGTTCGGCTGTCTTTTCATCTTTAGGAACCCAAATACGTCCGTCGTTACGCAGACTCTCGCTCATAAGTGTCAGTTTCGATTGATAATCACCATGAACGGGAATGCACGTCGGATGAATCTGCGTGAAGCACGGATTGGCGAAGAAGGCGCCTTTCTTATAGCACTGCCATATCGCGGAGCCGTTTGACGACATCGCGTTTGTCGAGAGGAAGAAGACGTTTCCGTAACCTCCCGTGGCGATTATCACGGCGTGTGCCGAATGTCTTTCGAGTTTTCCGGTGACGAGGTTGCGTGTGATTATGCCGCGTGCTCTGCCGTCAACCACAACGAGTTCCATCATCTCGCGGCGTGTGAACATCTTGACCGTTCCTTTGTTTATTTCTTTGCTCAACGCTCCATACGCGCCGAGAAGAAGCTGTTGTCCGGTCTGTCCCTTCGCGTAGAACGTTCTTGAAACCTGTGCGCCGCCGAAAGAACGGTTGGCGAGCATTCCGCTGTATTCGCGGGCGAACGGGACACCCTGAGCCACACATTGGTCGATGATGTTGTTGCTCAACTCGGCCAAGCGATAGACGTTGGCTTCGCGGGCGCGATAGTCGCCGCCTTTGATTGTGTCTTTGAACAGACGCATAACGCTGTCGCCGTCGTTTTGGTAGTTTTTCGCCGCGTTAATGCCACCCTGCGCCGCTATGCTGTGGGCTCTGCGCGGACTATCCTGTATGCAGAAAGCCTTGACGTTGAAGCCCATCTCGCCGAGAGAAGCCGCCGCCGAAGCACCCGCCAAACCAGTCCCGACAACGATAATGTCGAGTTTGCGCTTGTTCGACGGGTTCACGAGACGCTGTTCCGATTTATAGCGAGTCCACTTTTCTGACAAAGGACCATCCGGTATATTTGCATTTAATTTATTCATAATCAATATATTATCCAATAATAAAACACAACTGAGACAAGCATTAGAGTTATCAGGGCGGAAAGGACTTTTGCAATCGCTGTGATGCGTTTTTCCCAAACCTCGTTATTCCAGCCTATCGACTGCATGAGAGATGAGATTCCGTGTGAAAGATGAAGATAGATAAAGAACAGCCAGACAATATAGCAGCAGCTGAAAAACGTATTTCCGAATGTTTCTTTAATGAGTTGTATGCCGCTTGCGGGTTCGTTGCCGCACAATTCGCTCCACTGCATCTTGTACCAGAAATTGTAAAGGTGTAGTGCAAGGCCTATGATAACGATGAGGCCGATTACGAGCATATTGCGCGAAGCCCACGTAACGCCTTCATTTTTAGCGACGACGGCATAACGGTCGCTGCCGCGAGATTTGTAGTTCTGCCACGAAAGGATAAAGGCGAAGACGAGATGTATGGACATTAGCGCAGCGATACCTATTGTACCTACGACGGCGTACCAGTTGGCACCAAGGAACTCGCAGATGGCCTCGTATCCGCTTTCTGAAAATATTGAGACGAGATTCATCAGGGCGTGGAAAAGGAGGAAAAAGACCATCGCCGCCCCGGAAACCGCCATCACGAATTTTTTTACGATAGATGACATTCTGAAAAATTTTAGAAATGAAAGTGCAAAGATAGGGTAAATTTTGAGAAGATAAAAGTTAGAATTGAAAAGCTTAAAATCTACAGTCTGAATCTACGGTCTACGGTCTACGGTCTAAGGTCTAAGGACTAAGGACTAAAAGCCAACGGCTGAAAAAAAACCTTAATTTTTCTTTACAATCGCATATTGTTTGAAAAAAAGGCTGTACTTTTGCATCGGAGACCTGAAAACCATCATTTATGAAAGAGAACTTCATGTATTATCTCTGGGAGAACCGACTTCTGTCAAACAGCCTTACGACGACTGACGGCCGTGAAGTCGTGATATTGAAGACAGGAAGCCGCAACACCAATTCCGGTCCCGACTTTGTTGATGCGCGAATAAAAATAGGGGAGACACTTTGGGCCGGCAATGTCGAGATGCACGTTTTGGCTTCAGACTGGTTTCGTCACGGGCACCAAGATGACAAAGCCTACGAAAATGTCGTATTACACGTTGTGTATGAATATGATACAGACAAGTTGAGTATTCCGACGTTAGAGATAGTGGACAAATTCTCTTTGGATATTTACCGTCATTACGAATCGTTTGTTCAGTCGCAAAGATGGATTCCTTGTGAAAAGCTTATAGATAAGGTTCACGATTTCACATGGATGTCGTGGTCGGAGCGTCTTTCTATGGAACGTCTTGAATCACAATGCAATGCGGTGATGTTGAAGTTAGAGGCGACGCACTACGACTGGGAAGAGGTTTTTTATCAGTTTCTGATGCGCTATTTCGGGTTGAAAACGAACAACGAGGCTTTTGAGCGTCTCGCGATAATGCTTCCGTTACGTCAGATTCTCAAACACGCTGATAATCTGCTTCAGACAGAGGCGTTTCTATTCGGGGCAGCGGGATTTCTCGAAAACGACAGCGACGAGCCTTATCAGACCTTGTTGCGCCGCGAATTTGGCATGCTGAGGCAGAAATTCAACATCATTCCGATGTCGGCGTCACAATGGAAGTTTCTGAGGATGCGTCCGGTCAACTTCCCCACCCTGCGGATTGCTCAAATAGCCGCGTTGTTTCATCAAAACGGCGTCTTTTTTCATACCATAAGGGACTCTCCCGAAATATCAGACATCCGCAATATGTTCGATGTCAAAGTTTCGGAATACTGGAACATCCATTATGTTTTCGACAAGGAATCGAGGTTTTACGAAAAAAGAATCGGTGATATTGTAATAAACACATTGATTATAAACGCAATAGTTCCGTTATTATTCTGCTATGGGAAATATTACGGATTGGATAACTTCACGAACAAGTCGTTGTCGTTATTGGAAGAGACTGCGACTGAAAACAACGTGTTGATAAGGAAATTTGGTGCGATAGGGATAAGAGCCGTCAACTCACTTCAGTCACAGGGACTTCTGCGTTTGTACGAGCATTATTGTCGTTGCCGACGATGTTTAGAATGCCGCATTTTCTTTGTTTTAACATCAAAAAAAGGAGGCTGCTAAAAAAATAAAAAACAACTTGCAAAAGACGTTAAAATAACGTAACTTTGCGCCAAATTCTGCAAAGAGCAAACTATATTCACAATGACTGATTTAGGCATATCGTTGTCGGAGATTGAATTAAAGATTCGCAAACTTGTTGTGCTTAAAGACGATTTGTTGGCGAAGAACGGTGAGCTTGTCCGAAGTAACGAGGAACTCCTGCGGCAGGTGGAGCAACTCAATACCGAGAACGCAGAATTGAGAGAAAAGTTAAATAAAATAGTTATTGTTAACGCACTCGGAAACGAAAAAGAGATAGAAGAAGGGAGAACGCTTATAAGGTCTCTCGTCAAGGAAATAGACAAAAGTATCGCTATTTTGAGCGCAGAACACTAATGAGATGGCAGATTCGAAAGATATAAAAATAGAAGTCGTCATTGCGGAACGCAATTATCATCTCAGTGTTACAGAAAGCGATGAGAAAAAGGTGAGAGACGCAGTGGCTCGCATCGGCGATAAGTTTGAAAGTTACAAGAAAAACAACCGATATCGCGATTATCAGGATTTATTGGCTATGATTTGTCTTCAGTTAGCGACGCAGAACGTCAAATTGGAATCTGACGACAACTATCGTAATCAGGACTTGAGAAAGCACCTTGACGATATAAACGCCCTTTTAAGCGAAAATGTTGATTGAAGTTCTTTGAAAGATTTATCTGTCTGCCCGTAGCACTGATGTAAACCTAACAAATAAAAATAATTCAACCAAGGTTTGCTCATTGATACAAAAACAGGCCTCATCTCCTTGCGGAGAGCAATATTATTGCCGGTGGACGTTTGCGTAATCGTGGCAGCCATAAACGTGATACATAGGGGTTTACCACTCCTGATGGACAGACAGATTTTTTTCTCTTTTCCCATTCGAGTCAAAAATTTAAAAGATGATCTTAGAAATTAGCATGTTGAGCATGGCTGTTTCCGTTGCCGCATTGGTGGTGGGAGCCGGCGTCGGTGTGTTGTTGTCAACATCCGTGATGAAGAAAAACCTGTTGAAAAACAGCGTCAAAGAAGCAGAAGAAATCAAAGAGAAGGCCGAAATCGCCAGAAAAGAAAAACTGATTGAGGCAAAGGAAAAATTCATGCAGATGAAAAGCGAGCATGAAAAAAAGTGTGAAGAACGCAAACGCGAGATTCAAAAACTTGATGCCGAGGTTAAAAACCAACAAAATCAACTGAAACAGCGTACTGAAGATTTTCAAAAGAACTACAATCAGAAGAAAGAGGAAGTGCTGCGCGAGATGAACGAGGTGAAGAACCAGCAGCAGTTGGTCGCCGCACAACAGGAAGCCGTCGCAAAACGCCAGGCCGAACTCGAGAAGACACAGGAGGAGCAGAAAAAACTTTTAGAGTCGATTTCCGGCCTCTCCGCCGAACAAGCCAAAGAGCAACTTAAGGAACAGATGAAGGAAGAAGCCAACGCCGAGGCGATGGTGTTGTGCAGGGAAATCGTCGAAGAAGCTAAGATGTCGGCAAACCAGTCGGCGAAAAAAGTCATCCTTGAGACGATACAGCGCACTGCTGCCGAACACGCAATCGAGAACACCGTCAGCGTCTTCAATATTGAAAACGACGAGATCAAGGGTCGTATCATCGGACGCGAAGGCCGCAACATCCGCGCACTCGAATCACTGACCGGCGTCGAAATCATTATCGACGACAGTCCGGACGCAATTCTCCTTTCAGGCTTCGACCCTATACGCCGCGAAATAGCCAGACTTTCACTGCAGAAACTTGTCACTGACGGACGTATCCATCCGGCACGTATTGAGGAAGTCGTTAAAAAAGTTGAGAAACAAGTCGAACAGGAAATCATTGAGACAGGAAAACGCACAGTCATCGACATGGGCATCCACAATATGGCGCCCGAACTCGTCAAAATGATCGGTAGAATGAAATATCGTTCGTCGTATGGACAGAACCTCTTGCAGCACTCTACCGAAGTGGCAAAACTCTGCGCGACGATGGCTGCCGAACTCGGACTGAACCCCAAAGTGGCAAAACGCGCCGGTCTTCTTCACGACATAGGCAAAGTGGCTGATAATGACGAGGAACTGCCGCATGCACTTCTCGGAATGAAGACAGCTGAACGCTATAAAGAAAAACCCGACGTATGCAACGCTATTGGTGCGCACCACGACGAAGTCGAGATGGAGACACTCATCGCCCCAATCGTACAAGTCTGCGACGCCATATCCGGAGCACGTCCCGGAGCTCGCCGCGAAGTCGTCGAAGCATACATACAGCGTCTTCACAAACTCGAAGAGATGGCTTTATCATATCAGGGCGTCGTCAAAACTTACGCTATCCAGGCCGGTCGCGAGCTGCGCGTCATCGTTGGTGCCGATAAAGTTTCTGACCTCGAAGCGGAAAAAATCGCCTTCGACCTGTCACGTCAGATTCAGACCGAGATGACATACCCCGGACAGATAAAGATTACCGTCATCAGAGAGACGAGGGCCGTCGGTTTTGCAAAATAAAAAAGCCGCTTTAAGTGTGTCAAACAGTCTGATTGTCAAACATTCCGTTATCGGAAAAGTTATTTTTACTAATTTTATCCTATGAAACAGGAGCATTTTGAAAATCAGGAACACGAATGGGAATCGGCTTTGAGCGTTAATGACGGGGCCGAGGCGGTTCAGGTGAACCCGAAGGCTTTGGAACGTCTGATGTCGCTGCGGCGTGGCATGAAGCCTTTAGAGCATTATGTTGACGGAATCTTAAATGGTGACCGTGTAGTACTAAGCGAGGCTATAACGTTGATAGAGAGCACTCTACCAGAACATCAAAAGATAGCGCAGAAAATTATCTCTGCCTGTCTGCCTCATTCGGGAAGAGCTCTTCGTCTCGGAATAACGGGTGTCCCGGGTGCCGGAAAAAGCACTTTCATTGAAGCATTGGGCACAGAACTCGCCAACAAGGGACACAAGATAGCCGTCCTCGCCATCGACCCGAGCAGCCAGCGTTCAAAAGGCTCTATACTCGGCGACAAGACACGTATGGAGGAACTCTCCGTACATCCCAACGTCTTTATCAGACCTTCGGCTTCGGCGGGAACACTCGGCGGCGTAGCGAGAAAAACACGCGAAAGTGCCATCGTGTGCGAAGCGGCAGGCTTCGATACCGTCTTCATTGAGACGGTCGGTGTGGGACAATCGGAAACGGCAGTCTGCTCAATGGTCGATTTCTTCCTCCTCATCCTCATCGGAGGTGCTGGCGACGAACTCCAGGGCATAAAGAGAGGTATCATGGAGATGGCCGACGGAATCGTCGTCAATAAAGCTGATGGCGATAACGTGATGCGCGCAGAAAGGGCAATGGCCGAAATAAAAAACGCCGTGCGACTTCTACCAAAACCCGAATCGGGACTTGAGGTTGAGACAATGACATGTTCCGCTTTGACACATCTGAACATCGAAAAAGTGTGGGATATGATTTACAACAACGTCGATGCGATGAGAAAGAGCGGTTTCCTCCAGCGGAAACGCATACGTCAGGACATAGAAATGATGTACGAGACCATCAACAACGTCATTCACGATAGGTTTTACAACGATGCCGCAGTCAAGGAAAGACTTGCGAAAGCCGAAGACGACATCTTAAACAAGAAAGCGACAGCATATAAAGCCGCGATGGATATTCTTGGTTTATAATTGAAAAACAATATGTTATAAAACCAACCCATCTTAAAACGCAATCATCTTCTGTCGATAAAATGTTTCGGGACTCCCGGATTTCGATAGCAGATATGTTCTCCGCAGCCCTCTATACTTTCACTAATCGCCTGCAGACTCTGGCTTGGGTCGAGATGAACGCCCGGTTTGTTTTCATAAAGTCTGTAATTCTGTTTTTTATAAAGAGGCGTCACGTTGGGCATCACGACGTTGGCACCGGCGAGAAGTCCCTTTTGTCTGCCAAGCGGATCCAACGATTCCAAAGCCGTGGAAGAGGCAATATTTATCGTCGGCATCAAAATTCGCAGTGCGGCAATCATCAGGAGACTCTTCTCGAAGCGTGTTTTCAGAGGCCAAAGATATTCACGCTCAGCATAAAGAGGTGTCTCGCTGTGCTCGATAAACGGGCCCATTCCAATCATATCGACATCTAAATCCTTGAAGAAGAGTAGGTCGTCGGCGAGATTATCGATAGTCTGCCACGGAAGTCCTATCATGACTCCGGTTCCAACCTGATAACCCTCGTTACGCAAGTCGTATAAAGCCTTAATGCGTGCGTCGAAAGAATGAAACTCGTCATTCGGATGAATCTTACTATAAAGTTCACGATTTGAGGATTCTATTCTCAGCAGATAACGTTGCGCTCCGGCTTGAAACCATCGGCGATAGACCTCAGGCGTCTGTTCTCCGCATGAAAGAGTGATGAGCAGTTCCGGGAAGAGCGAATGTATCTCCTCAACGTATGATGTCAGCGTGTCGATGAAGGCGTCTCCGAGAAGTTCGCCGCTCTGTATCACTATGGAACCGAAGCCGGCTTTATCGGTAAAACGTGCGGCTTCAATAACTTCGTCGTGCGAAAGCGAATATCGCATCACATTAGCATTGCTGCGCCTTATTCCGCAATAAAGACAGTCTTTACGGCAGATATTTGACAATTCTATCAGGCCGCGCAGATAGACGTTGCGACCGATGTTTTTTTCCTTCACGGAAAGAGCCTTGTCGAAGACGGCCTGCATTTCGTCGTCCTTCGACAAAGAAAGTATCGAGATGATTTCTGACTTATCCATAGAAAAAATTTACGCTGCCCAGATGAGAAGTCCGGCGCAAATTATCACTCCGGAAACGATGAGGTCGATGATGCAGAAGCCCATGATGTCACGTGCGTTCAGTTTCGCTATGGCGAGGGCCGGCAGAGCCCAGAAAGGCTGAATGAGGTTGGTCCATGCGTCGCCCCAGGCGATGGCTGTTCCCGTGAGGCCTGCATCGACACCAAGTTGCGCTCCGGCAGCAAACATTATCGGGGCCTGTATCGCCCAGTGACCGCCACCCGACGGAACGAACATGTTCAGGACGGCGGCGCACAAGAATGTCAGCAAAGGATATGTCGTTGGCGTTGATATTGATATACAGGCATTACTGATGACGGTGCCGAAACATATTCCCGACTCGCCCACGCCAGTTATGATGCCCATGATGCCGGCGTAAAACGGAAACTGCAGTAATATTCCGGCAGCTCCTTTTGCAGAATTGCCAAATGCTTTGACATACGACAACGGATTCTTATGCAAAATCAGTCCGAGGAAGAGGAAAAGCATGATGACGGCGTTGAGGTCAAGACTGCCGCCTCTGATGAAGAGATGAATGACTAAATAAGAAAGTCCCAAAACGGCTATCAAGATGCTCAGAAGACGGCTGTTTTCCATCTTTTCAGCAGGCGTAGTCAGTTCTTTTACAACAGGTTCTGCATCTTCAGCGAGAAGAGCCGGGTCAACACTGACGACAGCATCTTTCTTTGGATGCATAAGCGAATTGACAACCACGAGGGCTATGATGACTAAAACAACCATCGCGATATTGTGCGGGTTAAGTATTGTATCGGTGATGGGGACGGGGTTGATGAGGACGCCGTTTGTAGCTTTAGACAAAGCTTCGCCCGGAGTCGCCATAGTAAGCGGTATCGAACCCGAGAGACCGGCGTGCCAGACAACGAATCCGCTATACGCCGAAGCGATGAGGAGACGATAATCGACGCCTTTGAGTTTGCGGGCTATCTCTTTGGCGAAGATGACGCCGACGATGAGTCCGAAGCCCCAGTTGACCCAGCATGCCACGGCGGATATTCCCGTGACGATGGCGATGGCTGCCGACGGCGTCTTCGGTATTGAAGCCAAGAAACCTATGCCACGCTTGATTATCGGGGCGGCGGCGAGAACAGAACCACACACCAAAACCAAAGCCATCTGCATCGCAAAAGCCAAAAGCGACCATACGCCGCCGCCCCAGTGCTCGATGACTTCCACCGGCGTCTGATGACAAATCGGCATCGCGAGGATAAAGGCGAGAAACGTCAGTATTATCGCGAAGATGAACGGCTCAGGCAGATATTTCTGCACAATCTTTACACAAAATCTTATAATCTTTTGAAACATACCTCTGAAAAATTTGCCGCAAAGGTAGTGAATTTTAGGAGACAGAAACACAACCTTTATTCCGTCTTCTCAAACTCCACGCTTTCGGAGGTGTATCCTAAGCTTTGAAAAATGAACTTTTGAATTTTTTGACAATTTGACAATCAATTTGACAATCAATTTGACTTTTTGACGATTTGACGATTAGACAATTGGACACTTTGACCTCTCTTAACCTTTCAAACCACTCGACCCTCGACTTACAGAATATCCTTCCTGTTCGCGTCCTGCTTTATAAAAACGAACAACATCAGACTGAAGAAAAACAGACTCGAACCGCCATAACTCATAAACGGCAGCGGAATGCCGATGACGGGCAGCAGTCCTATCGTCATTCCGATGTTCACGAAGAAATGAAAAAACAGAATCGAAGCTATCGAATAACCATAGATTCGGCTGAATGTCGAGCGTTGTCGGTTGGCCATTATCACGAGCCGAATCATCAGTGTGACATAGACGGCGAACAAAAGAACCACTCCTACGAAGCCTTGTTCCTCGGCTATAGTGCAGAAAATGAAGTCGGTATGATGTTCCGGAACGAAATCGTACTTTGTCATCGTGCCGTGCAGAAAGCCTTTTCCACAGAAGCCGCCCGAACCGATGGCTATCTTCGACTGCCTCAGGTTGTAACCGACGCCGAGAGGGTCGTCTTCAAGTCCGAGAATGATTTTGATACGTGTCTGTTGGTGTTGCTTCAGCACGTTGTCAAATATAAAATCAACTGATAACGAGAATGTTATGACCAAGGCTGCAATGCCAAATATCTTCCAAAAGTTTTCTTTTCTTTTCTTCGTGAAAATCAAGATGATGCCGCAGATGACGATAATGCCGATGATGACTGTTGTCTTTCCGGTGAGCAGCGTCAGGATGAATATTGCGACGGCGGCAAGTCCGATGACGAGGATTCGTCCCGACATGCCTTCTTTATAGAAAACAAGAAGAAAAACACTGAAAACCAATGCAGAACCAGCGTCACCCTGAAGCAGGACGAGTATCATAGGTATAAGTACGATGGCGTATGCGGTCAACTGTGTTCGCGTCTTATTGAAGTCTCTGTCGATTTTATCGAGATAATGTGCCAAAGCTAATGCTGTTGCGAATTTCGCAAATTCAGAAGGCTGGAACGACATAAAGCCGAGGTTTATCCACGATTTAGAGCCTGCGACGGTGCTTCCGATGACGAGTGTGGCCATGAGCAGCAGAATGGCGAAGCCGTAGATGATATAGGCCACGTTGTTGAAGAAACGAGCGTTTATCAAAAGCAGAATCATACCTGCGGCGAGCGAAATAGTCAACCACAGGAACTGTCTGCCGTAGCTTGTCGCGAGGTCGTAGATAGCGGGATGTTCGGCATCAAAGACGGCAGCGTATATCGTGAGCAGCCCAATCGTTGCAAGCCCAATGTAGATTAAGATAATCCACCAGTCGATTTTAAATGTCACGGCGTCGTTTCTCATTTCAGTTCAGTCTCCATGATTCTTCGTTCGACATTGGTTCTCTTGACGTAACCCCTTATATATTTTTCTATCATCAATGTGGCGATGGGCGCGGCGTATGTGGATCCGAAGCCGGCGTTTTCGACTATTACGGCGATAGCTATCTGCGGATTGTCAACAGGTGCAAAGGCAATGAAGATGGAATGGTCTTCTCCGTGCGGATTCTGCGCCGTTCCAGTCTTTCCGGCCACGCTGATGCTGTCGATGGCGGAACCTCTTGCCGTTCCGTGTTCGCCTTCAAAGACGCGCTTCATGCCGTTTTTCATAGTCTTGAAATGCTCAGGCGCGATGTCGGTCGTGATTTTTGTGGTGAAGACGCTGTCTATCGGCGAGCCGTCACCGAAGGCGCGGATGAGATGCGGCGGATAATAAAAACCTTCGTTTCCTATTGCGGCGGCGTAGTTGGCGAGTTGCACCGGCGTTACGAGTATCTCGCCTTGTCCGATGCTTAACGACCTGACAGTCCATTCGTTCCAGATTCCTTTGTAGATTTTGTCGTAATAATTTCGCGAAGGAATTTGTCCGCTTGAAGCGAAGGCGATGTCTGTCGTAAAGTTGTTCCCGAAGCCGAAACCGACGACTTGTCTGTACCAATAGTCGAAGGCGTTTTTCACGCCGCCAAATGTTTTAGCGTTCAGCATGTCGTGGAATACATTCCAGAAATACGGGTTGCATGAGTTTTCCACTGCCTCCGTGAGTGATGTCGGGCTGTGATGATTGTGTGTGCATTTGATGGGGTGGCTTATCGGCCCGTTGCAGATGTAAGTCGAGTTTTCGTTTATCACGCCGCTTTGAAGTCCTATCAAACCGTTGAGAATCTTGAATGTCGAACCTGGAGGATATGTTCCTGACGCGGCGCGGTTAAGCAGTGGCTTTTCTTCGTTGTTTAACAATTCGTTATAGTTTTTTCCTCTCACGCGTCCGACGAGGGCGTTTGGGTCATAACTCGGTGATGAGACGATGGCGAGAATCTGTCCCGTTGACGGCTCTATCGCGACGATGGAACCCGTTTTGCCGTTCATCAGACGTTCGCCATATTGCTGCAGTTCGGCATCAAGGCCGAGGACGAGGTCGCAACCCGGGACGGGAAGCGTATCGAGTTCGCCGTTCAGAAAACTCTCTTTTTCGCGGTTGTGGACATCAACGACGACGGCTTTCACGCCTTTCTTGCCGCGAAGTTTTTTCTCATAATAATATTCGATGCCCGATTTCCCGATGAGGTCGCCCGATTTATAATATGCGTCATTTTCAATATCTTTCGACGATACTTCGCCGATATTTCCCAAAGTGTGGGCCGCGATGGAGTATGGATAATGCCTGACGGCGTGGTTCACGAAATAAAATCCATGGAAATGATATGACTTGTCGCTTATGCCGCCGTATTCTTCTTTGGTTATCTGTCCGAAGAAGACAGAAGGATGAAATCTCGAATATTTCTTTGCCTTAGCAAGTCTGTTATTGAAATCGTCTTTGGTGATATTCAATAAATTACACAGATAATTTGTGTCAAGGTTTTTCACTTGGGCGGGAATGACCATCAAATCGTATGAAGCCTCATTATATATAAGGAGTCGATTTTTTCTGTCGTAAACGGTGCCTCTGGCCGGAAACTGCGTCATATAGCGGACGGTGCTGTTGGCTGAAATCTGTCGGTACGAGGTGTCCACGACCTGAAGGATGAATATTTTGACAAGAAGCACGACCGCCGTCACGACAAAAATGCCCATGATGACGAACCTACGCTCCTGATACTTATCCTTTTTCCTTATCATTACAATGACACAAAACGACGCGCAAAATTATGAAAAAGAATAAAACAGAGCCGCGATTTATCATATTTAAGGGCATTTCTAAATAAAACTCTTTGATAATCAAATAAATATTTGTATATTTGCCAAAAATTTGAGGAGAAAATGGATACGTACAAAAGGGCATACAGAAAACTTGGCAACCAAAGTTTATTTGATTCGGAAGATATGGTTTCAAAGTTGACCTCATTGGGTAACCCGCTGGGAAGGCTTGCGGAAACGATTGATTTCGAGATGTTCCGATAGACATTGGAGGCGGGTTTGTACCGTGAGCGTCTGACGAAGGCTGGGGCGAAGCCGTACGACTATGTGCTGATGTTCAAGATTCTTGTGCTGCAGCGCATGTACAATCTGAGCGATGAACAGGCTGAATACCAGATGAAGGACCGCGTCATCGGCTTCGCGCGGAATGCCGCCAGGAACACCCTGACCAATCTGGTTTACAACGTGTGCCGATATGAGCAGATTGTGAGATTAGGGATGAATTAGTCTGTATAACGTATTGATAAACAACAATTTACCCCCCCCCGAAATTTAAAGAAAATTAGGCGTATAGGTCAAATTGCAGGATTTTTAGTCTGTGTATGTCGCTATAGGTCAAATTGCAGGATAAGATT